>NZ_CP051627.1:2428888-2732500 GCF_023208015.1 Thermobifida alba | reverse complement strand
TGTGGTGGACTGCGTGGGAGTGAGAATGCAGGCATGAGTAGCGTTACCGGTGTGAGAAACACCGGCGCCGATTGACTAAGGGTTCCTGGGGCAGGTTAATCCGCCCAGGGTGAGTCGGGGCCTAAGGCGAGGCCGACAGGCGTAGTCGATGGATAACGGGTTGATATTCCCGTACCCGTCCGCATGCGCCCAGTACCGAGGCTTCTGATGCTAACCACCACCGGCTGGTGCAGTGCCTTCGGGTGTTGTGGCTGGTCGGCGTGGGATCCGAGGGGGTAGTAGGTAAGTGATGGGGTGACGCAGGGGGGTAGCTCTACCGGGCGGTGGTTGTCCCGGGTCAAGCGTGTAGCCTGGAGCATAGGTAAATCCGTGTTCCGTGACGGGTGAGGCGTGATGTCGAGGCGTTGAGCCGAAGTGAGTGATCCCGTGCTGCCGAGAAAAGCCTCTAGCGAGTGTGTGGACGGCCCGTACCCGAAACCGACGCAGGTGGTCTGGTAGAGAATACCGAGGCGTTCGGGTGAACCATGGTTAAGGAACTCGGCAAATTGTCCCCGTAACTTTGGGAGAAGGGGAGCCCTGTCTGGTGATGGACTTCGCGTCCGGAGCTGGGTGGGGTCGCAGAGGCCAGGGGGAAGCGACTGTTTACTAAAAACACAGGTCCGTGCGAAGTCGTAAGACGCGGTATACGGACTGACGCCTGCCCGGTGCCGGAACGTTAAGAGGACTGGTTAGGTGGGTTTCGGCCTGCCGACGCTGGGAATCTAAGCGCCGGTAAACGGCGGTGGTAACTATAACCATCCTAAGGTAGCGAAATTCCTTGTCGGGTAAGTTCCGACCTGCACGAATGGCGTAACGACTTCCCCGCTGTCTCAACCGTGGGCCCGGTGAAATTGCACTACGAGTAAAGATGCTCGTTTCGCGCAGCAGGACGGAAAGACCCCGGGACCTTCACTATAGCTTGACATTGGTGTTTGGGATGGCTTGTGTAGGATAGGTGGGAGCCGGTGAAGCTCGGACGCCAGTTCGGGTGGAGGCGTTGGTGAAATACCACTCTGGCTGTTTCGGGCATCTAACCTGGGACCGTGATCCGGTTCGGGGACAGTGTCTGGTGGGTAGTTTAACTGGGGCGGTTGCCTCCTAAAGGGTAACGGAGGCGCCCAAAGGTTCCCTCAGCCTGGTTGGCAATCAGGTGGTGAGTGTAAGTGCACAAGGGAGCTTGACTGTGAGACGGACGTGTCGAGCAGGTGCGAAAGCAGGGACTAGTGATCCGGCGTCGGCGTGTGGAAGCGGCGTCGCTCAACGGCTAAAAGGTACCCCGGGGATAACAGGCTGATCTTCCCCAAGAGTCCGTATCGACGGGATGGTTTGGCACCTCGATGTCGGCTCGTCGCATCCTGGGGCTGGAGTTGGTCCCAAGGGTTGGGCTGTTCGCCCATTAAAGCGGCACGCGAGCTGGGTTTAGAACGTCGTGAGACAGTTCGGTCCCTATCCGCTGCGCGCGTTGGAGACTTGAGAAGGGCTGTCCCTAGTACGAGAGGACCGGGATGGACGAACCTCTGGTGTGCCAGTTGTTCCGCCAGGAGCATGGCTGGTTGGCTACGTTCGGGAGAGATAACCGCTGAAAGCATCTAAGCGGGAAGCTTGCTTCGAGATGAGGTCTCCTGCCACCGTGAGTGGGTAAGGCTCCCCAGAGATGATGGGGTTGATAGGCCGGATGTGGAAGCCTTGTGAGGGGTGGAGCTGACCGGTACTAATCGGCCGAGGGCTTGTCCACCGCAGATACAAGGTGTTCGCGCACACGAATCCATGAGTAGGTTTCCCTGCTCGTCCCCGTGTGGGGGGTGGGTGTGGGGTGAGGGTTACGGCGGTCATAGCGGGCGGGGTCCACCCGGTCCCTTTCCGAACCCGGTCGTTAAGCCGTCCAGCGCCGATGGTACTGCCCTGTGGTGGGGTGGGAGAGTAGGTCGCCGCCGTACACACACGTGTGGGGTGGGGGGTTGTTGTCGGGAGGTTCTCCCGGACGCAATCCCCCACCCCCCTTTTTTTGTTGTTTTCCACAACCGCGGGAAACGGTCCCCAGCAGAAGGGGGACACGATACGACAGGGCGGTGGCCCCCTGAACCGGGAACTGTGCCCGGACGGACGCCCCAGACGCCGCCCCCTCCTGGCGTGATTCCGGACCGAAACGGTCCATGGAACCACGCCAACAGCGGAAACACGCATATGGTGTCCTGGAGAGCGGGGCAAAGGTAGCCGCCCGCTGCTTCGGGGGCTATAGGCTCATGATCAATACGACATCCGCTGAGCAGGGGGTGCAGGGATTGGCGACGAGCAACGGCGCGACCGGGCAGATCAGGCAGTACCGACTGGACAACGGACTCCGTCTGGTCACCGCTCCGGCCGCCACCGGCCAGGTGGCCGCGGTCAACCTGTGGTACGGGGTTGGCTCCCGGCACGAGGTTCCCGGACGGACCGGATTCGCCCACCTCTTCGAACACCTCATGTTCGAGGGCAGCGGCAACGCGGCCAAGGGTGAGCACTTCAGGGTGATCGAGGCACTCGGCGGGGAGCTCAACGCCTCCACCTCCAGTGACCGCACCAACTACTACGAGACGGTGCCTGAGCACGCGCTCGACCTCGCCCTGTGGCTGGAGGCGGACCGGCTCGCCACCCTGCGCGACGGGGTGACCCAGGAGGTCCTGGACAACCAGCGCGACGTGGTGAAGAACGAACGCCGCCAGCGTTACGACAACCAGCCCTACGGCACCGCCTTCGAGCGGATCCTCGCCAACGCCTACCCGGAGGGGCACCCGTACCACCACCCCACCATCGGCTCCATGGCGGACCTGGACGCCGCGGACCTGGACTACGTACTCTCCTTCCACAAGACGCACTACGGGCCGGACAACCTCGTCCTCACCGTGGTGAGCTCCCTGGACCCCGAGGACGTGCACGAGCGGGTCCAGAAGTACTTCGGTGGCATCCCCGCCCGTGAGAGCGTGGCCGAGGCCCCCGACGCCTCCCTCGACGGCCCCATCGGCTCGCGGAGCATGGTCGTCGAGGAACAGGTGCCCGCCCCCGCGCTCTTCATCGTCCACCGGATCCCCCCGTACGGCACGCGCGAGTTCGACGTCATGAACCTCGCCTCCGCGGTCCTCGGGCAGGGCCAGGGCAGCCGCCTCTACCGCAGGCTGGTCGTCGAGCGGGGGCTGGCCAACGACGACGGCGGCGCCTCCTCGGACCTCTTCGACTTCCGCTACACCCAGTCGCTCTTCTTCATCAGCATGATCGCCCGCGACGGGGTGAGCGGCGCGGAACTGGAGAACGCCATCTTCGAGGAGACCGCGGCCCTGGCCGACGGGATCAGCGAGGAGGAACTGGAGCGGGCCCGAGCGGTCCTGGAACGCGACCACTTCCAGAGCATCTCCACCCCCGCCGGACTCGCCAACGCGCTCAGCGGCTACACCCAGCTCTTCGACGACCCCGAACTCGTGTACACCTGGCCGGAGCGCTGGGCCTCCATCACCGCGGACGAGGTCGTGGACTACGCCAAACGGTTGCTCACCCCCGAGAACCGGTTCTCGCTCCGTTACGAGGTCGCCGCGGCCGAGACCGCCGGCGCCTGACCCAGCCGTACCCCGAACCCCCCGAGCACCGACGCAGACAGAGAAGTCGAGGGAGAGTCCTCTTGAGCAGCCTCCAGCCACGTCCCGCACTCGGCGAGCCGGTCCGCTACGTCTTTCCCAAACCCACCCGGGTCAAGGTGGGCAGCGGCACCGTCATCGCCATCGACCTTCCTGGGCAGCCCTACGCCGCGGTGCGGCTGATCCACCCCGCGGGGGCGATCACCGAACCCCACGAGCACATGGGCGTCTCCATGCTCGTCGGCGAGGCGCTTGAGGACGGAGTCGACGGCAACAGCTCGCTGGCCCCCGCCCTGGAGCGTTACGGAGCGGAATGGGTGGGCCGGATCGGCTGGGACAGCTTCATCACCGGGGTCGACGCGCCCGCCAAGCGGCTCAAGGACGCGGTGGCGCTGCTGGCCGAGGCCGTCCGCGCACCGGCCCTGCGCTCCGACGACATCGTGCGCCGCCGCGACCAGCTCGCGGAACGGTTCCGGCTGGAGAACTCCGTCGCCTCCACCCTGGCCGCCCGAGCCGTCGGCAGCCAGCTCTTCACCGGCCGCTACGCGGTCCCGCCCAGCGGGGGCGACGTCCACCAGCAGCGGCTCACCCCGGAGATCGCGCGGAGCTTCCACGCCGACAGCATCGCCTCGGTGGCCGGGACGCTCGTGGTCGTCGGCGACCTGTCGGGGGTGAACCTGGAGGAGATCGGTGCGGCGGTCTTCGGTGACGCCGCTCCCACCCCGCAGCGGCACACCACCGCTCCGGAGGCCGCGCCGGGGGAACGGCCCCGCATCCTCATCCTGGACCGTCCCGGATCGGTGCAGTCCGCGTTCGTGCTGGCGCACCGCGCCCCGGCGCGCGCCGAAGTCGACCTGCCCCGGGTGGAGGGCATGAGCGACGTGCTGGGCGGCATGTTCACCTCGCGCCTCAACCTGGAACTGCGGGAGAGGCGCGGCTACACCTACGGTGTGGGAAGCCGGTTCGACCTGCGTCGGGACAGCGGGCTCTTCCTCATCAGCACCCAGGTGGACGCGCCCACCACCGCCCACTCCATCAGCCTGACCCTGGAGCAGATCGCCAGGCTCCAGCAGGAGGGGGTCACCGAGAGCGAGCTCCAGGCGGTCCGCGAGTCCCACACGGTGGGACTGCCCGTCGCCTACGCCAGTGCCGGCCGGATGGCCTGGGCGCTGATCGAGATGGTCGTGTACGACCTGCCCGAGGACCACGTGGACCGGATGCGCGCCGGCTACGAGCAGCTGACCACCGAGGACCTGAACAGCTCCGCCCGGGAGTACCTGCGCCCGGACGACGCGGTGGTGATCGTCGTGGGCGACGCCGCCTCGCTGCGGGGGCCGCTGGAGGACCTCGGCGTCGGACCGGTGCTCGTCCAGGATCCCGAGACGCTTTGGTCCTGACGCGGTTTTAAACATTTTTTATTGGCAAAATCCCCAGAGACGGAAAGCGTGACGTGCGATGCAGCCCGTGGGAGATAACAAAAGTGAACCTAAGCGGCTGTAATGTGGCAACCACCTGCTCTGACGTCTGTTGGCGTTGGTATAACGAAAAGACGTGTTTCCTGCCCGTCTCGACCGTCGTGAACAGTCCACAGGAGGCCGCCATGGCCCACGATCTGATGTTCTGAAGCCGTGTCCATCGAACAGCCTCCAGCAGAGCGGCCGCACGCCGAGCCAGCCGACCAGAGGCCCCCTGTCGCAGTCGACGACCAGTCCGGTGGCGAACGTGTGCTCGCGGGCCGCTACGCCCTGCGCGAGCCCATCGGCCGGGGCGGGGTCGGCACCGTGTGGCGGGCCACCGACCTCGTCCTCGACCGTGAGGTCGCGATCAAGGAACTGCGTCTTCCCGACGACCTGACGGAGGACGAACGGAACTCGCTGCTGCGCCGGACCACCCGCGAGGCGCGGGTGGCGGGGCGGCTCAGCCACCCCAACGTGGTCACCGTCCTGGACGTGGTCAACGAGGACGGTCGTCCCTGGATCGTGATGGAGCTGGTCGTGGCGCGTACGCTCGCCGAGATCATCGACATCGCGGGGCCGCTGCCCTACCCCAGGGTGGCCGAGATCGGCCTCCAGCTGATCAGCGCGCTCAAGGCCGCGCACGACGAGGGCATCGTGCACCGGGACGTCAAACCCGAGAACGTCATGATCAGCGAGGACGGCAGGGTCGTGCTGACCGACTTCGGGCTGGCCGCGTGGACCGGCGAGTCCGCGCTCAGCAGCTCCGGGCGGATCATCGGCTCCCCCTCGTACCTGCCGCCCGAACGGGCGAAGGCCGGTCCCGTGGGGCCGCCCTCGGACCTGTGGTCCCTGGGCGCCACCCTGTACGCGGCGGTGGAAGGGCACCCGCCGTACGGGCGCAAGGGCTACATCGCGATCCTGCGCGGGGACGAACTGGAGGAGCCCGCTCCCGCGGCCAACGCGGGGCCGCTGGCCCCGGTGCTGGCCGGACTGCTCAAGGTCGACCCCCAGGCGAGGCTGACCGCGGAGAACGCCACCGCGATGCTGCGGATCGCCTCCCTGGCGCCGTGGGCGCCGGAGACCAGTCCGGAGACCGCGGCACGCAGCGCCGAGGCCGTGCGCCAGGAGAACCAGGAGAAACTCTCCGCGGTCGACCATTTCCGGGCGGGAGCCGAGGTCCTCCGCAACAACCTGCACGAACAGGTCAGCCACGTCTCCGACGCGTTGCAGCGGCACCGCCCGGAGACGGTGAGCGCCCTGCTCACCGCCATCCGCGAGTCGACCGACGCGCTGGGGCTGACCAGTTCCGGAAAGCACCGCAGCGAGCGGAGCCGGAAGAAGCAGGTGGCGGTGGTCGCCGGAGTGGCGGCCTTCGCCCTCCTCCTGCTCTCCGTGGTCCTGTGGGCCCTGGTGTTCCGCACCTGAGAAGGGGTGACCGCGGGTCCGCGTCCCGCTCGTCGAGCGGGGCGCACCCCGGGGACAGCGGTTCCCGCGGTCGGCCGAACACAGCACCGGCCGGAGGGCGCGGAGTTCCTCCGCGTTCCTCCGGCCGGTGTCCTCCGTAGGGCCGACGGGATTCGAACCCGCACTGTACGGCACCTAAAGCCGCCGCCTCCTGCCGTTGGGCTACGGCCCCGTGGCCCGGTCTTCCCGTGGCTGTCGAAAGACCGGGAGAGCTTCTGTCTGAGATTGGCAGTTCAGGTGTGAGGAATGCAAGTCGTGCGGACGTGCCCCTCACGGGTGCGGGACGGGGCCGGCGGGCGACGGGCGGGAAACGGCCTGCGGTTCGGTGGGAGCCTCCTCACAGCCCCAGGTCGCGTCTGAGCCGGTCGACGTGCCCGCTGGCGCGCACATTGTAGTAGGCCCGCTCCACGGTGAGCCCGGAGGAGACGACGAAGGTGGAGCGGATGACGCCCTGCACGATCCGGCCGTAGTTCTTCTTCTCCCCGAAGGCGCCGTAGGAGGTCAGCACCGAGCGGTCGGGGTCGCTGAGCAACGGGAAGGTCAGACCTTCCTGTTCCACGAACTTGGCCAGGCGGGACAGGGAGTCGGGGGAGACGCCCAGCACGGCCAGTCCGGCGTTGTCGAAGTCGCGCAGGTTGTCGCGGAAGTCGCAGGCCTGGGTGGTGCAGCCCGGTGTCATCGCCGCCGGATAGAAGTACAGCACCACGCGGTCGTGCTCTTTGAGCACCTCGCTGAGGGTGACGGGGGTTCCGTCAGCGCTGTCCAGGGTGAAATCCGGGGCGGTGTCGCCGGGTTGGAGTCGAATCGTGTTCTCGCGCAACGTGGACTCCTCGGAGTAGGTGACTCTACGCCAAACGCGTGCCCCCCACCCTAGTCCGCAAACCGGGGCACAGAGCGGAAAAACAAGGAGTGGTCCGGCCAGAAGGGCGAAGTGGAACAAGTGGGGCGGATTGTGGGCCGGAGGGGAGAAGCTCCGGCCGCACCGTCCTGAGATGGATGTTCTTCGTCTTAAGGTTGACCAAGCCCACCCCTCGTCAAGTCGGACGCCGAGACCGCGCAGACCGGAACGCGGGCTCCGCCGTCGGACGGTCGCCGGCGGGGCGGGCCGAAGCGTTCTCCAGGCTTCGTGTTCGAGGAGTTGACCAGCAATGCCCAGCTACACCCTGGACGAGGTCCGCAGCCGCGTGTGTCGGGAGCGCGATTCCTGGTGGACGGTGTGGGCGGTCGATCCGATCGCGATCCGCCTGGTCCGCCTGGTCGCCAACCGGACGTCGATCACGCCGAACCAGTTGACGGTGACGGTGCTGCTGCTGGGGCTGGGGGCGGCGGCCTGCTTCGCGGTGGGACTGTGGCCGTTCCTGGTCGCGGGAGCGGTTCTGTACTACCTGTGCTTCCTCGTGGACTGCATGGACGGCAAACTGGCCCGGTTGACCGACCGGGAGTCGCTGTTCGGTTCCTGGATGGACTACATCTTCGACCGGTTCCGGGTGCTGGTGTGCGCGATCGCGTTCATGGGGGGCCAGTACGTGCTGACCGGGCGGGTTGTCTTCGTCTGGCTGGCGCTGGCGGTGGTCTTCTGCGACATGCTGCGCTACCTGAACGCGCTGCAGGTGTACAAGATGCGCCGGGAGATGCGGTCGCGCCTGGCGGGGGCTCTGGAGTGGGCGCGGGCGACGCTGTCGATGCTGGAGCCGGAGGAGGCGGCCGCGGCGGATCGGCCGATGAGCGACACGGGGGAGCAGGCGGTCCTCCGGCACGGCATCTCGGTCCTGGAGCAGCTGCTGCGGTCGCAGACCGAGCGGGAGAACCGCGCCGACCGGGCCGCGGGCAAGCAGCCGGACGTGCGGCTGCCGCGAGTCGACCTGCACCAGGGGTTTCGGAGCCGCTTCCCCTGGTACCAGAAGTACTGGGAGTTCCTGCGGGCACGGCGGATCCGCACCCACCTGGTGAGCGGCATCGAGTTCCAGATCGCGGTGTTCGTCCTGGCGCCGTTCGCGGCGGTGTTCTCGGCCACGTCGGTCATCTGGATCACCGTGACGGCGGGTGTTCTCCTTCTCGCTTTCGAGATCTTGATCGTCTATAAACTGTGGTTGTCCACGCTGGACTTCTTCCGGGTGGTGGACGGGATCGAGAGCGCGCTGCGGCTCACGCGCACGCCTGACGAAGAAGTCATCAACCAGACCCCGGATGAGAGTCCGTCGCAGGCCACCCTGCGGTAGCGGAAGGAGTCGGCTGTATGCAAGGACGCAAGCCCGTGGGACCGCCACGCGACCCGGCGGCCGTGCAGGCGGAGATCGAGCAGGTGCAGCGGCGCCTGGCGGCCTCGATCGACGAGCTGGTCGACCGGACCAACCCCAAGAACGTGGCCAGGCGCGGGCTGGAGAAGGTGCGTCAGGCCGGCGGCTACCTGGCCGAGGAGGCGCGTGCGCTGGCGGCCGGGGACCCGGTGCGCCGCAGGAGCAGCCACCCGGTCGAACCGGAGGAGGGGGCCGTTCTCGTCAGCGGTGAGAACGAGGTGGTGACCGAGTACGAACTGCGGCAGCCGCCCTCTCCGGCGCTGCTGATCGGCGTGGGCGTCGGGGTGGCCGTCGCCGTGGGAGTGCTGATCGTGCTGCGGCGTCGAAGCAGGCGTTGACCCGGTGACGCAGCGGGGCCCGCCGGACCGCTACCGGCGGGCCCCGCTGCGTCACCGGGTCACAGGAACGTCTTTCCCTCACCCCGGTAGGTGGGGACGGCCGCGACCACCCGGTCCCCGTCCACCAGGTGCAGCCGGTCGAAGTGCTCGCACAGCTCCCCGGCCTTGGCGTGCCGCATCCAGACGAGGTCGCCCACGGCGAGGGTGTCGGCGACGGCTCCGAGCAGCGGCGTCTGGACCTCCCCGGCGCCCTCGGAGGGGCTGAACCGCAGCCCGGCGGGAAGGTGGGGCTGGGGCAGCCGGGACGGGTCGGGAGTGCCCGAGGCCAGGTAGCCGCCGCCCAGGACGGTGGCCGCACCGGGAGCGGGGCGGCGGACGACGGGGAGCGCGAAGAGCGCCGCGGGGCGGCGGTCCACCGAACGGTAGTGGTCGAAGAGCCGGGGCTGGTAGAGGCCGGAGCCCGCGGCGACCTCGGTGACGGCGCGCTCCCGGCTGGTGGTGTGCAGGCTTCCGGTACCGCCGCCGTTGACGAAACGCAGGTCGGCGACCTCGCGGACGGCTCTGACCACGGCGGCGCGGCGGCGGGCGAGCTCCCGGCGGGAGCGGTGCTGCACCCAGCGCAGCGCGGCGCCGTAGAGGGGGCGCCCGGGTGGGGCGTCGCCCACCCCGGCGATCTGGGCCTCGTAGGCCATGAGGCCGTCCAGGCGCAGTCCGGGGCGGCGGACGACTGCCCGGGCCAGTGCGGCGGCCTGCTGGGGGGTGCGGATCGGGGACCGGTGGGCGCCGATGCGGACGGCGGGGCCGAGCGGCTGCCAACTGGTGTCGATGTCGAGGCACACGCGCACGGGGGCGGCCGGGTCGGGGGCGGCGGCGGTGATGAGGTCGAGGTGGCGCACCGAGTCGACCATGAGGGTGATCCTGGCCGCGGCTTCGGGGGTGGCGGCCAGGCGGGCGATGGCGTCGGTGTCGACGGTGGGGTAGGCCACGAGGACGTCGGTGGCGAAGTCGGCGCTGCCGGGATCGGTGGCCAGCCAGAGTGCCTCGTCGAGGGTGTAGGCCATGATCCCGGAGAACCCGGGCATGGCGAGGACCTCGCGGAGCAGGGAGCGGCAGCGGACGGACTTGCTGGCGACTCGGATGGGTGTGCCCCGGGCCCGGCGGACCAGGTCGGCGGCGTTGGCGCGCAGGGCGCCCAGATCGACGATGGCGAAGGGGGCTTGCAGGTGGGCGGTGGCGGCCTCGTACCGTCTGCGGACGCTGCTCATGCAGTGAGCATGCCACAGCCGCGCGGCGCCGCCTTTCCCGGAAGACGGTTCCATTCGCTGGTCACGGCGGGTTCATCACGGCTGGACGGAGCGGAGACGGTTACCCTGGAAGCTCGTGAGACCGCGGATGGGTGCGGCCGTTCCCTTGTCGAAAGTCCCCTGTGAACTATGAGTGATCGCGAGTTCGTGCTGACGCTGTCGTGCCCCGACAGCCGTGGAATCGTCGCGGCGGTGGCGAATGTGCTGACCGCCCACAACTGCAACATCGAGGAGAGCCAGCAGTACGGCGACCACTACACGGGTCGGTTCTTCATGCGGGTGCAGTTCACCGCCGAGGACCCCGGAGTGGACGAGGACACGCTGCGGGGAGCCCTGGCGGTGCTGGCCTCCGAGTACGGGATGGACTGGGAGCTGTGGCGGCGTGCCGTGCGCGCGCGGGTGCTGGTGATGGTGTCCAAGTTCGGGCACTGCCTGAACGACCTGTTGTACCGCCAGCGCAGCGGCCTGCTGAACGCCGACATCACAGCTGTGGTGTCCAACCACCCGGACCTGCGGTTCCTGGCCGAGTCCTACGGCGTGGACTTCCACCACCTGCCGGTGACCCCGGAGACCAAGCCGGAGCAGGAGGCGCGGCTGCTGGAGCTGGTCCAGACCTACGACGTGGACCTGGTGGTGCTGGCCCGCTACATGCAGGTGCTCTCCGAGGACCTGTGCCAGAAGCTGTCGGGGCGGATCATCAACATCCACCACTCCTTCCTGCCGAGCTTCAAGGGGGCCCGCCCCTACCACCAGGCGCACGCCCGCGGGGTGAAGCTGATCGGTGCGACGGCGCACTACGTGACGGCCGACCTGGACGAGGGGCCGATCATCGAGCAGGAGGTCGCCCGGGTGGACCACACCTTCAGCCCGGAGCAGCTCACCGAGGTCGGACGCGACCTGGAGTCGATGGCCCTGGCCCGCGCGGTGAACTGGCACGCCGAGCACCGGATCCTGCTGAACGGCACCAAGACGGTGGTGTTCAGGTGATGACGCGCTGACGTCCGCCCCGGGACGCCGTGCCCGGGGCGGACGGCCGCGTGGTCCGGGCACGGCGTCCCGGTGGCTGCGGGCCGTGCCGCACTCTGCGATAGGTTGGTCACGCTGAGTGTTTGACCGAGTGGTCTGAGTGGCAGTGGATGTCTGGAGTGCACCGAGTGGCGAAAGTCACAGGAAATGGTGTGCGGTGGCAGGCGTAACCACGCCCTTGCCGGTGAGGGGAGTCCGGGAGCCGCTCGGACACGGCCTCATCAATCCGGTGTGCGACCGCGGGCGGCTCTGGGGGGCCGGCTTCGGCCGGTGTGGGGAGGCGCAGAGGCATCGCTTCCCGCGGCAGGGATCAAAAGACGAAAAACGGGTAAAGCACACAGACTTCACGAAGTACCGGGGTGGATGAGTAAGCCGGAGCGTCGGCACGCACTCGACGCTCAGAGAATGGGGGGACAGGCATGACGACGGTGGAAGAGGCGCTGGTCCGTCCAGAGGCGGGCGCCACCGGACGGGCCGACCACGCGGCCGTGCGGACACTCCGGCCGTACCGTTCGTGGGCGGCCGTGGTGGTCGGCGGAGTGCTCGTGGGAGTGACCGGGCTGGCCGCCGCAGAGGTCATCTCCGCGCTCGCCGGAAGCCCGGTCACCGTGCTGCCCGTGGACCAGGCGGGCGAGCACGCCTCCGCCGCCCGGTGGAGCGATCCCGCCGTACAGGTGGCCTCCGCTGTCCTGGTGCTGATCAGCCTGCTGCTGATCGCCCTGGCCCTGCTGCCCGGCTGGGGACGCGGAGCGGAATGGCACCCCCACGACCCGGCGTTCGCGGCCGGAGTGTCCCGGGGGGCGCTGCGCCGGACCCTGGCGGCGGCGGCCCGCGAGGTGGACGGGGTGCACGACGCGCGGGTCACGCTGACCCGCCAGCGCGTGAAGGTCCGCGCCGACGCCGAGGCGCACCGCGCCGCGGAGGTGTCCCCGGCGATCCAGAACGCGGTGGAACGCAAGATCGTCGAACTGTCCCTGATCAGGGAACCGAAGGTGCGGGTCCAGGTGCGCTGCGCCAAGGCGTGACCGCGCCGCGCGGTGAAGCGGCCCGAGGGCCGCGGAGACCGTTCGACCTGCCGGGGGAGCGGCCGAGGGGAGGCGCGCCGGAGTCGCCGAGGAGATCCGGCGCCCTCCCCCGCAACGGCTCTGCAGGAGCGGGGGAGGGCCGTGTCCGGCCCCGGGGAGGCGTCCGCCGGACGACGGTGACGCCGCGCCCCGCCCGTCAGGGGGCCGCGGAATCCCGGGGACCGCTGCACCGTATCCGGAAACCACCGACGCGGCCCGCACGGCCGCGGGAGGAGACGGGGGGAGGGGGCGCCGCCCCGCGGAGCACGGGGCGGGCACGCCCGGGGCTTGCGGGAACCCGGGCGCTGGGGCGGTGAACCCGACACGGCGGCCCGGGACATGAAACGGGGGCCCGACACCGTCGGACCCCCGCGCGGCTCCCGACGCCCGCGGCGCCGGGAGCGTCTTGTCACAGCCCCGGGTAGAGCGGGTGCTTGGCGGCGAGCGCCCGGACCCGGGCACGCAGCGCCTCGGCGTCGAACTCCGGCTTGAGCGCCTCGGCGATGATGTCGGCGACCTCGGTGAAGTCGGCGTCGCCGAAGCCGCGGGTGGCCAGGGCCGGGGTGCCGATGCGCAGACCCGAGGTGACCATGGGCGGCCGCGGGTCGTTGGGCACGGCGTTGCGGTTGACCGTGATGCCGATCTCGTGCAGCCGGTCCTCCGCCTCCTGACCGTTGAGCTGGGAGTTGACCAGGTCGACCAGGACCAGGTGCACGTCGGTGCCCCCGCTCAGCACGCGGATGCCGGCCTCGGCGGCGTCGGGCCGGGTGAGGCGCTCGGCGAGGATCTTCGCGCCCGACAGGGTGCGCCGCTGCCGCTCGGCGAACTCCTCGGTCGCCGCGACCTTCAACGCCACCGCCTTGGCGGCGATCACGTGCTCCAGCGGACCGCCCTGCATGCCCGGGAACACCGCGGAGTTGATCTTCTTGCCCAGCTCCGCCTTGGCCAGGATGAGCCCGCCGCGCGGACCGCCCAGCGTCTTGTGCGTGGTGGTGGTCACCACGTCGGCGTAGGGCACCGGGTTGGGGTGCAGGCCCGCCGCGACCAGGCCGGCGAAGTGCGCCATGTCCACCATGAGCAGGGCGCCCGTCTGGTCGGCGATCTGCCGGAAGCGGGCGAAGTCCAGCTGGCGCGGGTAGGCCGACCAGCCCGCGATGATCAGCTTCGGCTGGTGCTCCTTGGCCAGCGCCTCGACCTCGTCGTAGTCGACCAGGCCGTCGGACTCGCGCACGTGGTAGGCCACGGCGTTGAGGATCTTGCCCGAGTAGTTGATCCGCATGCCGTGCGTCAGGTGCCCGCCGTGGGCCAGGTCCAGGCCCAGGATGGTGTCGCCCGGCTGCAGCAGCGCGAAGTACACGGCGGTGTTGGCCTGCGCCCCCGAGTGCGGCTGCACGTTGGCGTGCTCGGCGCCGAACAGCGCCTTGGCCCGGTCGATGGCCAGCTGCTCGACGACGTCGACGTGCTCACACCCGCCGTAGTAGCGGCGGCCCGGGTAGCCCTCGGCGTACTTGTTGGTCAGGACCGTTCCCTGTGCCTCCAGGACCGCCTGCGGGGCGAAGTTCTCGGAGGCGATCATCTCCAGGGTGTCGCGCTGGCGGGCGAGCTCGGCGTCCACGGCGGCCGCGACCTCCGGGTCGAGCTGCGCCAGCGACTGGTTGAGCGGATTGCTCTGGGCGGTCATGAGTTTCCTAACCTTCGCCTTCGGTGAGCTGCGTGTACTGCTCCGGGGTGAGCAAATCGGCGGGCTCGTCCGCGAGCTCCACCTTGAACAGCCAGCCCCGGCCGTAGGGGTCCGAGCCGATCAGCTCGGGATCGTCCACTGCGGCCTGGTTGATATCGACGACCTCCCCGTCGACCGGAGAATAGATCTCGCTGACCGACTTGTGCGACTCGATTTCGCCGCAGCCGTCACCAGCAGAGACGGTCGAACCGACCTCCGGCGGCTCGACGTAGACGATGTCCCCCAGCGCCTCGGCGGCGAAGGCCGTGATACCGACGGTGGCGATGCCCTCGTTGACCGCCACCCATTCGTGCTCCTTGGTGTAACCCAGCTCCGCGGGAACGCTCAATTCGACTCTCCAGGAGTGTTGTCCATTATTCAGCAGGAGCGCACACTGCCGTGCGCCGCCCCGACACCTTCGGTCCCACCGTGCCCGGCAGGACGGACAGTACCCAGCACGAGCGGGGGCCTACGTCTCCCGCCGGTAGAAGGGCAGGTCCACCACGTCCACCGCCTCGGCGCGGCCCCGCACGTCCACGCTGAACTCGCCGCTGGACAGGTCGGTGCCGGCGTCGACGGCCGCGATCGCGATGGGCTTGCCCAGGGTGGGGGAGGGCGCTCCGCTGGTGACGACCCCGACGGGAACACCGTCGCGCAACACCCCGTACCCCTTGCGGGGCACCCGTCGGCCGCGGCCGACGAGGCCGACGAGGGTCTGGGTGGGGCCGGAGGCGGCCCGTGCGGTGAGCGCCGCGCGCCCGACGAAGTCTCCCGGCTTGTCGAGTTTGACCAGGCGGCCCAGGCCCGCCTCGTAGGGGGTGAGGTTGGTGTTGAGCTCGTTGCCGTACAGCGGCATCCCGGCCTCCAGGCGCAGGGTGTCGCGGGCCGCCAGGCCTGCGGGCAGCAGTCCGAGCGGCTGTCCGGCCTCGTGGAGCGCGTTCCAGACGGCGGGGGCCTGCGCCGCGGGGCGGATGAAGACCTCGAAGCCGTCCTCGCCGGTGTAGCCGGTGCGGGCGAGGAGCACCGGGACCCCCGCGACGGTGCCGGGCCGGGCGGTGTAGGGGCCGAGGTCGGACAGGTCGGTGTCGGTGAGCGGGGCCAGGATCTCCACGGCCCGCGGCCCCTGCAGGGCGACCAGGGCGTACTCGTCGGACTCGTCGGCGACGGCGGTGTCGAACCCGTCGGCGCGCTCGGTCAGCGCGGCGGTGACGACGCCGGTGTTGGCCGCGTTCGCGACGACCAGGTACTCGTCCTCGTCCAGACGGTAGACGATGAGGTCGTCGAGCACCCCTCCGTGCTCGGCGACGAGCATGGTGTAGCGGGCCCGGCCCGTGGCGAGCGTGGACAGCCGTCCCACCAGCGCGTAGTCGAGGAATTCGGCGGCCTGGGGGCCGTGCACCCGGAGTTCCCCCATGTGGGAGAGGTCGAACAGCCCGGCCGCCGTGCGCACCGCCCGGTGCTCGGCGCTCTCGCTGCTGTAGCGCAGGGGCATGAGCCATCCCGCGAAGTCGACCAGGGTGGCGTTGAGCGCCAGGTGGGTCTCGTGCAGCGGAGTGGTGCGGGCACCGCCGGTCGGAGCCTGAGTCATGGACACTCCCGAAAGAGGGTGGGTGCGAGAACGAAGGCTGGTGAGCGCCGTCCCCCGCTGCCGTCGCCGCTGGAGGGCCTCGCCGCCTCGACGGTCCACACCTTCGGCGGAAGGTCCCCGTACTGCGCGGTCCTGTCTGCCGAGGCGCTCCCGCCCGTGTGGTCGGTGTGCCCGGGCGCACCGGGAGAACACGTCGGGTTCGGTGGTTCGCGCTTCCCGCCCGGAGCGTTCCGGGCGCGCAGGCGCCTGGTGTTCTCAGCCTAGCAGCGCGTGGTCGCCGGGCAAGGAGCGCCGGTGTGCGGCGGGCCGGGATCTGCCCGGGACCGCCGCACACCGGCGCTCGGCGGGACTCAGCCCGCGGTCTTGCGGCGGCTGCGCACGGCGTCGGCCAGCTGGGCCAGGACCTCCTCGGTGGTCTCCCAGCCCATGCACTTGTCGGTGATGCTCTGGCCGTAGGTCAGCGCGGCCGGGTCGCCGAGCTCCTGCGCTCCCGGCACCAGGAAGCTCTCCAGCATCACCCCGATGATGCCGGTCTGCCCCTCGGCGATCTGGGCGGCGATGGCCTGGGCCACGCCCGGCTGGCGCAGGTGGTCCTTGCCGCTGTTGGCGTGGCTGGCGTCGATCATCAGGCGGCGCGGCAGCCCCGCGGCCTCCACGACGTCGAGCGCGGCCGAGACGCTGGCCGCGTCGTAGTTGGGGCCGGAGCGCCCCCCGCGCAGGATGACGTGGCAGTCCGGGTTGCCCGAGGTGGACACGACCGCGCCGGAGCCGTGCGGGTCGACGCCGAAGAAGGTGTGCGAACTGGCGGCGGCCCGGCAGGCGTCCACGGCGACCTGGACGTCGCCGTCGGTGCCGTTCTTGAAGCCCACGGGCATGCTCAGACCGCTGCCGAGCTGGCGGTGCACCTGGCTCTCGGTGGTGCGCGCACCGATGGCGCCCCAGGTCACGGCGTCCGCGATGTACTGGGGGGTGATCGGGTCGAGGAACTCGGTGCCGGCGGGGACGCCCAGGGAGCCGATGTCGAGCAGCAGCCTGCGCGCGGTGCGCAGCCCCCGGTGCACGTCGAAGCTGCCGTCCAGGCCGGGGTCGTTGATCAGGCCCTTCCAGCCCAGCGTGGTGCGCGGCTTCTCGAAGTACACCCGCATGACCACGCACAGGTCGGAGGAGACGGAGGGGATCAGCGCCTTGAGGCGGCGCGCGTACTCCAGGGCGGAGTCGGGATCGTGCACCGAGCACGGTCCCACGACGACGAGCAACCGGTCGTCCTCGCCGTCGAGCACCTGTTTGACCTCGGCCCTGGCCTCCTCGACCAGTGCCGTGCGTTCGGGGCCCATCGGCAGTTCGGCCAGGATGTCGTGGGGGGCGACGAGCGGCTGGTAACTGACGACACGTGTGTCGTTGGTACTCGGCATGGGCGGTTCCTTCATCCTTGTTCCTGACTGGCAGGCTCGGTGGCTGTCGCGAGGGCCCGGCGGCGACAGGCTTCGGCGCCGCGGCCGCGAGCCCTTGTGGAGCTCCGCGTGGACACGTCACAAGATTCGTGCGCCGGCTTCCGGAATCCGACGGTCACACACCCGCTGTCCAGGCCGTTTGCGGCTGGGGCGAAAAGCGTGTTCGGCAGACACTCGAAAAACCCTAACGCGCTCGTGACGCAGCCTATTGCGACGACTCCGCGTCGGTGACAGGTGGCATGCGGTGAAGAGCGCCTTCCCGCCCCCGGCGGAGGTCTAGGATGAGGAAGGGCGGGCGAGGAAGGGGTGCGGTGGTCGGACCGCACGGCTCAGGACCGCACCGACAGGCACGCTGCCCCGTCGCCTGTCGTGGGGCCGCCGCCCGCCGCCGGGTCCGTCCCCCGGTCGCCGGGCGGGCCGCCCGCACCGGCGGGGACCGCGCCGCCGGGCCCCGGCCGACAGGAGGGCCGCGACTCCCGTCCACACCGCGGCCGTCTGCACCACGTCCTCCCCCCCCTGCTGTCCGCGGCCGGCACGCGTTCCCGCCGTGGGGCCCGGGGCCGCCGCCCGGGAGCGGGAGAGCCGTGAGCCCGGCACGACAACCCAGACTCGTTGAAAGAGGGGCACTTCTTGATGCGCACGCTGTACCCGCCCATCGAACCGTATGACAGCGGGATGCTCGACGTGGGCGACGGCAACCGGATCTACTGGGAACTCGTCGGCAACCCGGACGGAAAACCGGCGGTGTTCCTCCACGGGGGACCCGGGGCGGGCTGCTCCCCCGACCACCGTCGGCTGTTCGACCCCGACCGGTACCGCGTCATGCTGTTCGACCAGCGCAACTGCGGGCGCAGCACCCCGCACGCCAGTCTGGTCAGCACCGACCTGCACGCCAACACCACCTGGACGCTGGTGGAGGACATCGAACGGCTGCGCCGGATGGCCGGGGTGGACCGCTGGCTGGTGTTCGGCGGCTCGTGGGGCAGCGCGCTGGCGCTGGCCTACGCCGAGCAGCACCCCGAACGGGTCAGCGAGCTCGTCCTGCGCGGCATCTTCACACTGCGCAACGAGGAACTGCGCTGGTTCTACCAGAGCGGCGCGTCGTACCTCTTCCCCGACGCCTGGGAGCACTACCTGGCCCCCATCCCCGAGGACGAGCGCGACGACCTGATCGGCGCCTACGCCCGGCGGCTCAACTCGCCCGACCCGCGGGTGCGGCTGGAGGCGGCCAGGGCGTGGAGCGTGTGGGAGGGCAGCACCCTGACCCTGTACCCGAACGAGCGGATGCGCGCCGCGCACGCCGAGCCCGACTACGCCCTGGCCTTCGCCCGCATCGAGAACCACTTCTTCGTCCACGGCGGGTTCTTCAGCCCCGGACAGCTCCTGGAGAACGCCCACCGGCTCGCCGACATCCCCGGCGTGATCGTGCAGGGCCGCTACGACGTGTGCACTCCCCCCAAGACCGCGTTCGACCTGCACCGGGCCTGGCCGCAGGCGGAGTTCCACCTGGTGGACGACGCCGGGCACGCGTTCAGCGAACCCGGCATCCTGCACCGGCTGATCGAGGCCACCGACCGCTTCGCCGAGCGGTGACGCGCGCCGCGGCGGGGTCAGCGTCCCGCCGCGGCCAGGGCGTCGGCCCAGGAGGTGGGCTCGGCCAGCAGGGGGCGGTAGCGCATCACCCTGGGGGTGGAGCGCAGGCCCAGCACCCCCACGAGGCGGCCCGCCCTGCCGAAGAAGGCGACGAACTTGCGGCTCTGCGCCGAGCCGTGCACGATCTCCACGGTGTCGGCGGGGGCGGCCTGCCCGAGCAGTTGGATCTTCATGCCGTACTGGTCCGACCAGAAGTAGGGCACCGGCGTGTAGGGCGTGCGGGAGCCCTCCCCCGCGAGCAGGTTGTGCGCCGCCACGCGCGCCTGCTCCTCGGCGTTGGTCCAGTGCTCCAGGCGGATCCGGCCGCCGTAGCGCGGGTGGGGCCAGGCCGCGAGGTCGCCGACGGCGTACACCCCGGGCAGCGAGGTGGCGGAGTACTCGTCGCAGCGCACCCCGCCCGCCTCGGTGTCGAGCGCCACCCCCGATCCCGCCAGCCACTCGGTGTTCAGGTGCACCCCCAGCCCCGCCACGGCCAGGGGCGTCTCCACCGTGGTCCCGTCGGCCAGACGCACCCGCTCCAGGCGGCCGGCGCCCTCGAAGGCGGTCACCGGAACCCCCAGGCGCAGGTCGACGCCGTTGTCGCGGTGCAGTTCGGCGAGGACCGCCCCGATCCGGGGGTCCACCACCCGGGTCAGCGGGGTGTCCGCGGCCTCCAGCAGGGTGACGTCGGCGCCCAGAGCACGGGCGCTGGCGGCGACCTCGGCCCCGACGAAGCCCGCGCCCACCACCGCGACGCGTCCGTGCCGCAGCAGGTCGGCGCGGATCGCCTCGGCGTCGTCGAGCGTCCGCAGGACGTGGACGCCCGGCAGGTCGGTGGCGGGGCGGCGGGCGCGGGCGCCGGTGGCGACGACCACCCCGTCGGCGGTGACCGAGGTTCCGTCGGACAGCGCCACCGCCCGTTCGGCGGGGTGCAGCGCGACGGCCCGCACCCCCGGGCGCAGGTCCAGGTCGAGCGCGTCCAGTTCGGCCTCCGTGCGCAGCCACACCCCCCTGCCGGAGCCCTTCCCGGTCAGGACCTCCTTGGACAGCGGCGGGCGTTCGTAGGGGCGGTGGACCTCCTCGCCGACGAGGGTGATGGTTCCGTCGAAGCCCGCTTCCCGCAGCGCCTCGGCGGTGGTGAGGCCGGCCATGCCGGCACCGGCTACAACGATGGTCTGCAACTGTCGCTCCGCGGATCGGTGACGTCGTGCGCGGTGCCGAACGTACCAACGCCGCCGGCACCGGGTCCCACAGCGGCAACACCGACGCGGGCGGCGTTGCTTCCCGCAGGTGTTCCGTGCGGGGGGCCGCGCACGTGGGGAGGCGGGCAGGGGAGCGCGGGGAGGGGGACCGTCACAGACGGCGGGTAAGGTCGGGGCTGGTCCGCCGCGCACCACGCGGCCGGGCCGCAGGACGAGGCGAGGAGAGGGACGTGCCGCACGAGAAGCGCGCGGGCCACGAGGCCGTGCGAATAGGGGCGCTGACCCGGCGCCGGAGCGGGTGTCGCGCGCGTGACCTGGAGTACGCGGTGGTCGACGTCGAGACCACCGGGCTCCGGCCCGAGCAGGGGGCCAGGGTCTGTGAGATCGCGGTGGTGCGGATGCGCGGGGACGGCACGGTGATCCGCGAGTTCACCACGCTCGTCGACCCTCGGACCGCGGTCACCGGTCAGGAGTTCCACGGGATCGCCGACGGCGACGTGGTGGGGGCGCCCCGCTCCGCCGAGCTCGTGGCGGAACTGCGGGCGCTGTTCTCCGGCGCGGTCCTGGTGGGCCACAACCTCGACTTCGAGAACGCCTTCCTCACCAGTGAGTACGTTCCGGCCGGGCTGCCGGGGGGCCTGCCGGGGCTGTGCACGCTGCGGACGCTGCGGTCCCAGGTCGTTCTGGAGCGCTACTCGCTGGCCCGGGCCAGCCACGCACTCGGCGGCGACTGGCCGACCGGACAGCACACCGCGCTGGGGGACGCGCGGGCCTGCGCCCAACTGCTGGCCGAACTGCTGCGCAACGCCCCCGGGCCGCTGCACTACGTGGGGCCGGCGCCGGTGGTGCTGACCGCGGGGCCGAGTGCGGCGCGGCTCAAACCGCGTCGTTCGGCCGCGGGGGCGACGCGGTTGGCGGGGCCGTGCCCGCGGCCGGTGCCGGTGCGGCCGCCGCGGCCCTGGCCGCGGGTCTGGCGCGATCTGGAGTTGGACCCGCGGCTGTGCGCGGGGCGGTTCGGTGAGGCCGAACGGGCCCGGGCCGTCGCCCGGGCCCGCGCGGAGGCCCGGGCACGCTCGGCACTGCTGGCCGGCGCCGCGGTCACCGGTGCGGCGGCGGTCGCGGCGCTGGCGGCGGCCCTGCTCCGGCCCCGGCTCGAAGCGTGGTGGGCCGCGGAGGCGCGGGGCCTCACGCGGACCTGACCGGGCGAGGACACGACGACCGGCGTACCGCCCCGGGGTGGCGGTTCTCCCGCGATAGGCGGGGAGCACGGTTGGAGGAGCGGACACGGGCGGCCGCGGTCCCCAGCAGTTGCGTGTGGGCCGACTCGGGACGGCGTCCGGTCGCCGTCCCCGCCCGTGCTCGCGGTGTGCTCGCTCAGGTGGCGCGGGTCGCCGCCGCGGCGGTCTCCCGGTCCACGCCGAGGGCCCGGAGGGCGAACTCGGTCACCAGGGTGCGCGCCTCGGCCAGGTCGACCTCGCCGCGCACCAGGGGCATGCGCTGGGAGCCGATGAGGGCCAGCAGCAGTTTGGCGGTGTGCTCCACGGGGACCGACTCGAACTCGCCGCTCACCGTTCCCCCGTGCAGGATCTCCCCCAGCAGTCGCTGCATCGGCGCGACGTGGTCGGCGAGCTGCTGGTAGGCCTGCGGGCCCAGGCTCGCGCCGAGTTCGGCCGCGGCCGGGTGCGGGTGTTCGGCGATGGCCTCCAGCTGGAAGCTGATGAACCCGGCCAGCCGCTGCGTCGCCGAGGCGTCTTCGGGGAGTTCCTCCCGGCAGCGCCGCACGAAGTCGGCGGTCACCCGCTCGGTGAAGGCCAGCAGCAGGGCGGGCTTGTCGGGGAAGTAGTTGTACAGGGCCGTACGGGTGATGCCGGCCACCGCCGCCACGTCGGTCATGGAGATCTCCTCGATTCCCTGGTCGCGGGTGAGGACGGCCACCGCGTCCAGGATGCGGTCGAGCACCTGGGCGCGGTGCGCGGCGATGGTGGGGGCCGAGATCTTGGGCATATCCCTATCGTGGCACGTCTCACCGGGAGCCGTGCCACGGTCCTCACGACGCGTGGTCGGGGGTGCGGGGCAGCGGGTGGGAGCGGTCCAGTTCGGCCATCATCTCGTTGTTGAACCGGTAGGCCAGGCGCGCCTCCTCGACGGCCCGCCGCTGTTCGGCCTCGTCCAACTCCAGGGCGTCCAGGGCGGCGCGGTAGCCGTTCTTGAACCTGGGCAGGCTTCCCAGCCGGTCGAAGACGTAGAACTCGAAGCCCGCGCCGTCGTCGAAGCCGTAGGTGCGCTGGACGACCTTCTTGATGAGCTGTCCGCCCGACAGGTCGCCGAGGTAGCGGGTGTAGTGGTGGGCGATGAAGCCCGCGGGCCAGTCGGCGGTCCACCGGATGCGCTCGGCGTAGGCCCGGGTGGCGGGCAGGGGGGCGACGGCCTCGCGCCAGTCGGGACCGCACAGGAAGGCCAGGTCGCGTTCGAGGGCGGGGACCCGGTGCAGTTCGGGGAAGTGCACGGCGCCGCCGACGGGGTGGTCGGCGAGGGCCCGGGAGACCTCTTCGAGCGCGGTGTAGAGGAAGTAGTGCTGGACGACCAGGGCGACGTAGCCCTCGCGGGGCAGGGTGCCGGAGAGCAGGGCCCGGGAGAAGTCGTGGGCCTCGGCGGCGCCGTGCGCCTGCCAGGTGTCGTTGCGGAGCCGTTCGGAGAAGGTCGAGGAGGCGGACTGCTGCTGCGTGGCCTGTGCCGTGCCCATGGGGGGAGCTCCTTCTGTCCGGTGCCCGGGGAGAAGTCAGGAAACCGAGGATTTGATATGACATGATGTCGCTTGAAGGCGGAGAGCACAATGCTTGATGACGACATGTCGTCAAAAAACTTCGGTCCACCACCAGCGGCCCGGCGGCGTCGGCGCGTCCGGAGGGCGGCGAGTATCCTGGTCGCGACGGACGAAGCGATGTTCCATGAGCCCGGAGCCCGGCCCGTTCCCCCGGTCGGGTGTCGGACGTTTCCGGCCTGCGCTGCTGGCGGTGTGCGGAGCCGGGCCATTATCGTTTGACTGGCACGAACTTTTCGCGAACCAGCCTGGAGGGAGAAACGGAGTCGGGCTGGACGACCGCGCCCCCGGTGCGCTCGCCCTGCCAGGCGCCCCAGCACACCGGTGTCGGACCTGGAGGGGAGCCATGACACCGACCCCCCGCACGATCTGCTCCCGGGTGCTGAAGAGACAGTCGACGTAGAGGCGGTATGTGGACATTGGAAAGACAGGGCACGAGCCGCCGAACGTGCCCCCACCCCCAGGCACGCGAAGCGCACCCCTCCGAGGCGCCGTGGAATCAGTAGACATCCTCCTGATCGAGGACGACCCCGCGGACCGACTCCTCGTCGAGGAGTTCCTCGCGGACACAGCACTCAACGCCAAGATCACCTGGGTCACCACACTGGCCGAGGCCCGGCCGCACCTGCCCGCGTTCCGCGGCTGCGTGCTGCTCGACCTCAACCTGCCCGACGCGCGCGGCATGGACCTGCTGCGTGAGGTCCTCACCGCGGCCGAGTCCGCCGCGGTCGTCGTCCTGACCGGACTGGACGACGAGCACGAGGGCATCGCCGCAGTGGCCGCCGGAGCCCAGGACTACCTGGTCAAAGGGCAGGTCGACGGCTCCCTGCTGGCCCGCAGCCTGCGCTACTCGGTGGAACGCCAGCGCGCCGACGAGAACGCGCGCCAACTGCGCGAGGCCGAGCTGCACGCCCGGGAGAACATGCGCCTGGAACGGGGGCTGCTGCCGCAGTTGCTGCTCGACGAGTCCCTCCTGGTGCCCCGGTCCTTCTACCGGCCCGGCCGCAAACGGGCCCTGGTCGGCGGCGACTTCTTCGACGCGGTGGAGCGGGAGGGCACCACCCACCTCATCGTCGGCGACGTCAGCGGCCACGGCCCGGACGAGGCCGCGCTCGGCGTCAACCTGCGCATCGCCTGGCGGGCCCTGGTCATGGGAGGGGTCGCGGAGGAGCGGCTGCTGTCCGCCCTGGAGAAGATCCTCGTCTCCGAACGCGCCCAGGACGAGATGTACGCCACGCTCTGCCAGGTCAGCATCGACCGGGGCGCGGAGGAGGCGCGGATCCGGCTGTTCGGCCACCCGCCGCCGCTGGTCCTCAGCCCGGACCGGCGGGTCATCGAGGTGGACGCCGAACCCCGCCCGCCGCTGGGCATGCTCTTCGACGTCGAGGCGACGGTCGAGAGCTTCCCCTTCCCCCGCGGAGCCACCCTCATGCTCTACACCGACGGACTGGTGGACGCCTACGACGGCAACGGCTCCGACCGGCTCGGCGTCACCGGCCTGTCCCGCATCGTCGAAGGCGTCCTCGCCTCGGGAACCTCGATCGCCCAACTGCCCGAGCGCCTCGTGGACGAAGCCGAACAGCACAACGGCGGTCCGCTCCAGGACGACGTCGCGATGCTGCTCGTCACCTATGGGGAATGACCACGTGAACTCCGACACCGCATCGGGGGGCGGAGCGACTTCGGTCGCGGGAGCGCTCTTCACCCGTCCCTGGTCGCTGCGGCGACGCGTCACCGTACTGCTGATCTCGGTGGGCGTCGTCCTCATCGCCTCCGTGGCCACCATCGTCGTCACCGCCCTGGAGGCGCGCGAGGCGGTGGTCCGCCAGGTCGAACAGCTCACTCCCGCACAGAGCGCCCTCCACCAGACCATGGCCGCCTACTACAACCAGGACAACGGCATCCGCAGCTACGCGGCCACCGGAACGCTCGACTCCCTGGAACCGTACGAACAGGGCCGCCGCACCCTGGACGCGAGCCTCCCCCAACTGGAGCAGGCGGCCCGGGACAACCCCGCCATCGACTCCGACATCGAGGCCCTGCTGGCCGCGGGGGAGTCGTGGAGCAGCGAGTTCGCCGAACCGGTCCTGGACAAGGTCCGCAACGGCGAGCAGCTCACCCCCGCCGACGTCCAGCTCGGCGAGGAGCGCTTCAACTACCTGCGGGAGGCGTCCAGCAGCGCCCAGGGGCGCGTCACCGCCGCACTGGAGGAGGCCCAGGCGGAGCTGTCCTCGGCCACCCAGCAGCTCGCCGCGCTGCTGATGCTGGTGGGCGTGGTCATCGTGGTGCTGTGCGGCTTCCTGTGGGTGATGCTCCAGCACTGGGTGCTGCGCCCGCTGGACGAACTGGGACGTCACCTCCAGCAGGTCTCGGACGGCTACTACACCCACCGCATCGAACTGGAGGCGCCGCCCGAGATCGAACGGGTCGCCAGCAACGTGGACGCCATGCGGGAACGCATCGTGCACGAACTCGACGAGGTCGGCACCGCCCGGCGCGCCCTCCAGGAGCAGTCGGAACTGCTGGAGCGCCAGACCGAGGAGCTGCGCCGCTCCAACCTGGAGCTGGAGCAGTTCGCCTACGTCGCCTCCCACGACCTCCAGGAACCGCTGCGCAAGGTCGCCAGCTTCTGCCAGCTGCTCAAACGCCGCTACCACGGGCAGTTGGACGAGCGCGCCGACTCCTACATCGACTTCGCGGTCGAGGGGGCCAAGCGCATGCAGACCCTGATCAACGACCTGTTGGCGTTCTCCCGCGTGGGACGGACCAAGAACTTCGGCACCGTGGACCTCAACAGCGTGCTCGACGACGCGCTCGCCAGCCTCGGCTCGGCGTTGGAGGAGGCCGAGGCCGTGGTCACGGGAGACCCGCTGCCCGAGGTCCAGGGGGACCGCACCCTGCTGACCCAGGTCTTCTTCAACCTGATCGGCAACGCCGTGAAGTTCCGCGGCGAGGAGTCGGCCCGCGTGCACATCAGTGTCCGGCGGGAGGGGGCCGAGTGGGTGTTCTGTTGCGCCGATAATGGGATCGGCATCGAGCCGCAGTACGCTGAGCGGATCTTCGTGATCTTCCAACGACTGCATACGCGCGACAAGTACGGCGGCACGGGGATCGGGCTGGCCATGTGCAAGAAGATCGTGGAGTTCCACGGCGGACGCATCTGGCTGGACTCCGACTCCGACGAGCCGGGAACCCGGATCTGCTGGTCGCTGCCGGTGGACACGGACAAGGACGACGACCACTCCGACGAAGAGGCGTCACCGCTGACCGAGCGGTCCGGACAGGACGCCGATGGCGCCGACAGATGAGAAGGTTTGGGGATTGAACGAGGTCCGCATGGTGCAACCTATCGAGGTGCTGCTGGTCGAGGACGACCCCGGCGACGCCCTCATGACCCGGGAGGCGTTCGCGGAGCACAAGGTCGGCAACCGCCTGCACGTGGTCTCCGACGGGGTCGAGGCCCTGCGCTTCCTCCGCCGGGAGGGCGAGTACGCCCAGGCGCCCCGGCCGCATCTCGTGCTGCTCGACCTCAACCTGCCCCGCAAGGACGGACGCGAGGTCCTGCAGGAGATCAAGCAGGACGAGGACCTGGCCCGCATCCCCGTCGTCGTCCTGACCACCTCGGAGGCCGAGGAGGACATCATCCGCAGCTACCAGCTGCACGCCAACGCCTACGTGACCAAGCCCGTCGACTTCGAGCAGTTCATCAAGGTGGTCCGCCAGATCGACGACTTCTTCGTCACCGTGGTGCGCCTGCCGCAGCGGTGAGGCGTCCGCGGCCGGGCACGGTGCGAACACCCCCGGCACCGGGGTGGAGCGGTCTCCGAGCACACGGGCGGGTTCTCGACTACGGTTGGTCCCATGAGCCTGCCCGAACCCCGTAACCCCTCCGGGCCGTACCGCATCTGCGTGGTGTGCCTCGGTAACATCTGCCGCTCCCCGATGGCGGAGAAGATCCTGATCACCGACCTCGCGCGCGCCGGACTCGCCGACCTGGTCCAGGTGGACAGCGCAGGTACGGGCGACTGGCACGTCGGAGCGGACATGGACAGGCGAGCCGCGTCGACCCTGCGCAAGTACGGCTACCCGACCGGACACGCCGCACGCCAGTTCTCCCCCGCCTGGTTCGCCGAACGCGACCTGGTCCTGGCCATGGACACCGACAACCTCGCCGACCTGGTCCGACTCGCTCCCGACGGGGAGACCGAGGCGCGGATCCGCCTGTTCCGCTCCTTCGCCCCCGGCGCGGGGCCCAACCCCGAGGTGCCCGACCCCTACTACGGAGGCGAGGACGGCTTCATCACCGTGCTCACCATGATCGAAGCCGCCTCCAAGGGACTCGTCGGAGAGCTCGCCGCACTGCTCGGCCCGCGCTGAAGGGGGACACGTGGACTCCGTCGCCGCCAGGGTGACCGAACTGACCGGACGCGAGGTCGCCGCCGTCGCCGAGACGGGAACCAGCCACCGGTGGCGGCTGTACCGCGTCGAACTGGCCGACGGGACCCCCCTCTTCGTCAAGGCGCTTCCCGACGGGGCGCCGGGGATCGACGGACTCTTCCGCGCCGAGGCGCTCGGCCTGGACTGGCTGGGCCGGTCGTTCGGCTCCCCGGTGCCCCCGGTCGCCGGCTGGGACGAGCGCACCCTGGTGCTGGCCTGGGTGGAGGAGCGTCCGCCCAGCCCCGAGGCGGCCGAGCGCTTCGGTCACCAGCTCGCCGCCATGCACCTGGCGGGCGCCGAGTCCTTCGGCGCGACCTGGGACGGCTACATCGGACCGCTGCCCATGGACAACACGCCGCGGTCCGCGTGGCCGGAGTTCTACGCCGAACAGCGGATCCTGCCCTACCTGCGCCGTGCCGCCGACCGGGGTGCGCTCACCCCGGGCGACGTCCGGCTGGTCGAGAAGGTGCTCGACGCGCTCGACCACCTGGCGGGAGACCCGGAGCCCCCGGCCCGTGTCCACGGCGACCTGTGGAACGGCAACGTGCTCTGGCAGGACGACGGCGCGGTGGTGGTGGACCCGGCGGCGCACGGCGGCCACCGGGAGGCGGACCTGGCCATGCTGGCGCTGTTCGGCCTGCCGTACCTGGACCGGGTCCGCGACGCCTACAACGAGACCGCGCCGTTGAGCGAGGGCTGGCGGGCGCGGGTGCCCCTGCACCAGCTGCACCCGCTGCTGGTGCACGTGTGCCTGTTCGGAGCGGCCTACCGCACCATGGTGTTGGAGACGGCCCGGGCGGCGCTGCGCGCGTGACCGGTTCCGACGGGCCGTCCGGCGGGCCCCGTGTCCGTGACGGCAGCGGCCCCGGCCGGGTGGAGCCCGGCCGGGGCCGCTGCCGTCACGGGGACTCAACCCTTCACACTGCCCGCGAGCAGGCCGCGGACGAAGTACCGCTGCAGGGTGAAGAACACGATCAGCGGGACCACCATGGACACGAACGCGCCCGCGGTGAGCCGCTGCCACTCGTTGCCCCGGGTTCCCGCCAGCTCGGCCAGCCGGACCGTCAACGGGGCGGTGGAGACGTCGCCGCCCGCGAAGATCAGCGCCACCAGCAGGTCGTTCCACACCCACAGGAACTGGAAGATCGCCAGCGACACCAGGGCGGGGACGATCAGCGGCAGCACCACCCGGCGGAACAGCACCCCGTGTCCGGCGCCGTCCACCCGCGCGGCCTCGAAGAGGCTGTGCGGCAGCTGCGAGACGAAGTTGTGCAGCAGGAAGATGCCCAGGGGCAGGCCGAAGATCGTGTGCGCCACCCACACGTTGGTGAACGCGAACGCGCCCGGCAGGTCCCAGGCGGGCAGCACCTGGATGTCGCCGATGCTCACCCCCTGGGAGAAGAACCGCAGCAGCGGCACCAGGGACATCTGCAGGGGCACGATCTGGAGCGCGAAGATCCCCAGGAACAGCCAGTCGCGGCCGGGGAAGTTCACCCAGGCCAGGGCGTAGGCGGCCAGCGCAGCGAGGAGCACCACGAACACCGTGGAGGGCACGGTGATGACGAAGGAGTTCACGAAGTAGCTGGCGAGCTGCCCCTGGCTGGAGGAGAACAGCACCTCGCGGTAGTTGGTCAGGGTGAGCTGGGGGTCGGTGAACATCGTCCACCAGCCGGTGGTCTTGATCTCCTGTTCGGGACGGAACGAGGAGATGAACAGCCCGGCGGTGGGCAGGGTCCACAGGGCGGCGATGACGATCGCGATGACGCTCGCCGTGGTACTGGACAGCCGTCTGCGCACCCGGGCCGCGGCCGACTCGCGGGCGCCCTGCCCGGCGGCCTTCCCGGCCGCGGGCTGGAGGGGCGGGACACGGCCTCCGAGACCGTCCGCGGGGGCGGGCGACGACCGGCGCGCGCCGCCCCCCTCCTCCTCGGCGGTCGGGGACTGCGGGGTCGTGCTCATCGCTGCTCCTCCCTCAGACGTCGGTTGGTGCGCATCTGCACGATGACCAGTGGAACGACCAGGACGAACAGGAACACCGCGAGCGCCGATCCCATGCCCAGCTCGCCGTAGCGGAACGCCTGGGCGTACATCTCGTTGGCGATGACGCTGGTCTCGTACTGGCCGCCGGTCATCGTGCGCACGATGTCGAACACCTTCAGGGTCTGCACCGAGATGGTGATCAGCACGACCATCAGCGTCGGCCACACCGAGGGCAGCGTGATGTGCCGGAAGTGCGACCACACGCTGGTGCCGTCGATCCGGGCGGCCTCGATGATGTCGTCGGGGATGGCCTTGATGGCCGCGGAGAGCACCACCATCGCGAACCCGGCCTGCACCCAGATCAGCACCACGATCAGCAGCAGGGTGTTCAGCGGGGTCTCCAGCAGCCACAGCCGCGGTTCGCCGCCGAACCACACGATGAGCTGGTTGAGCAGACCGATCTGGTCGGCTTCGGCCGGACGGTAGGCGTAGACGAACTTCCAGATGATGCTGGCGCCGACGAACGAGATGGCCATCGGCATGAAGATCAGCGACTTGGCCACCGACTCGAACCGCCTGCGGTCCACCAGCAGTGCGTAGAACAGGCCGATCGCGGTGGCCAGCACCGGCCCGAACAGCACCCACAGGAAGGTGTTGCGCAGCACGACCAGGATCTGGGGCTGCGTGAACATGCGAACGTAGTTGTCCAGGCCCACCCAGGCCGTGCCCCGGCCGTCCATGAAGGACAGCAGGGTGGTGCGGAAGACCGGGTAGACCAGGCCCAGGATGAGCAGGACCAGCGCGGGCGACAGGAAGAGTGCGGCCTGCCACCACTCGGTTCTGGTCTTCTTCGGCCCGGCGTCCACCAGGAACAGCAGGACGCCGATGACGGCCAGGAAGCCCGCGACACCGATCACCAACCACACGAGCTTGGGAAGCTCTTCGACAAGGGAGAAACCCATTCCCGTCCTCTTCCGATCGGGGCGGTCCGGGACCGGCGGACACCGGCCCCGGACCAGCGGACTGTGTCAGGAAGACCAGGAGTTCTCGATGTAGTCGAGGGTGGCGTCGGTGTCCTCGCCGTTGATCCAGTTGACCATGCCCCGCCAGAACGTTCCGGCCCCCACCTCGGCGGGCATCAGGTCGCTTCCGTCGAAGCGGAACACGGTGTCGGGATCACGCAGGATCTCCGCGCCCAGGCGGTCGGTCGGTACCTCCAGAATCTCCAGGTCAAGGCCCCTGTGTGCGGAGAACCAGGCGCCTTCGGCCGCACGGTTGTTAGCGTACTCCGCGGTGGCCAGATATTCGCGGACCGCGACGACCTCGGGCCGGTCGGCGAACGCGCCGACGAACTCGCCGCCGCCCATGACGGGGGTGCCCTGCGCGGGGTCGACCGGCGGCAGGTTGAACGCGTACACGTCACCGGTCTCCGACACCTCGGTGCCCTCGGGCCAGTGCGCGGCGTAGAAGGACCCCATCAGGTACATGCCGCACTCGCCGTCCACGATGGGCAGGCCCGCCTCCTGGAAGGAGGTGACGGCGATGCTCTGCACGTTGCCGAAGCCGCCGTTGACGTAGTCCGGGTTGCGCAGGATCTCGTCGGCCCGGTCGAACGCGTCGGCGATCTTGGGGTCGTTGAACGGGATCTCGTGGTTGACCCACTGGTCGTAGACGTCGGGGCCGTTCTCGCGCAGGATGACGTTCTCGATCCAGTCGGTGCCGGGCCAGCCGGTGGCGTCGCCGGACTCCAGGCCCGCACACCAGGGCTTGACGCCGTCGGCGGCGATGGCGTCGCTCAGTTCGATCAGCTCGTCCCAGGTCTGCGGGACCTCGTATCCGTTGTCGGAGAAGAACGTGGGCGAGTACCAGACGAAGGACTTGAAGTTGGCGCCCAGCGGGGTGGCGTACAGCTGGCCGTCGATCGTGGCGTAGTCCAGCCAGTCCTCGCTCCACCCCTCCCGGGCCAGTTCCTGGACGCTCTCGGGGGCGGCGACCAGGCTGCCGGCGTCGGCGAAGCGCTTGAGCAGGCCGGGCTGGGGGAAGAAGGCGATGTCGGGCGCGTTGCCGCCGTCCACCTTCACCTGGACCTGGGCCTCGAACTCACCGCTGCCCTCGTACTGGATGTCGATCCCGGTGCACTCGGTGAACAGCTGCCAGGAGCGTTCCAGGCGTTCGGCCTCCACGTCGCGAATGGAGGCGTAGACGGAAACGGTGCCACCGATGTCCTGCCACTGCTTGTAGGGCTCGCATTCCGGGGAGTCCGGATCAGCCCCCGCCGACCCTCCCCCTCCGGACAGGTAGGCGCATCCCCCGGTCAGCATGACCAGGGAGAGTGTCGCGGCGATTGTGGTGCGCGGGTTAAGGAACTTGGGCATTCACGTACCTCCAGTACCGCCCGGTCATTGTGTGACCTGCTCCGTCGGTATCCGATGCAAGTAGTTCTGTCAGTGAAAGTCCACACATTTGGCCGATGCCTGCCGTAACGGTTTTGTCACGTGGGAAGAGTCCCAGTTGGTAACGGATTGCCGAAGTCACGGCCGGTTAGTGGTGTGATCACTTTCAGTGAACAAAATTTGACGATTGGCAGAGCTTCGTCCTGGGACGGTATCGCCGCCGGAAAACCGGGAGCAGAACGGGTTGACCAGCGGGAATCCACCCGTCCCGCGTCCACCGGGGCCGCCCCGCCCGACACGGGCCGCCCGGGCGCGACGACCCCGGCGGGACAGCGGCCCGGGAGCGGGACAACGGGACTTCCGGCCTTTGGGAAGCACCGAAAACGTCTCCGATAATCGGACCATGACAACCGACCACGGCACCGGACCGGACCTGCACGTCGCCCTCATCGGCTACGGAAAGGGCGGCGAGGTCTTCCACGCCCCGCTCATCGACGCCACGCCCGGACTGCGCCTGGCGGCGGTGGTCACCGGCAACCCCGAACGCGGTGCGGCGGTCCGCGCCCGCTACCCGCACACCGAGGTCATCACCTCCGTCGACGAACTGTGGCGGCGTGCGGGCGAGTTCGAGATCGTGGTCGTCGCCACCCCCAACCGGACCCACGCCCCCCTGGCCCGCGCCGGACTGGAGGCGGGACTGGCGGTCGTCGTCGACAAGCCGTTCACCGTCGCCGCCACCGACGCCCGCGCCCTGCGCGACGAGGCCGAACGCCGCGGCCAGGTGCTCACCGTGTTCCACAACCGGCGCTGGGACAGCGACTTCCTCACCCTGTGGGAGCTGATCGAGGACGGCGAACTGGGCCGCGTGCACCGGTTCGAGTCCCGGTTCGAACGGTGGCGGCCCCGGGCCGGGGGCACCTGGCGGGACAGCGGCGCCGTCGCCGACGGCGCGGGCCTCCTCTACGACCTGGGGTCGCACCTCATCGACCAGGCGGTCAACCTCTTCGGACCGGTCCGCACCGTCTACGCCGAGCTGGAGTCGCTGCGCGGCGGTGCCGACGACGACACCTTCGTGGCCCTCACGCACGCCGGCGGGGTCCGCTCCCACCTGTGGGCGAGTGCCCTGGCCGCCCAGGACGGCCCGCGCTTCCGGGTGCTCGGCGACCGCGCCGCCTACACCGTGTACGGCCTCGACAGCCAGGAGGAGCGCCTGGGCGCGGGAGAGCGGCCCGGCGGACCGGACTGGGGGGTCGAACCGGAGTCGGCGTGGGGACGGCTCGGCACGGCCGGCGACACCAAGGCCGTGCCCAGCCGCAGGGGCGACTACCCCGCCTTCTACGCGGGGGTGCGCGACGCCGTGGGCGGGGGCGATCCGGTGCCCGTGGAGGTGCACGAGGTCATCCACGGACTCGACGTCATCGAGGCCGCGCTGCGCAGCGCCCGCACCGGGCAGGTCGTCGAACTGCCGCGGGACTGACCGTCCGCGCGGCGGCCCGGCGCCGCCGCGTCGGACGCGCCGCCGTCCGGCGGTGCACTAGAAATGGTGAGGTGGCACAGGTACTCGTCATCGCAGACGATCTCATCGGCGCGGCCGCAGTCGCCGCGCGCTTCGCCCGCGCCGGACAGCGCGTCACGACGGTCGCCCCCGAGCACGTCACCCGCGCCGCCGAGGACTACGACGTCGTCGTCGCCAACCTGGACAGCCGGCACATGCCGCCGCACCAGGCCACGGACCTCGTCGCCGACGTGGTGGAGGCGGTGTGGCCGGTCGACCTGGTCATCAAACGGATCGACACCACGCTGCGCGGCAACCTCGGCGCGGAGGTGGAGGCCGCCTGGGCCGCGGTGCGGGAGCGCTGCCCGCCGCACACACGCCTGCGCGTGCTGCTGGCCCCCGCCTTCCCCGCGGCGGGGCACACCACCGCCGACGGCACGCAGCTGCTGGACGGCACCCCCGTGGACCGCACCGAAGCGGCGCTCGACCCGCTCAGCCCGACCCGTACCGCCGACGTCGCCGCGGCGTTCGCATGCCAGAGCGGCCTGGCGGTGCGCCGTGTCCCGGTCCGCCAGGTCACCCCCGCACTGCTGGCCGCCGAACTCGCCGCCGGGGACGAACCGGTGGTGCTGTGCGACGCCCACACCGGTCCGTACCTGGTCGAACTGGCCGACGCGGCGGCCCGCGCCCACCGGGAGCACGGCGTCGTGTGGCTGGCCGCCGACCCGGGGCCGTTCGGTGCGCTGCTGGCCGAGGCACTCCACCTGCACGGCCGGGGCACCGTGGCCGGGCCGCTGCTGGCCGCCGTCGGCAGCGTCACCGAGCTGACCGGACGCCAACTCGACGCGGTCACGCGCACCGGACCGGCGCGTTTCGTCGACGTCGACCCCGCCGACCTGGTCCGCGGCGACGGCCAGGAGAAACTCGTCCGAGTCCTGGCCGACGCCCTCACCAGCCACGTCTTCCCCGACGTGGTCGTGTTCCGGCTGCGGGCGAGCGCCGCCGAGGTCGCGGCGCTTCCCCTGCAGCAGCGCCGCCTGCTGCCGGACCGGTTGGCCGAGGTGATCGCCGGGGCCGTCACCGACGCCCAGCAGGCCGCCGGACCCGTGGGCCGTCCCAGCGGCCTGTTCACCACCGGCGGCGACCTCACCTCCGCCGTACTGGACGTGCTGGGCGTGCAGGCCCTCGACGTCGGCGGGGAGATGCTGCCGCTGACCGTGCACGGCGTCCTCGTCGGCGGGGTGCTGGACGGCGTGCCGCTGACCGCCAAGGGCGGCCTGGTCGGCGACGACTCCGCCGTCGCCGAGTGCCTGAGCCGGCTGCGCCGCGCCGTGCAGGCGAGGCTGCGCACGGTGCGCGCCGAGGTGTTCGAGCACTTCCCGTTCACGGCGGGCGGGTAGCCGCCGCGGACGGGAAAACCCGTTGCACCTCCGCGGGGCCGGACCGTAGTGTGCGGGACACCTGCCTTCCGGTGCGAAGTCGACGGTTACTTCTGGTCTGTTCGGTTCGACTCCGAACCGCCGCTGCGGCGGCGGAAACCGTCGGCGCCCAGGACTCGGGAGGCAGGGCAGGCACGGCGGCCCCGGTGCGCCGACGACGGGTGCTTCCCAGGTCCCCGCCGCCCTTTCGGCCCCGGAACGCCCCGGCGTGCCCTCCCCTGTCCGGGACCGGCTCCCGACGCGGAAAAACCCTTGGTGGCCGGACGTCCGGTCCCGTTACGGTCGGGGCGTGCACCGGCCGGTGCACGGGCGGCACGGTTCGGACCGCGCCGCCCCGCCCAGTCCCTCGGCCCGACCCCGCGCAGGGGAGGTGCGTCATGGCGAAGTTCAACCGGGCCACGGCGGCCGCGGTCGGCCGCGGCCCGGTCGTGTCCGAGAGCGTCGCCTCCGGGCAGACCTTCGAGGGAGCCCCCGGACACCGGCGCGACGCCCGCTCCGAACTGTTCCTGCTCGCCGTGGCGAACATGGTGGGCGAGGACACCTTCTACGAGCGGGCTCACGAGCGCGACCTGCGCTACCGCGAACTGGTCGCCAGGCTGGCCGTGGACGACTTCGACTGGCTGCGCGGCCTGCTCGGCTGGCTGCGCCGCGACGCCGGCCTGCGGTCGGCGTCCCTGGCGGGCGCGCTGGAGGCGGTGCGGGCCCGCCTGGCGGCGCGACGGCACGGCGGGAACCGGCAGCTCGTCGCCTCGGTGCTGCTGCGGCCCGACGAGCCCGGCGAGGCGCTGGCCTACTGGACGGGCCGCTACGGGCGGGCGGTGCCCAAGCCAGTCAAGCGCGGCATCGCCGATGCGGCGGTCCGCCTCTACACCGAGCGGTCGCTGCTGAAGTACGACACCGAGTCCCGGGCCTTCCGCTTCGGTGACGTCCTCGACCTGACGCACCCGGTGGCCGCCGACGCCCGGCAGGGCCTGCTGTTCCGGCACGCCCTGGACCGCAGGCACCGCCGCGGCGACCCCGTCCCCGAAGGGCTGGCGACGCTGCGCGCCCGCGCCGCGCTGACACGGCTGGCGCCCGAGGAGCGGCGTGCGCTGCTGCTCCGCGCGGACGCCGCCGAGAGGCTCGCGGAGGCGGGTATGACCTGGGAGGCGGTGGCGGGCTGGGTGCAGGGACCGATGGACGCCGCCGCGTGGCGGGCCGTCCTGCCGTCCATGGGGTCCATGGCGCGGCTGCGCAACCTGCGCAACTTCGACGAGGCGGGACTGAGCGACGAGACCGCCGAGCAGGTGGCCGAGTCCCTGGCCGACCCCGCGGAGGTGGCGCGCTCCCGGCGGCTGCCCATGCGCTACCTGGCCGCCCACCGCGCCGCTGGGCCGCGCTGGGCACCGGCGTTGGAGCGGGCGCTGCAGGTATCGCTGGGCAACGTGCCCGCGCTGCCCGGGCGCACGCTCGTCCTGGTGGACCGCTCCGCGTCGATGTTCTTCGGCCTCTCCGGGCGTTCCACGCTGCGCGCGGCCGACGCCGCGGCGGTGTTCGGGGCCGCGCTGGCGCTGCGGGCGGAGCGGGCCGACCTCGTCCAGTTCGGCACCACGCACCAGCCGGTCCGCTTCCGCAAGGGCGATCCGCTGCTGCGGGTGGTCGAGCGGTTCGGCGATCTGGGCGGTACCAACACCGCGCAGGCGCTACCGCGGCCACGACCGCGTCGCCATCGTCACCGACGAGCAGGCGTGGCAGGGCGGCCCCGGGGCCGACCCCACGGCGGCGGTGCCCGAAGCGGGTGCCGGTCTACACCTGGAACCTCGCCGGGTACCGCTACGGGCACGGTCCCTCCGGCACCGGGAACCGGCACGTCTTCGCCGGACCGAACGACGCGGTCTTCGGCATGGTCCCGCTCGTCGAGGCGGGGATGGCCGCCCGCTGGCCGTGGGAGGCGCGGGACTGAGAACGGGGCCGCCCGGTGGGAACTCCGCCCGGGCGGCCCCGGCCGCTCCCGCGGGGAGGAGCGGGGTCAGAGGTCCTCGACGCCCAGTTCGGGGACGGCGAACGGGGGGCGGCCGCTGCCGCGGACCCGGTAGCCGCCCCACACGTTGGCCTCGGCGAGTTCGCCGCGGCCCTCGTGCCCCTCGGGGGTGCGCAGCAGCACCGCGCGCCTCCCCTGGGCGAAGAGCCGGTCCACCTCCGGGTCGGCCACCAGCCGCCCGCTCCACCGGTATCCGCCGCTCAGCGGGTCGAAGTGGCCGGCCAGGTGCGCGGTCACGGTGATCTCGGCGTCGCCGATGACGGCGGTGACGGGGCCGTGGTACTCCTCCTCGTCGTCGCCCATGCCGCTCATGCGGTCTCCTCCAGCACACCGGCCCGGCGCCACAGCCCCTTGGCGGGCCCCTGGATCACGCCCGCCTCGGTGAAGGTCGCCACGGCCTTGCGGGCCATCCAGGTCAGGCTCCTGCGCCAGTGCGGGTTGCGGCGGGCGGCCCTGCGGGCCGCCCGCGGGTCGAGGCCCACCGCGGCATAGCAGTCGGGGTGGACCAGCCGGGTGGTGGCGAAGTAGACCACGAGGGCCAGCACCAGTCGGCTGTAGGCCCTGGAGAGGGGGCCGCGCCGCTCCCAGACGCGCAGGAACTCCTCGCGCGCGTAGCGCATGTGGCGGGCCTCCTCCACGACGTGGATCCGGGAGACGGCGCGGACCAGCGGTTCCAGTTCCTCGTCCACCATGCTCTCGCGTTGCAGCTGGTCGAGGACCTCCTCGACGTACAGCGCGGCGCTGAAGGTGAGCGGGGTGTTGGAGATGGTCTTGAAGACCCGGCCGAGGAACTGGGTGAGGGGGTCGACCCGGTAGTAGCGGGCGCCGAGCCGGCCCACCATCTTGGCGAACATCACCGAGTGCCGGCACTCGTCCGCGATCTCGGTGTAGGCGTACTGGATGTGGTTGCTGGTGGGGTCGCGGTCGTAGGCGTGGCGGATGAGCATCTGCATCAGGATCGTCTCGAACCAGATGCCGATGCTGGCGATACTGGCCGTCTCCTGTCTGCTCAGCTCCTTGCGCTGGGCGTCGCTGAGCCGCTCCCACAGTTCGGTCCCGTACAGCGAGACCCGTTCGGGGCGGATGGCGTAGCGGTCGGGGTCGACGGGGGCGTCCCAGTCGATCTCGACCAGCGGGTCAAAGGACGCTTTGGCCGAGGAGCGCAGCAGCCGTCGGGCGATGTCCTCACGGTCGGTGGCGGCCTTGGCGGGAGCGGTCATCGCGGTCCTCCTCCGGGAGCGGGGGTGGGGAGCCGTTCGGTGGGCCCGGGAACGGCCGCACCGTTCCCGGACCGGTTGCACAGGGCGGAGCGCGAACACCCCATGTTTCCTACATTGAACGTTACAATGACTATTGTCACAATGCAATGGTCCAGAACGGGAGGCCGGTCCGGGAGGAGTCGTGGAGCGGCCCGGCCGCGCGGCGGTCCGGGGGCCGGGCGGCGGCCGCGGAATCCATAGAGTGGACCCATGGCCGAATACCGCATTGACGAACTGGCCCGGCTGGCGAACACCACCGTCCGCAACGTCCGCGTCTACCAGGACCGCGGACTGCTCCCACCGCCGCGCCGGGAGGGGCGGGTGGGGATCTACACCGAGGTCCACCTGGCACGGCTGCGGCTGATCGGCCAACTCCTCAAACGCGGCTACACCTTCGCCAACATCGCCGAACTGGTCACCGTGTGGGAACGGGGCGGCGACCTGTCCGAGGTGCTGGGGTTCGAGGCCGCGGTGGGCGACCCCTGGTCCGACGAGATCCCCGGCTACATCACCCTGGACGAACTGGAAGAACTCTTCGGAGAGCAGACCACCCCCCAGACCGTGGCGCGGGCGGTCGACCTCGGCCTGATCGAACCGGAGGGGAAGCGCTACCGGGTGCCCAGCCCGCGCCTGCTGCACGCCGGCGTCGAACTGGTCGCCATCGGCATGCCCCTGGACGCCGTCCTGGACATCGCCCAGGGGCTGCGCGACCGCATCGACGCCGCCGCGGGCGAGCTCACCCGGCGGGTGTCGGAGCACATCATCGCCGCCTACGCCCCCGAGGGGATCCTGCACAGCGAGGACCTGGGCGAGGTCGCCGACGTGATCCGCCGGGTGCGCCCCCTGGCGCAGGTCGCGGTCGACTCCATCCTCGCCCAGGCCATGTCCCGGCACATGCACGAGACCCTGGGTGACCACTTCGCGGCGATCATCGACCACCTCAGGGAGCAGGGGGAGCGTCAGAGCGCGTGAGCGCTTCCGCGGAGCCGGCCCCGGCCTCCTGCCGCACCGTCGGCGCGGGCTCCAACGGCAGGGAGACCCGCCGGGTGAACCGCAGTTCGGCGAAGGCCCCGGCCGGTACGGCGGGGTGGGCGGGGTAGACCGGCTCCACCCGCCGGTAGGGGGAGCCGGGGGCGGGCCGGGGGTCGGCCTCGCCCCGGTTGGGCCACATCGACATGGCGCGCTCGGCCTGCGCGGTGATCGTCAGGGACGGGTTGACCCCCAGGTTGGCGGTGACGGCCGAACCGTCCACCACGTGGATGCCGGGGTGCCCGTAGAGCCGGTGGTAGGGGTCGACGACCCCCTCGGCCGGGGTGGCGCCGATCGGGCAGCCGCCCAGGAAGTGCGCGGTCAGCGGGATGTCGAAGATCTCGCCGATGCTGCTGCCGGGGTAGCCGTCGATCTGCTCGGCCACCCGGGCGGCGAACTCCTGCCCGGCGGGGATCCAGGTCGGATTGGGCGCGCCGTGGCCCTGCCGGGAGGTGAGCACCCGCCCGCCGAGCAGTCCGCGCCGGGTGTAGGTGGTCAGCGAGTTGTCCAGCGACTGCATGACCAGGCCGATGATGGTCCGCTCCGACCAGTTGCGCACCGACAGGCTGCGCAGGAACAGGGAGGGGTGCGCGGCGACCAGGCCGAGGAAGCGCAGCCAGCGCGGCACGTTCCCGCCGCCGGGGACCTGCATGGTGGTCAGCAGCCCCATCGCGTTGGAGCCCTTGCCGTAGCGGACCGGTTCGATGTGCGTGTGCGCGTCGGGGTGCATCGAGGAGGTGATGGCCACCCCCCTGGTGAAGTCCTGGGGCGGACGCACCGCCTTGGTCATCGCGCCGACCAGGGCCTCGGAGTTGGTGCGGGTGAGGGTTCCGAGCCGGGGGGAGATGCGGGGCAGCAGGCCGGAGTCGCGCATGGCGTGCAGCAGGCGCTGGGTGCCGTAGGTCCCGGCGGCGAGCACCACCTGGCGGGCGGTGAAGGTGCGGGCGTTGCGCCGGGTCCGGCGGGCGCCGGTGACCAGGGTGTCCACCGCGTACCCGCCGCCGCGGGAGGCGGCGCGCTCCCGCAGGCGTACCACGGTGGTCATGGGGTGGACCACGGCGCCGTTGCGTTCGGCGAAGTACAGGTAGTTCTCGGTGAGCATGTTCTTGGCGCCGTGGCGGCAGCCGGTCATGCACTCACCGCACTCCAGGCAGGCGCGCCGTGCGGGGCCCGCGCCGCCGAAGTAGGGGTCGCCGCCCGTCTCGCCGGGGCAGACCGGTCCGTCGGCCGCGCCGTCCCGCCCGTCGCCGAAGAAGACGCCCACCGGGGCCAGGCGGAAGGTCGAGCCGACCCCCATGGCCTCGGCGGCCTGGCGCAGCTGGACGTCGGCGGGGGTGACGGTGGGGTTGGTCCGCACGCCCAGCATGCGTTTGGCCTGGTCGTAGAAGGGGGCCAGTTCCTCGCGCCAGTCGGTGATGTCGCGCCACTGCGGGTCGTCGTAGAAGTCGTCCAGCGGTTCGTACAGGGTGTTGGCGTAGTTGAGGGAGCCGCCGCCCACGCCCGCCCCGGCCAGGACCATGACGTCGCGCAGCAGGTGGATGCGTTGGATGCCGAACAGGCCCAGGCGGGGGGCCCACAGGAAGTTGCGCAGGTCCCAGGAGTTCTTCGGCAGGGTGTCGGGGGTGAAGCGGCGCCCGGCCTCCAGGACTCCGACCCGGTAGCCCTTCTCGGTCAGGCGCAGGGCGCTGACCGAGCCGCCGAACCCCGAGCCGACGACGATCACGTCGTAGTCGAAGCGGTCGTCGTCGCTGGTGGAAGCGGCGGAGCGGCGCTCGTGGGTCATCGGATGCCCCCTTGGCGGATCAGGATGAGCGGGCGAGGGTTCGCGGATGCCGGCCGGAGATGTGGAATGAGTCACTTGGAAATGTGACATTGGCTATTGTAATGTTCGACTCCTACTGGCCGGTAGATGTGTTCCATGTAACACATCCGCCCAAGACCGACGCAAGTCCCCGACCTCCCCCAACCACCCCCCGCGTCGAGCACGGGACCAGGAGGACACTCATGGCCGACGAGACGATCAGCGAATCCCCCGACGGCGGCACCGCGTGGCGGAGGTTCGCCTACGTGGCACTGCCCGGCCTGGCCGCGGCGGGCATCCTCACAGCGGCGACCACCCAGGGGCTGCTCGCCGCCTCCTTCGCGGTCTCCGGAGACCACTTCAAGATCTCCGCGGCACAGTTGGACGGCACCGGATTCGCCCAGTACGGGGACGTCGCGACCTCGGTCGACGACACCTCCCGCCCCGTCGGACTGTCCGTCATCGAACAGGCCGAACTCTCCGACATGTGCATGTCGGCCCTGGTCGACCTGCCCATCGGAACCGCGACGGTGCTCATCCACGCCGGAGAGGACACCCCCGTCACCGCGACCAACATGGTCGTCGACGTCGAACAGCTCGAGGGCAACGCCAGCTTCTCCGCCATCGAGATCGGCCGCGACGCCAGCACCCTGAACAAGGTCTCCGGCCCCCAGGGCGAGCCCGGCGGCTTCGCCCTGCAGTCCGACACCGTCGTCATCGACGACCTCACCATGGTCGCCTGGGCGGTCAACTCCGGAACCCTGCGGCTGTCCGGGCTGAAGCTCAACGTCAAACCCGGCACCCACGAATGCTTCTGACCCGATGAGTGAGCACGCACGAGCGTCCCGCCGCCCGGCGGGACCGTTCGCGAGATGGCGCCGCTCCCGGCCGTTCTGGGGAGGCCTGCTCACCGCCCTCGCCGGAGCGGAGATCGTGGCGGCGCCGCTGGCCCCCCTGCCCTACCTCGTCTACCAGGGCATCGCGGGGATCTCCGGCTACCTGATCGGCGCCGCGCTGATCGCGCTGGGCGTACTGGCCTGGCTGCACCCGGCCCAGCGCGCCTTCTACGGCATCGTCGCCGTCCTGCTCTCCCTGACCTCCTTCCTCACCTCCAACTTCGGCGGCTTCGTCGTCGGGATGCTGCTCGGCATCGTCGGCGGTGCGCTCGTCTTCGCCTGGACCCCGCACCGCGGCCCGAAACCCGGCCGGCCCCGGGGACGCGACACCGTGCCGAAGGCCGACGAGGACGGCGGGACGGACGGAGAGGACGCGGCCGGGGAGCGGGACGCCGCCGCGGCCGACGGCGGGGAGGAGGCCGTCGACCGCGGCGGAGGCCGGGGCGGCGCGGCCCACGCACTGGTCGCCGTCCCCCTGGCGCTGGGCCTCCTCCTCGCCCCGGCCCCCGCCGACTGGTGGTGGCCCTGGGACGACTGGTTCGACCGGGGCGGCGACGAGCAGGGCGAACCGGAGACCCCGCCCGCAACGCCCGCGCCTGATCCGTCCCCCTCCGCGCCTCCCGGAGACGAGGGGGAGCCGCAGGCCGACGGCGCACCGGACGACACGGCCGAACAAGGAACCGAGGAGGAAGAGGAGGAGACCGGGGAGGCCGACGCCGCGTGCGAGATCCGGACCGGCCCGGCCGAACAGGAGGCCACCGAGGAGGAGTTCCTCGCCGCGGTCGAAGCCTGCCAGCGGGCCGCCGAGGACGGCGAAGCCCTTGAGGTGCAGGTCCTCCGGGCCGACGAGCCCTTCCCCGCCAGCCCCGTGACCAGCGGATTGACCGCGGACAGCATCGTCATGAGCGGCTCCTACTTCGCGGGGGTCGTCGAGTACCCCACCTCCGGCGGCACGGACCACTACCTCAGGCTCAGGATGAGCCGCGCGGACTTCGACAACGCCGTGCTGTGGTGGATGGACGGCCCGGAGCGGATCTCCATCGACCTGCCCGACATGACCATGCAGGGCGACGTGGTCCTGCACGTCACCCGCATGGAGGTGCGGCTGCTCGGCATCAGACTGGTCTTCACCCCCGACTTCCCGCCGCCGCTGCTGCTGCCCTACATGATCGTCACCGACGTCGACGTGGCCGGCCCGGTCGCGCAGAGCCAGATCCTCACCGTCGAGGGCATCAGGGTGCGTCCCGGACACTGATCCCCCCGGAGACGCCACCGGGAGCCCGCCGCCGGGGGCGGCGGGCTCCCGGCTGTCACCGGGGTCCTCTAAAGTCCCGGTGACCGTTCACGAAAGGGGGTACTGATGGCCCGCGCCGTTGTCCGCGACGCCTCCCCCGCGGGGACCGTCCCGACACCTTCGAACTTCCCGACCTGCCCGACCGGATCACCGTGCGGGAGCTGATCCGGCTGTGCGTACGCGAGGAGGCCGCGCGCCGCGGCACGCACCGGCCCGCGGCCCCGCACGGTCCGGCCCGCCCGGACCCGGTCGAGGCCGCCGAGCGCGCCTTCCGGCGCAACGGCTTCGTCCTCCTCGTGGGCGACCGCCAGGTCGAGGACCTCGACGGGACCGTCGACCTGACCGGAGCCCCCGAGATCACCTTCATCAGGCTCGTCCCGCTGGCCGGAGGTGAGGATGACCCCGGACGGGCCGCCCTCCCCGGAGACCGCCGCCCCCCGGGAGTGGGCCGAGCAGATGCTGGCCGACGGGTTCGTCAGGGGGCGTCGGTCCCCCTCCTGGTGCAGATCCACACCCCCGAACTGCCCGGCCTCGTCGCCGAGTACGAGGCCGCCGTGCTCGCCACCTTCGGACGCCACCACTACCGGCGCGGAACCGACATCAGGGGGCCCCGCCTCGACGACTTCCTCCGCGGCCTGACCCCCGACCAGGTCCGGATGACGGTGCTGTGGGCGATGCTGCGCCACACCGCCAACCGGCACGACGAACCCTCGCGCACGGTGCTCACCCGGCTGGCCCGGCACAGGATCGACTGGACCGCGCACGACCTGTCCTTCCTGCTGCGCTGCCTGACCGAACACGACGACACCTACTACGCCGAGGCGGCCCACCGGACGGCGCTGACCGCCTGCGAACCGGTCGACGACGCGGTCCTGCGGCAGTGCGAGCAGCACGTCCGCACCCTGCACCGCCGCCACGGCGGCGCCGACCACCAGGGCTACGCCGCCCACCGCCGGATCGGGGCGCGCCTGGACCGGCTCGTGGAACGCCTGGACGGCGTCCCGACCGGCGCGCGGGAGCGCTTCGGCACCGACGTCGGACCGCTGCTGGCCGCCGAGATCCCCGACACGATGGACTCGCCCGACCTCGCCGAGCTGCTGGCGCTCTGCGCACAGATCTGCACGGTCCGCCCCAACCGGCGGTGGCGCGACCGGGCCGCCGCCCTGCTGGCGGAGCGGCCGTCCCTGCCCGGCGAGGTCAGGGCGGTACTCGAACAGGTCCCGCGCCTGGCCGACGTCCTCCACGCACACCTCGACGACTTCGGCTTCACCGCGGAGACCCCCGTCCTGCTGCTGCGCGGCCTGCTGTGGAGCACCGCCGGACTGCCCCCGGAGCAGGCGGAGTGGGTGGCCCCGCTCCTCGGCGACATCGCCTGCCACGCCGGCACCGGGCCCGGTGGCTCCAAGGTCGTCCGTGCCGAACGGCTGGCCGTCACCGCGCTCGACGTCCTGGGCGTACGCGGCGACGCCGCCGCCGTCGCCGCGCTGACCCGGGCGGTGGCGACCGTCCGCAAGAAGACGGTGCTGGCCGCTGCCCGGCGCGCGCTCGACGCCGCGGCCGAACGCAACGGCCTCACCCCGGACGACCTCATGGACCGCACCGTCCCCGACCACGGACTCGGCCCCGACGGGACGCGCGAGGAGTCCCTCGGCGGGCACACCGCGGTGCTCAGCATCGGAGCCGACGGCTCGCCCGCGCTCACCTTCCGCACTCCCGCCGGCCGTACGGTCAGGACCCCGCCGAAAGCGGTGCGCGAGGAGCACGGGCCGCGCCTGAGGGAGCTGCGCGCCGAACTCAAGGAGCTGAAGGCGCTGCTGCCGGTGCAGCGGCGCCGCCTGGAGGCCGCACTGGGCGAGGGGCGGACCTGGGCCCCCGACTCCTGGGCGCGGTACGTCATGGACCACTCGGCCACCGGCCACCATGCGCGGCGGCTGGTCTGGGAGGCCTCCACCGACGGAGGCCGGACCTGGCGTGCGGGCCTGCCCGGACGCGACGGGCCGCGGTGGCTGCTGCGGGAGGCCGCCGGGGCGGAGGTGTTCGACGCCGCCGGAGCGGGGGAGGCGCTGCTGCGGTTGTGGCACCCGGTCCGCGCCACCGCGGACGCGGTGCGCGCCTGGCGCGACCACCTGGTCGCGGCCGGACTCGTCCAGCCGGTCAGGCAGGCGTTCCGCGAGGTCTACCTGCTCACCCCGGCCGAGCGGACCACCCGCGTCCACTCCCACCGCCACGCCGCCCACATCCTGCGGTACGGACAGGCCAAGGCGCTGCTGGGCAGCCGCGGCTGGCGGGGACCGCAACCGGGGTACGGGGACGGCGGGGAGAGCGGTCAGGCCCGGCGGGTCTACCGCGACGCCGCGACCGGGCGGGAGGGGCAGGCGACCTTCGTGGTGAACCTGGTGGAGCGGGAGGAGGACCGGCACCTGTCCGTGTCGTACTGCTCCTCCGGGCCGGTGTGGTTCACCCCGGTGGGGGAGGACGGCCCCGCCCCGCTGGAGCGGGTGCCGCCCCTGGTGCTCTCCGAGGCGATGCGCGACGTGGACCTGGCCATCGGCGTGGCCTCCATCGCCGCCGACCCCGAGTGGGCCCTCCGCGGGGAGCGGCACCACCTCGACTACTGGCGGCGCACCGCGTTCGGCGACCTCACCGAGTCCGCCGAGACGCGCCGAGACGCGCTGCGCCGCCTGGTGCCCCGGCTGCGGATCGCCGACCGGCTGGAGGTGACCGACCGCTTCCTGCGGGTCCGCGGCGACCTGCGCACCTACCGGATCCACCTGGGGTCGGCGAACATCCTCATGGAACCCGACGACTCCTACCTGTGCGTCGTGGACGCGCGCGGCGGCACCGACGCGCTGTACCTGCCGTTCGAGGACGACGGGGGACGGCTGTCGCTGATCCTGTCCAAGGCGTTCCTGCTGGCCGCCGACACCGAGATCACCGACCCCGCCATCGTCCGCCAGATCCGGGGCGCCGCTAGCCGGCGTCCGCCCCGCACGGCGGACGGCCCGCACGGCGGACGGCCCGCCCCGGAGACCGGGGCGGGCCGTCGCCTCCCGCCGGATCAGTGGGCCAGGTGCACCGACTCGGGCAGCAACTGGCTGGGCACGCCCACGTAGGAGACGTACAGGGCGTCGCGGGCCCGGGTGCAGGCGGTGAAGAGCAGGTTGCGCTCCTCCTGGTAGACCTGCTCCAGCGCCACCGGGTCGCCTTCGGCGCCGCTGATCGCCGCCTTGGGCGGCAGCAGCGGCTCGCTCAGCCCGGTCAGGGCCACGTGGCGGAACTCCTGCCCCTTCAGACCGTGCAGGGTGCCCAACCGCACCGCGTCCACGTCCACGGAGGCGTCCAGGGGCGCGGTCGCGATGCCGCTGACGTGCAGTTCCTTGGCGATGTTGCGCACCACCCACTGGTTGCGTCCGGCCACCGCGATCGACGAGGGCTGCGTCCCCGCCTCCAGCTGCGCCTGGATCCACTCGCTCAGCGCGGCCCACTCCTCGGCGCGGCTGGCGCAGCCGCGCACCACCGGCTCGGGACCGTGCAGGACGGAGAAGTAGCCGTCCGCGCCCGGGCCCGTGGACCGGCCCAGCATCGGCAGCGCCCAGTCGAGGATCTCCTGGCTGACCCGGTAGCTGGTGCGCAGCCGGTGGCCGCGGCCGCGGACGTTGATGCCCAGCGACGCCAGCGAGACCCGGGTGTCAACGAGCCGCTGCGCGGGGTCGCCCACGATGAACAGGTCGTCGGGCCCCTCCGGCACGGCGGCGCGCAGCAGCCGCCAGTGCGCGGGGTGCAGGTCCTGGGCCTCGTCGACGACGACGTGCCGGTAGCGCGGCCCGGAGCCGTGCAGCAGCCGCGCCGCCTCCTGCGCCACCTGCGGGTAGGACCACTCGCCCGCGGCGCGCATGGCGCCGGTGTAGCGCTGGATCGCCTCCCACACGTGCGGGCGGAACTCGGGCGCCAGGTGCAGCATCCGTCCGCTGCGCTCGCAGCGGACGTAGTCGGGCAGCGAGGTGAGGTCCTGGGCCAGGATCACCTGCTGCCACTCGTCGATGAGGAAGCGCCCGGAGAACGGCAGGCCGTCGATGCGGGCCGCCGAGCGCCACCGCTCGGCGAGCTCCTCGTCGCCGAGGACCTCCGGCGGGGTCCCGATGTGCTCGCTGAGGACGCCGCGGGCCAGGCTGTCGACGGTGACCACCTCGATCCGGGCGCGCACGTCCGGCGCGGACACCAGCCGGTCCAGGTGGGCGCCCAGGGTCTGGGCGAGCAGGCGGCTGACGGTGGTGACCAGCACGCTGGGCCGGACCGCGGGGCCGTACTCGGCGGCGTCCAGTTCGGCCAGGTGCACGGCACGGTGCAGTGCGAGGACCGTCTTGCCGGTACCGGGGCCTCCGGTGACCTGGGCCGATCCGGTGAAGTGCGCGGTGGCCAGTTCCCGGTGGTCGGGGTGGGGGGTGAGGCGCCACTCGGTGAAGGGCAGCACCAGGGCGTCCGCCAGGTCCGCGGGGCCGCGCACGGGCGGAGCCGCCTCGACCGGCTCGGGCGGTGCGGGCATCTCCACCAGGTCCAGTTCGGGGCCGCTCTGCGCCCGGTAGGCCCGGGCGTAGGAGACGGCCTCGTCGTGCCGGCGGATCCCGACCAGGCAGTAGGAGCCCTCCCGGGAGGGGGCGACGATGCCGGACCAGTCCGGGCTGATCTGCAGGACCCGCACCCGCGGGTCGGACGCGTCCGAGACGGCCTCCAACTGTTCGCCGTCACCGGCGAGGTAGGAGCGCACAGCGGTCAGGATCGTGTGCTGGACTCCGCTGTCCAGGCGGGAGAAGTCGTTGAGGAAGGTCGGAGCGATCGCGAGTTGCGGCACGGGCTGATTCCCTCCGGTCGCCGTGATGACGTGGGATGTCGCGTGGGGAAGAAGGCGTGGCGGCCACCGCTTCTACTCATAGGTCTGCGCTCCTGGGAATTCCGGCAAACCCGTTCGGAACGGGAGAAACCAGGAGTGCCGACGAAGGTTTCCCTCTTGGTAAAACACCAGGTCAGAGCGGTTAATTCCGGCGCTTTCGAAGGTGTGTCCGAAGGTTTTTCCGGGGGGTGCGGTGACCTGCGGCTCTGTCCGGCGCTCCGGTGTCCGCAACAGGAATTACCGCCTGTCCGAAATGCGGAAGTCTGGGGGTGGGACCGTCTGTGCGGCCCCGCCCCGCACCGGGAGGCACGCGGGGACGGCTCCCAGCCGCACCCTCCCCGACCGGCCAAGAAGAGCGGAGGTTTGAGCCGGTCCCAGCCGTCCTCCCGGGGGACTCGCCGCCGGCGGCGCCACCGCCGGGACCGAACCTCCCGTGGGGGAGCTCCTCTCGGAGGCCGTGGTCGTCAGCGGGCGGGGTTTCGGACGGCGGCACGAAGCGGCGTTCGCGGCCCGCTGCGCGGCTTCGGGCCGTGCACCGCGGCCGCCGGTGGCTCCCCGCCCGGCACGGCGGCCCCGGACGCCGGACGCACCGCGGAGCCGCTCAGTCCTCGTCGTCGATCAGGTAGGGGTGGGTCGCCGAGTTCCGCACCTCCGGATACGGAGCGAACCAGGAGTGGGCGTCGCGGGAGAGGAACCCCAGCGGGTCGGCGGAGGAGTCGTCCGGGTCGGCGGTGTCCAGGTCCTCCAGGTAGAGCCACTCGTGGTCGTGGCGGGAGTGGGCGCGGCTCTCGAAGACCGCGAACATCGCGGTGACGTCGTCGGGGTCCACCGCGGCGAACGACACCAGCAGGTCCTTGGCGTTCTCGACGAGGATGTGCAGCGCCAGGGACTCGGCGGTGGACGCGGGCGGCACCCACGGCGAGGAGGTCAGCCGGGAGTAGACCACGGCCGAGGCGATGAGGAACTTCTTGGCGAAACCGAGGTCGTAGTGGTGCCGGTAGCGGACCGGGAGGTCGTGCAGGACGAACAGGCCCTCGGAGTCGTCGGCCGTCCAGTTGGCCTCGTCCTTGTCCAGGGAGTCGGCCTCCTCGTCCAACGTCATGATGTCCATGAGCAGCTCCTCGGTCAGCACCGAGGCCCGTTCGACGAGCGCGCCGGCCGCGAGGAACCGGGCGTCCGGGTCCTCCGGGGAAGGCCCGAAGGCGTCGAGGTCGAAGGCGTGCAGCCGGGAACTGAGCGACAGCAGGCGGCGGCGCTGCGCGGTGATGTCCTCGATCGGCAGCCCGATCCCGGAGGAGAGCACGCGCTCGTCCGCGCCGCCTTCCAGGGCCTCGGCGAGTTCGGCGTCGCTGACCGTCACCTCGCACTTGCCGACCTGCCAGTCGGCGAGCAGTTCGGTGCGCTCCAGGATCTCGTGGAGCAGCGCCTCGGCGCCGTTCTCGGCGAAGCTCAACGCGGGTGCGTCCACCAGCAGTTCGACCACCGCCCCGGTGGAGCGGACCTCCAGCCGGTGGTCGTAGGGGGTGATCTCCACCCCTTCGGGGCCCTCCACCGTCGCCACCCGGTCAAGCCACTCGGAGAGCAGCGCGGCGGCTCCCTGCTGTTGGAGCCCGTCGAGTCCGGGCGTCCCGACGGGAAGCGTCAGCTCGGCGGTGATGCGGTATTCCAAGGAAGGCTCCCAAAGCGGCTCGATAGATGGAATTAGAGCATGGCCGCGGACCCGCCGCGTACAGTCCCCGGCCCACCGCGGACCTCCCTTCTGCGCTGTCCTGCTCCCACGTCCCCTCACCAGCCCGCTGACCGGAACAGGCCACATGTGACCGGAAACGGGCAAAGACTCGGTAACGGCCGGTCAACACCACGGCGCGGCCGGGTGGCCGGTGCGGGCCGCGGGTAGCGGGGAGGGTTCACATCGGCCGACGGCGTGTCGGATCCGCCCGCACGCAGCGCGGAGCACCCGGCGGGACGGACGCGTCCGGTCAGGGCCCCGCCCGGTGACGACCGTCGCCCGCTGACCGACCGGCAGGGGCACCCGGTCTACGACAACCAACCAGCGTACGGTCGGCGCCCGGGGACCAACGACCCCGGAGGACCACCGCTTCCTGGGGAAGATTCAGCCGCTTCGACCGGGAACGGAGCCCCGAACGCGTCGTGCACGCCAGGGGACCACCTCCTTCGGCTGCTTCGAGCCGTACGGCACGTGGGGGACGTCCGTCGACCGCTCCACGCGCGCCAGGCCCTTCCAGGGGAGGGGCAGGCGCACCGACGTCGCGGTCCGCTTCTCCACCGTGATCGGAGCCCGGGACTCCGCGAAGGCCACGCGCGACCCGCGGGGCGCGGTCACGTTCTCCACCGAGGACGGCAACCGGGGCCTCGTCGGCGACAACCCGGCCGTGTTCGTCGTCCGCGACGCCAGCACGTCTCCCCGACGTGAGCCACGCGCTCACACCCGCCCCGGTGACCCTCCGCCAGGAGCCCCACCGGATCGTCGACCTCAGGTCGCAGCCCCCCGAGTCCATGCACATGCTGGTCGACCTGTTCAGCCCGCGCGGCATCCCCGCTGATCGCAGGCACCCGCAGGGCTTCGGCGTGAACACCGACACGTGGGTCGACTCCGGGGGCGGACCCGGCCGAGTACACCCGGACGCCCGGACAGGGGGTCGCGGCAGCACGACCGGGGAGGACGCGGCCGACGTCCAGACCACCGACCTGGGCCGCGCCACCCGCGACCTGCGCGAGGCCGTCGACCGCGGCGAGTCCCCCGAGCGGGAGCTCCTGGTACAGACGATGAGCGACGACGAGCACCCGGAACCGGACTTCGACCCGCTCGACGGCACCAAGACCTGGCCGGAACAGCCCGCGGGACGCGGCGCACCTGCGACCGCCGCAGAGCCCGACCCCCACCGGCGAGGACCGGGCCCGCCCCGCCGGCCTCGGCGACAACGGGCCCCGCGACGTCTCCGGGGCCGACCACGCCCCACTGCGTGCCCGACGAACGGCACAGGGTGACGCACCGGGCCCCGCCGCCTGCCACGGCCCCGGCCCCGCGGCAGGCGGAACACCCCGTCCCCACGCCCTAGCCCACGGCCTGCGGTGCGGCCAGCACACCGCCGCGCCGCAGCAGCGTCACCGCGTGCCGCCCCAACGGGGTGAGCGCGCAGCACTCGCCGAGGTCCAGGTCGTAGTGGAAGCGCACCAGGCCCAGCGACTCCAGCAACCGGGCCGCGGCGGCCGCCTCACCGCTTTCCGCCGGAGGACCCCCGTCGCCCCGGCCCAGCACGCGCAGGGCGAGCGCGCCGTCGTCGGCGGCGCACAGCCGTTCCAGCCACCGCGCCGGCAGCGGACACCCCGCCTCAGCCCCGGCGCCGTGGTGCGCCCACAGCAGCGGCAGGGACTCCACCCCCGCGCGCCACACCCGCGCGGCCTCGGCGGGCAGCCGCGGATAGGCCGGTCCGGGCAGCACCCAGGCGTGCTCCCGCACCCCGCCGCCGGGCACGCGGTCGCGCCGCCCCACCACCACCTCCAGCATCCGGACGGCCAGCAGGAACTCCAGCAGCGCGGCCTCCTCACCCGCCCCGGGACCGCCCCGCCGGGCGTCGCCGCGGGACTCCGCCCACGAGCCGAGGCTCAGGTACTCGTGGCGACGGACGCCCGAGCCGCCGGGCCGGACCTCCCGCGTCACCGGACGCCGGGCGCCCACCCAGCCCAGGAACTCCTGGACCCGCAGGACCAGCGGGACCACGCGGGCCGCCCACACCAACTCCAGAACGTCCATGCACAGCCTCCCGGAGGGAAAGTCGAGGGGCCGCGTGGGACGCGGAGAACCGCCCGGGACGGGCGACGCGGCGTGACAGCCACCCTAGGCCGCCGCGCCGCCCGCCGACAGCCCGGCCGGGCCGGCTGTGGACAACCCGGGCCGCGCCCCGCAGCGGAACGCGGCCCGGGCCGGATCAGTCGCCGGGGCGCCGCCGCGTGGGAACCCCGATCCGGTTGTAGGCGTTGATCAGCGCCACCTGGGCGACCAGCGCACCGATCTCCTCGGTGGTGAAGTGCTCGGCCAACGCCTCCCAGGTGGGGTCGTCCACCCCGTCGACCAGCCGGGTGGCCTGGTCGGTGTAGGCCAGGGCCGCCCGCTCGGCCTCGGTGAACAGCTCCGACTCCGGCCAGACCGCCAGTTGCAGCAGCCGGTCCTCGCCCTCCCCGTTGCGGCGCGCCTCGGCCGCGTGCAGGTCCAGGCAGTACACACAGCCGTTGAGCTGGGAGGCGCGGATCTTCACCAGTTCCCGCACCACCGGGTCGAGCGGTCCCTCACGCAGGGAGCGGTCCACCGCGGCGAAGGCGGCGGAGGGGCCGGGGGCGGCCTCGGCGAGTTTCATACGGGTGACGGTCACGTCGCTCCTTTCTCGGTCGTCCCGGTCAGACCGGGGCGCCAGGAAGACGACGCAGCCCCTCCAGGTGTGACAGCTTCTCCGGATTGAGCACCCGGCGGATCGCGGCGATGCGGTCGCCCTCCCAGCCGAAGGTGTCCACCGAGGAGAGCCCGCCCCGCCAGTAGCACAGCCCGCCCGGCTCCCCGTTGACCTCGAACGGAAGCAGCTGCACCGGTCCGTGCCGCCGGGCCACCCGCAGCATGGTCTCGCCGACCCGCAGCGCGCCCACGATGGGGATGCGCGCCGCGAACACCCGCCCCCCGCCGTCGGTGGTGTAGACGACGTCGGGGTGGAGCAGCCGGACCAGGGCGTCCAGGTCGCCGTCGCGGTAGGCGGCGCGGAACGCCGCCAGCACCCGCTCCCGCTCACCGCGCGGGACTTCCGGCGGCGCGGCGGCCGAGCGGACCCTGCGCCGCGCCCGCGAGGCGAGCTGCCGGCAGGCGGCGGGGGAGACCCCCAGGATCCGCGCGATCTGCGTGTGCGGCACCTCGAAGACGTCGTGCAGGACGAACGCCACCCGTTCGGCGGGCCGCAGTTCGGCCATCACGATCAGGGCCGCGGTGGTGACCGACTCCTCCACCAGCACCGGCTGCGCCGCGTCGGCCCCGGTGGGCAGCGGTTCGGGCAGCCACGGCCCCGGATAGACCTCGTACCTGCGGCGCGCCGAGTCCAGCAGGTCCAGGCAGCGCCGACCGGTCACCGTGATCAGCCACGCCCGCAGGTCGCGCACCCCGGACAGGTCGCTTCCCGCCGCGCGCAGCCACACGTCCTGCACCACGTCCTCGGCCGTGCCCACCTCGCCCAGCAGCCGGTAGGCGACCCCGAACACGACGCCGCGGTGCGACTCCCACTCGGCGTCGAGACGATCACGCGGCCTCGGGGCCGCGACCTTCCGCTCCGCGCTCCCACCGTCGCGCACCGTGCCTCCTCACTCGGTCCGGCGAACCAGGGTAGAAGGCGGAGCGGAGGGCCGCGGTGCGGGGAATCAGGCCCGCCGGCCGGCACCGCCGGTGAAGCGGTGCAGGGCGGCGCGGGCCTCCTGGCGGACCCCGGAGTCGGGGTGGTTCTCCCCGAACCAGTCGAGCAGGAACCCGGTCTCGGGGTGCCGCAGCGAGAGCGCCATGTCGAACAGGGAGGCGCCGCCCACCCGCACCGGCATCTCCTCCAGCTGCTCGGTGTCGAGCAGGTCCATGCGCGCCAGCGCGGCGATGCTGTCGAGCATCACCCAGGGCAGGTCGCCGGCCCGCAGGTCGCCCTCCTTGAGGAAGCCGGCGTCGAACAGCCAGCAGCGGGCCTGGACGCCGAAGTCGGGGTCGTCGCGCAGCTCCTCGTAGACCGGCCGGGCGTCCGCGGCCCGTTCGGCGGTGACGGCGCGCACCGCGGCCCGGTGGGTGCAGTCGTCGGTGCGGCGCGCCACCGCGACCAGTTCCCGCACGGCGGTCCGGGGACCGCGCTCGGCGATCCAGGCGTCCAGGTCGGCCTCGCCGAACGTCTTCCCGGTCGCCGCGCGCTCCAGGAGCACCTCGGCGTCCTCCGCCATCAGCTCGTCGAACTCGCGGATGACGTACCCCTCGAAGCTCAGCTCCTCGAACGCCTCGGAGACGCCGAGCGGGGTGAGCCGGTAGAGCGGTTCGTCGAGCGGGTCGGCGTCCTCGCCCGGGGGCGCCTGCTCCACGGCACCGAGGCTCTCCAGCTCGTCGAGGACCATGCGCACGGCCGTGGTGAAGCGGGCCTGCGCGGCGTCGTCCAGCGCCTCGCCCAGGTCGATCTGCTCGCCCAGCACGGCCACCGTCTCCACCAGCAGCGACACGGGCAACGCCGGGTCCTCGATGAACAGCGAGGTCAGGATGGTGACGGCGAACTCGTCGGGGTCGAGGCCGAAGGTGTCGACGAAGGACTCCCCGTCCAGTCCCAGCGCCTCGGTGACGGCGGTACCCAGCGCGGAGAAGGCCGTCTCCCACGCCTCGATCGGGTCCCCGGGCAGGTCGTCCCCGGCCTGGGCGCGCAGCCGGACGATGGCGGGGGCCGCCTCGATCGCCGTCTCCAGTTCGCCGTCGGAGGGCAGCCGCGGCGCCCGCCAGGAGTACCCGGCCCGCCCCGGACCGGCGAGCAGCGGTTTGAGGCCGACCGCCTCCCCCTGGGCGACGGCCGTGAGGAACTCGTCGTCGAGCGGCAGCTCCCCGGAGTCGACCCGACTTTCGAACTCGGCGACCTGGTCGGGGTCGTCCACGTCGTAGCCCAGGTCGGTCATCAGCCGGTGGAGGTAGGCGCCGACCCGGTGCCCGGCGGGGTCGGCGAGCGCCTCCCGGTAGGGGGCGGTGAGCTGGTCGACCGCGTCCAGCAGCTCCGGGCGCGGATCGGAACGCGCGTCGAGCAGGCCGCGGTCGTCGAGGAAGCGCAGCCAGGCGTCCAGCGCGGCGCGCACGTCGGCGACCCGGAGCGCCGGCGGGCTGCCGCTGGGCAGCCAGTGCAGCATCAGCGCCGCCACGTCGCCGACGTGCCAGCGCGCCAGCAGCCCGTCGCCGCCCTCGTTGAGCCCGCCGTACTTGAAGTCCAGCAGCTCCTCCAGGGCACGCCGGGGAACCCTGAGGCCCTGCTCGCGTCCGTGACCGATCACCCGGCGGACGAACCGGTCCCGGTACTCCTCGAACGTGTCCGGATCGGCGTTGGTGAAGACCACACGCATGAGTAACGACCAACCTGAGACGTAGGAACAGCGGAAGGAGAGCGCCCCGGAGACCCCGGCGAACAACGGCGAGAACCGGACGACGAGCTGCGACCAGACAACTCGACTCTATCGCTCGCCCATGTGGCGGGGCGATTCCACGTGCGGGGCTCCGGGGAGGAGGGCGTGACCGTTCGGGCGCTGCTGGGGTCGGCTCGGAGGAGCTATTTGCAGCAAGGGACGTTTTAGGCGTGGTCCTCGGAACTTTTTCCGGAATCTGCTTCTAACCGCTTTGTTTGACTTCCGCTGCTTGCTAGCGTCGGTGTGTACGAGCAACACAGCCCCGAAGGCGCCGTGAACGGCCGGTGACGGGAGGTACGGTCATGCTGCTCCGGTTCAGGGTGGAGAACTGGGCTTCGCTCCGCGACGAGCAGGAGTTGAGCCTGATCGCCGCCGACCAGCACGACGATCTCGCTCTTCGGGAAGTCCCCGGGACCGATTTCCGGGTACTGCCGGCGGTCGGGGTCTTTGGCGCCAACGCCTCGGGCAAGTCACAGCTCATGTACGCGATGTTCTACGCCCGTTCGGCTGTCCTCGAATCCCACCAGCGTTGGGAGCCGAACGGCTCCACCGGGCGTGAACCGTTCCGGCTCGACCAGGCCAGGAGCACCGAGCCGACAACGTTTGTTTTCGACCTGGTCGCCGAGGGGGTCAGGTACGAGTACGGATTCGCGCTGGATGACACCCGGGTGCTGGAGGAGTGGCTGTTCTCCTGGCCGCAGGGGCGGATTCGCAGAGTGTTCGAACGTTTCGGTCCCGGGGCCCGGGACGTGGTCGCGGGGCCGACCTTGCGCAAGGGGTACGGAACCCGTACCCGTACCGCGATCGAGGCGGTCCGTCCCAACAGCCTGCTGGTCTCGGCGGGAGCAGCGAACAGCCATCCGCTGTTGACCGTGATCTACGAGTGGTTCCGGAGAATCGGCACCGCTCATGACGGCAACTCCTTCGAACGGCTCGACTTCACCCTTCAGAAGCTGGGAGGAAGGTACGCGTCGCAGATGCGGCGTCTTCTCCAGCTCGCGGATCTCGGCATCACCGGGATCCGCTCTGAGGAGCGGAAGGTGCCGGAGGAGGTGTCCGTTCGCTTCTCCGAGCTGATGAGGCTCATCGAACCGGAGCACGTCTCCGATCACAAGGTGGAGATCCGTCGGATGCCGAAGATCATGGTGGCCCATGAGGCTTCCGACGGGGAGGTCGAGCTCCCCTACGCCCGGGAATCCAGTGGTACCCGTACCTGGCTGGAGATGCTCGGACCGGTTATGGAGGTCCTGGCCGAGGGCAGGGTGCTCATCGTCGACGAACTCGATGCCCGGCTCCACCCCAATCTGGCCGGACAACTGGTTCGACTCTTCCAGGAGCCGGAAATCAATCGGAACGGCGCGCAGCTCGTCTTCAACACCCACGACGCGACACTGCTCAGCCGGAATTCCTATGGTCGGCTGACCAGGGACCAGGTCTGGTTCACCCAGAAGGGACGCGATGGTGCCACCGAACTCATAGCCCTGAAGGAGTACAAGGAGGTGCGCGACGACCGCGGCAATCTTCTCAATCAGTACCTTCTGGGGAGATTTGGGGCAGTCCCCTACTTTGACGACGACTTTCTTCCACAAACCTATGAAATCGAGGAAACGGGTCCTCTAGTCTCATAGTGTGCAGCGGAGAAGAAAAGAGAGGCCCTACGGCAGGAAGAGGGCGGAGCGCGACGTCAAGTTGCGGTTTCTGGTCTTCTGTGAGGACAAGGTCGCCGGGAGTACCTACTTCAAAGGACTCAAAAGCGAGTTGAGGTCTTCCAACATCCACGTGAAGATCGGAACGGAGCACGGGGATCCGCTGAGACTGGTCAAGGCGGCGATAACCGAGCAGGAGTCGGCCCCCCCGGAAGAGGAGAAGCCAGGGGGAGTCCTACGACGAGGTGTGGTGCGTCTTCGATGTGGAGGCCCCGAAGCCGCACGAGTCACTGGACAGGGCACTGCGCTTAGCCGCCGAAAACGGAATCAAGTGCGCCGTCACGAACCCCTGTTTCGAACTGTGGTTGTTGCTGCACCAACGTGACCACCGCGTTTATCTGACCACGCAGCAGGCCGAACAGATGATGCGGGGTCTCAACTGCTGCTATACCGATAACAAGGACTTCGACTACAGTCATTTCACCGGTCGGCATCGGGAAGAAGCCGTTCGCAGAGCGGAGGCGCTTGCGGGCAACTACCGGCATTCCGTCGACGTCCGAGCCAGAAATCCCTGGACCGATGTGCACAGGCTGGTCCGCAAACTCCTTGCCCGTACCTGAAAAGAACAGCGGTTCGAATCCTCCGCACCGGGGCGCAGCGCATTCCTTCCGATCCCGTCGGTGGGAGCGCGACCCGGCCGACCGCATCCGCCGGGGCATGCCCGGAACGCCGCTGTGGGACAGGGGCCACCGGCACGCGCTGGAGACAACGCGTGCCAGTGGCCCCCTGCTCGTTCACCGGGTGGGGCCGAACCGAGGACCACCGGAGTCCACAGCGGAACCGCTGTGCGGTCCGAAGCAGCACGCCCCGCGGCAGCCCCGCGCACCCCTCAGTCCCGCGGCAGGAACGGACTGGGCTCGCCGTGCCAGCTCACGTACAGCTCCTCGCGCGCCCGGGTGCACGCCACGTACAGCAGGCTGCGCTGCGCGGCCAGGTCCGAACGGTGCTGGTTCTCGTCCAGGTCGGGGCTGGTGACGTGGTCCATCAGCGGCAGCGCGGAGGCCGTCACCCCCGTCACCGCGACGGCGCGGAACTCCAGCCCCTTCACCCCGTGCATGGTGGTGACCCGGACCGTGTCCGCGGAGTCGTCCACGGTGTGCTGCTGCGGGTTGAAGCGGGAGGCGGGCAGCCGGTGGTCGCGCAGCGCGCTGACGATCTCGGAGACGCCCCGGCGGGTGCGCGCCGTCACGCAGATGTCCCCCGGCGCGATCCCCCCGGCCAGCCAGGAGCGGACCTGCTCGGCCAGGGCCGCCAGCTCGGCGGCGGCGTCGGGCGCCCCGTACAGCACCGGCGGACTGCCGCGCAGCAGGGAACGGGTGGAGCCGGGCGACTCCGGCACGCCCGTGCCCGGTTCGGCGGCCCGCTGGTCCCGCATGATCCGCTCCGCCCAGGTCAGGATCTCGGTGGTGGTGCGGTAGTTCACCCGCAGCGGATGGGAGCGGCCCACCACGTTGATCCCCAGCTGCCGGAAGGACACGGTGTTGTCGTAGATGCGCTGCCGGCTGTCGCCCGCGATGAACATGTCGTTGGGGCCGGGCGCCACCGCGGCGCGCAGCGTCCGCCACTGCGCGGGGTGCAGGTCCTGGGCCTCGTCGACGACGATGTTGGTGTAGGGCCTGTCGGAGCGCGCGTTGAGGATGCGGGTGGCCTCGGCGTGCAGTTCCAGCGTCGGCAGCTGCTTGGTCCGCCGCATCCAGGCGCGCGCCACCGAGATGGCGTGCCAGATCTCGCGCCGCTGTTCGGCGTCGAGCGGCCGGGACCGGCCGCGCCGCGCGTCCGGGTCCAGGTAGCCGTCGACGGTGGTGATGCCCTGCGCCATCACCACGTGCCGGTACTCCTGGAACACGAAGTCGGCGGACCAGGGCAGCGCGTGCTTGCGGACGACGTTGGCGAACATGCCGCGCGCGTCGGAGTCGAGGCGCAGTCCGACGTCCGGCCACTCCTCGCGGACCACGTCCAGCGCCAGCTTGTCGGCGGTGACCACGTCCACGTCGGCGCGCAGCTCCTCGTCGAGCAGCAGCGCGAGGTCCCGCCGCACCGACTCCACCAGGGCGTTGGTGAAACTGGTCAGCAGTACCCGGCCCCCCAGCGGCAGGTGCTCCGCCAGGTGCTTGACCCGGTGCAGCGCCACCACGGTCTTCCCGGTGCCCGGACCGCCGTGCACCAGCGCCGGACCGTTGAACACCGGACGGTAGGCCAACGCCCGCTGGGTGGGGTGCAGGAACACCCGCCAGGCGTCGAACTCGCGGCCCAGCATCTCCTCGATGTCGGTGTCGTCGTCGACCAGCATGACCCGGTGCCGGGTGTTGCGGATGGCGGTGTCGTAGTCGTCGGGGGCCACCGGACCGCCCGACACCGCGCGGCGCGGCTGCACGACCTCGCGCATCACCTGGTCCACGGGCATGCCCTCGGCCAGGTGGAGCAGCACCTCGAACTGGTCCTGCGGGATGGCCGGCCCCCAGTCGGCCAGCTCCTCGCGGGAGGTGAGGGTGCGGCAGAACCGGACGGTCTGGCCGTCCACGCCGAGCTGGCGCAGTGCCTCGTCGCTGACGTCGGCGAACAGCGCGGGCTCGACCGGCTCCGGGGCGACGGCGGGCGCGGCGGTGCGCTCCGCCAGGGCGCTGGCGTCGCGCCGCTCCAGGGTCCCCATCACCGTGTTGACGTCGTGGCGCTGGTCGGCCGCCCACTTCTCGGCGTTCTCCCGGGGCAGCAGGTGGACCAGCAGGAACGTCTCGCCGGACTCGGGGGCCAGCATCACCCCGGTCCAGGAGTCGCTGATGCGGAACGTGCGGATCCGCGGGTCCTGGCCCTCGGGGAGCGCCTGGATGCGCAGGTCGGGGTGGGACAGCAGCGCGGGCAGCGGCAGCTCCCGGAACCTGCGGGTGATCACGGCCAGCCGCTCCCGGGTGGGGCGGTCCAGCTTGTCGTACTGCGGAAGGCACGTCGCGTCGATGGCGAGCCGCGGCATGGGCCTCCTTTGCGGGTGCGCGGTGGGGATCCCACGGTCATCGTTCCCACCTGCGTGCTCTTCCGATCATTAGCAGCGGACGGTGACAGAGCGGGACGGACGCGGCCGGTCCGGGCGAGTGCGAACACGTCGCCCGCGGGTAGCGGCGCTGTGAGGGACAGCGGTTCACGAGAGGGAGGGGACACGATGAGGGCCGTCGTCTACGACGCCCACGGGGGGCCCGAGATGCTGAGGATCGCCGACGTCCCCGAGCCGACGGTGGGACCCGACTCGGTGCTGGTCCGGGTGCGGGCCGCCGCGGTGAACCCGGTGGACTGGAAGATCCGGGAGGGGCACATGGACAGCCTCCTCGACGTCTTCTTCCCGGCGACTCCCGGCTGGGACGTGGCCGGGGTGGTGGAGCGGCCCGGTGTCGCCGCCCCGGAGTTCGCCCCGGGCGACGAGGTCGTCGGATACGTGCGGGAGGACGTGGTGCGGCGCGGCACGTTCGCCGAGCAGGTGGCCGCGCCGGTGCGCACGCTCGGCCGCAAACCCGCCGGCCTGCCGTGGGCGCAGGCCGCCGGACTCCCGTTGGCGGGGCTGACCGCCTACCAGGCGCTGGTGCACGCCCTGCGGGTGGGCGGGGACGACACGGTGCTGGTCCACGCCGCCTCTGGCGGGGTGGGGTCGATGGCCGTCCAGATCGCGGCGGCGCGCGGCGCCCGCGTCATCGGCACCGCCTCCCCGCGCAACCACGGCTACCTGCGTTCGCTGGGGGCCGAGCCGGTGGCCTACGGGGACGGACTGGCCGAGCGGGTGCGCGCGGTCGCCCCCGACGGCGTGACCGCGGTCCTCGACCTGGTCGGCGGCGCGGCGCCGGCGACGACCCCCGAGGTCGCCGCCCCCGGCGTACGGCTGGTGTCCGTCGCGGACCCCCGGGTCGCCGGGTACGGCGGACGCTACCTGTTCGTCCGCCCCGACCGCGCGGACCTGGCTGCGCTGGGAGAACTGGTCGACGCGGGAAAGCTCACCGTCGAGGTCGCCAGGACGTTCCCGCTGGAGCGGGCCGCCGACGCCTACCGGTTCGCCGAACAGGGACACACCAGGGGCAAGGTCGTCGTCGAGGTCGCGTGAGCGCGGCACCGGGTCCCGCCCGCCGACGGACCGTGCGGTGCCGCGGAGGCGACATAATCGCGGTATGGACGGCAATCGCGGATCCGACCCGCTGCACGGTGTGGACGACGTCGACTGGGCCGCACTCGCCCCCGGACGCGGCGGGGAGATCCCCGGTCTGCTGCGCCGGGTGCGCGGCACGGACAGGGAGTCGGCCCTGGTGGCGCTGTACGACATCCTCGCCTGGCCCCGACCGGGATACGCGGCGGCCCCCCGGGTGGTCGACTTCCTGCTGAACCTGGTGGAGCAGGGGGCGCCGGGCCGGCCCCCGGTGCTCAACCTGGTGCAGGAGCTCGCCGTTCCCGCGATGGCCGACCACCTGCCGGACCGGCGGGACCTGGCGCTGTGGCGCGACGAGATCGCCTGGCTGTCCGGCGTCGACGTCCAGGAGGCGCGCGACCGGTACACCGAATGGCTGGCCGAGGCCCCCGACGAGCAGGAGCGGCGCCGGCTCACCGGACGGCTGCGGGCGTTGGAGCACCCGAACGGCATCGCCGTCGTGGCCGCCGAGCTCGCCGCCTACGAGGCGGTCCGCAACCGGTTGGACGTCCTGCTGGACACGCTGCCGGGCCGGGCCGACCGCGGGGAGGGGGCCGCCGAGTGGGCGAGCTACCTGCTGGCCTGGTACCCGGAGGAGGCCGAGCGGATCGTGCCCGCCCTGCTCAACGCGGGCGACCCCCGCAACGCCGCCCCCGCCCTGCGGCCGCTGCCCGCGGAGCTGTGGGCGCTGGGCATGCTCGCCGATCCCGCCGACGCCACCGTCACCGTGCACCTGGGGCGGCTGCTCGACCACTCCGACGACGACCTGGTGTTCGCCGCGGCCCTCGCGCTGGTCCTCATGCACGGCCCGGCCGCGCCGGAGCAGGCGGTGGCCCGGCTGCTCGACGCCGAGTACTGGGACGACCGCTTCGGCGCCTGCCTGCCGCAGTCGGGCGCGGTCGAACCGGCACACCTGGGCATGCTGGCGGTCGGCGCCGTCGACGACGCCGAGCTGCGCACGGCCAAGACCGAGCAGCTGGCCCGGATCCTCGCCTACACGGGGTCCGCGGGGTGGGGGATCGTCGTCGCCGACGCCCTGGAGACGGTCTTCGGGCCCCGCCCCGGCGCGGCGGAGACCGCCGGGGGGATCGACTTCGCCGGCTGCGACCGGGAGCAGCGCGCCGTGCTGACCGCCGTCGCGGAGGCTGACGAGACGGGCTGGGCGGAGGGCGGGCTCGCCGAGCCCCTGGCCGCCTGGGGGCTGCCGGCGGAGCGCGCCGCGCTGCGCTCCTTCGTCGGACTGTCCGAGGAGGCCGCGCCCCCCGGGCCGGAGCCGCAGGCGCCGGCGGGCGGGGGACTGCTCGGCCGGCTCTTCGGCGGCCGGCCGTAGCCGCCGGGGAGGGCGGCCGGTGCGGGGCGCGGCCTCCCCGACGGTCGCGTCGGAACCGCGGGAACACCGCGGCCGGCCGGTGCGTCCCACCGACTGTGACCACTGCGAAGAAGCGAGGAGAGGCGGCGGGCCGTCCGGGGCGCGCCGCGCGGCGGAGGCGGCTGGCGGTACTCGCCGCCGTACTGCTGGCGGCGGCGCTGGCCGCGCCGGTCGGCTGGCTGCACGCGGCCACCGCACAGTACCGGCACACCGCCGAGGGGGTGCCGAAACGGCCGGTGGCGCTGGTGCTGGGCGCCGGGGTCACCCCCGAGGGGGAGCCCACCCGGCTGCTGGAGCGCCGCCTGGAGTTGGCGGCCGGACTGTACCGCTCGGGTCTGGTCGAGGCGGTGCTGGTGAGCGGGGACAACAGCCGGGAGCACTACAACGAGACCGACACGATGTACCACCACCTGGTCGCCGCCGGGGTGCCGGCGGCGAAGGTCGCGCGCGACCACGCGGGGTTCAGCACCTGGGAGTCGTGCGTGCGGGCCCGCGAGGTCTTCGGGGTGGAGGCGGTCACCGTGGTCACCCAGACCTTCCACCTGCCCCGCGCGGTCGCGCTGTGCCGGACGGCCGGTCTGGACGCGGTCGGCGTCGGCGATCCGGCGTGGGACGACCGCGCCCCGGCCATGCTGTACGGGCACGCGCGGGAGGTTCCCGCGGCGGTCAAGGCGCTGTTCGACATGGCGGTGCGCCCGGAGCCGACCTTTCTCGGCCCCCGCGAGACGTCGGTGGACGAGGCGCTGGCCGCGGAGCGGTCCGGCTGACCGGGCCGTCTCCGGGGCGGACCGCGCGGCTCACGGCCGGGCGAGTGCGCGCAGCGCCGCGCGCACCGATCCGTGCGCGGCGTGCAGGGCGTCGGCCGCGGTGGGCACGTCCACGCCGGTGAGCAGGCAGACCAGGGCGATCCGGGTGTCGCCGTCGGCGCGGCTCAGCGCCTCGGCGCAGACCTCCTCGGACAGGCCGGTGGCCTCGGTGAGGATGGTGACCATGCGTCCGCGCAGCTTGGCGTTGGTGGCCACCACCCCGACCATCAGGTTGGAGTAGGTGTAGCCCAGGCGCACCATGACCGCGGTGGAGAAGGTGTTGAGCACGAGCTTCTGCGCGGTGCCCGCCTTCATCCGGGTGGAGCCCGCGATCACCTCGGCCCCGGTGGCCACGCCGACGTGCACGTCCACGTCCGCGGCGAGCGCGGAGTGCGGGTCGGCGGTGACGAGCACGGTGCGGGCGCCCGCCTCACGGGCGCGGTGCAGGGCCCCGGCCACGTACGGGGTGCGTCCGCTCGCGGTCAGGCCCACCGCCAGGTCGGCGGCGGTCACGGTGGCGGCGTCGGCGCATCCGCCGGCGAAGTCGTCCTCGACGCCCTCGCGGGCGTGGACCAGCGCCTCCGTGCCCCCCGCGTGGTGGGCGACCACCCGGTCGCGGGCGATGCCGAAGGTGGGGGGCAGTTCGGCGGCGTCCATGGTGGCGAGCCGGCCCGAGGTGCCGGCTCCGAAGTAGTGCACCCGTCCGCCGCCGCGCAGTGCCGCCACGCCGAGGTCGACGGCCCTGGCGAGTTCGGGCAGGACCGCCGCCACGGCGTGGGGCACGGTCGCATCCTCGGAGTTGATCAGCCGCAGTATGTCCACGGTGGGCAGTAGGTCGATGTCGTTGGTGCCGCTGTTGCGCGCCTCGGTGGGGACACGCACGATCTCTATCGGTGCGGATCGCATCTCGTCTCCTTCGCCAGTGGCGACCGTGCTCCGGTCACCGCCTACCGCTGTCTCGTGTCCGTGCTGTTCGGGCCCTCTGCGGCGGGGCACGTCGCGCCTCCTAGGATCGGCGCCGGTCCTCCCGGGAGACGCGCAGGCCGCGCACCGCCTCGTAGGTGGCCGCCAGCGCCTCCTGGGTGTCGGCGTAGCGCAGTTGGGCGAGGCCGACGAACACGCAGTCGACCACCGTGAGCTGCGCCAGACGACTGGCGGTCGCGCCGGAGCGGAACGTGGTCTCGCGGGCCGCGGTGGTGAGGATGTGGTCGCTGACCTCGCTGATGGCTGAGCGGGGGAAGTTGGTGATGGCCACGGTGGAGGCGCCCCTGCGGCGCGCCTCGGCGAGCGCGCTGACGGTGTCGCCGGTGGCGCCGCTGTGGGAGATGCCCACGGCCACGTCGCCGCCGCGCAGCACCGCCGCGCTGGTCAGCATGGCGTGGGCGTCGGTCCAGGCGTGCGAGATCATGCCGATGCGGTGCAGCTTCTGCTGGAAGTCGGAGGCGACGAAGGCGCTCGCGCCGACGCCGTAGACGTCGATGCGGCGCGCTCCGGCGAGCAGTTCGATGACCTGTTGGAGGGTCTGCACGTCCAGTTGGGAGCCGGTGTCCTCCACCGCGCGCGCGTCGGCGTAGGCGATTTTCTGGACGACGGTGACGAGGGTGTCGTCGGGGTTGATGTCTCCGGTGAGTTCCTGGGCTCCGCCGCGCGCGCCCCGCGCCTGGCCGGCCTCGGCGGCCAGGCGCAGCCGCAGGTCCCGGTAGCCGGCGAAGTCGATGGTGCGGCAGAACCGGATGACGGTGGCTTCGGAGGTGTCGCAGTCGCGGGCCAGCTGGGTGATGGAGGAGGCGGCCACCCGTTCGGGGTCGTCGATGATCCGCTGGGCGACGCGCTGTTCGGCGGGTGCCAGGGACGGCAGCAGCGAGCGGATCTTCAGCACGGTGCTGGGCGTGGCTCCGTCCTGGGCGGAGGGGGCCCCGTCGCTGTCGTTTCTCTTCGCCGTTTGGTTCATGTTGGAAAGTTTCTTTCTTTCGAGGGCTCCCGTCAATGGGTGTAAGGGAGCAAAGGTCGGTTTTGGTTGCTACATAAGTGTGATCCGGCGGTCGCCCACGCGTGTCCGGGGCGACGGCGGACTCCGTCGGAGTCGCCCCTACCCGCAGCGGTCCACCTCAGTTGCGGAGGAGCCAGGCGACAGCGACCGGGAGAAAGAAGCGTACGTGCTCGGCGCGGACGGTGTGCCGTATCCGTCGCCTCCGGCCCCGGACGCCACGGATACGGCCCCCGCGGCGGAGGAAACCGCGGAGCGCCCTCCGGGAGAACGGGACGCCCGTCTGTAGGGTTGCGGGACATGGGAGAGGAAGTCGTCCTCGGAGTGGACGCGGGCGGCACGCACACCCGCTGCCTCGTCGTCGACCTCGACGGCAGGGTCCGCGGACGCGGCCGGGCGGGCGGGGCCAACCAGCGCTCCAGCGCCGACCCCGCGGTGGCCTTCGCGGACGCGGTGACCGCGACACTGCGTGAGGCGGGACCGGTCAGCGTCGTGGAAGCGGTGTTCGGGGTGGCCGGGGCGGGGGCCGCGGGCCTGGCCCGCACCGAGGAGACCGTGCTGCGGGCCTGGCGAGCCCTGGACCTGCCCGGACGCCCCGAGGTCGGGGACGACATCGTGGTGGCGTTCGCGGCCGGCACCGCCGAGGCGAGCGGAGCGGTGCTCGTCTCGGGCACCGGCGCGGTGGCCGCCGCCGTGCGCGACGGCCGCATCGAACGCCGCTGCGACGGGTACGGCTGGCTGCTGGGGGACGAGGGCTCGGCCGTGTGGCTGGGCGTCCGCGGACTGCGGGCCGCCCTGGCCGCCCTGGACGGCCGCGGATGTGACACGGTTCTCACCGAGATTCTGGCGTCCGCCCTCGGCGTCCCGGCCGGCAGCAGGCAGGCGCTCGTCGGGGCCGCCTACTCCGTGGCCCCCGCCGAACTCGGCGCCCTGGCGCCCCGGGTGTGTGCCGCGGCCGAGGACGGCGACGGGGCCGCCCTGGAGATCGTCTCCGAGGCGGCGGCACGGCTGCTGCAGAGCCTGGCCGCGGTGGTGGCCGAGCCGGTCCGGGCGCCGCTGGTGCTCGCCGGAGCGGTGCTGCGCGAGGGGCCCGTGGCCGAACGGGTGCGCAGGGCCCTGTTGGAGCGCTACGGCGTGCGCCCGGTGGTCGCCGTGCCCGGTGAGTACGGGGCCGCCGCCCTGGCACTGCGCCGTGCGGGCAGCTCCGAGCGGCTCCACGCGGAGCTGCTCGACCAGGCCCGCCGCGGCTGAGGCGGCTGCCCCCGTGTTCCGGACGGGCCCGGAAGAGGCCCGGGAAAACCGTTCGGAACGGGCCGAGCACTCCGGTGGAGTCGCTAGTGTCTGACTCATGTCGTACAACAACGAAGAAGAGCTCGACCCAGCCGGCTCGACCCAGAAGTTCCAGCGGTTCGTTGCCGAGAACAGAGAAGAAGAGGAGGCCGAACCCCGCCGCCCGATCCTCGTCTACGTCGGCGTCGGCGTCGCCGCGCTCCTGGTGATCGGCCTCATCGTCTTCTGGGTCCTGACGGCCTGACATGACGACGACCACCGGCCGCCGGGTGCCCGCCCCCGCGGCGGGCACCGACGGCGAACGGGGCGAATCCGTTCGCAGGCGGGGCCGGAGGCTGCTAGAGTTACCAGCGTCGGAACGGCGGCACGACGCTGATCCGCGCGGAACGCGCCATTAGCTCAACTGGCAGAGCAGCTGACTCTTAATCAGCGGGTTCGGGGTTCGAGTCCCTGATGGCGCACCCGGTTCACTCCCCCCGGTGTGACGGCTCACCAGAGTCGCGGCACCGGGGTTTCTGCTTTTCCGGAGGAGACACGTCCAGCGGTACCGGTCGACCACCGGTGTTGGCCTGTTCTTCGCCGTGAGTACACCCGGGTGCCACCCCGCACTGGATCAATGGTCTTTCCCTCGTCCCCCGGGGCCCGTTCGCCCCCCGACAGGGCAGGCCGCCCCGGCACAGGACACACCCGCGCGGGAGGACCATGGTGAAGCACCGGACCGGCTGGCTCAGACAGCCCACGGGCCGCACGGACACGGCGCACCGGGACGGCCCGGACGCGTCCGCGGCGCTGGAGGCGCTGCTGGACTGCGTCCACCGGTTCGTCGGCCACGGCCGCCGCGTCCGGACCGCCAGGTCGGCCGACCTGGTACGGCTGCGGGAGGCGGTCGGGGCCCTGACCGAACGGTGCACCGCACTGCTGGCCGACCCGGAGCGCGCCCGCGCACTGCACACCGGGCAGCAGCTGTGGACCGTGGTCGACCCGGGGCTGCTGGACGCCGTCCTGCACGCCGGGGACCGGGCGCTGCGGGCCGGACTGACCGACCTCAGCCTGCGCGCCTGCGACACGGTCCTGGCCGCCAAGCCCGCGTCCCGCGCCGCCTGGCGGCTGCGCGCCCGCACCCTGGAGGCGCGGGGGGACGTCGCGGAGGCGATCGAGGCGCACCAGGAGTACCTGGCCCTCGTCCCCGGCGACGACCTGGGCGTCGGCGCGCGCGTGGCGGAGCTGCGCGACCGCGGACCGGCCCTGCGGCGCATCGCCGAGCTGCTGCGGGAGCAGGCCGGCGACGCGGCGGCCCCTGCCGCCGACACCCCGGTCGAGGAGGCGTGGACCGCCGGACTCGCCCTGCACGACCAGGGGAACCGGGAGGAGGCGTGGCCGCTGCTGGCGCACGCCCTGGCGCGGCTCGTCGAACAGGACCGGTCGGAGGCCCGGACGCGCGCCGCCCTCACCGACTACCTCGGCATCCTCGCCGCGGCCGACCCCGAGCTGCTGGCGGAGTCCACGGCGCTGGTGGAGGCGGTCACCGGCTACCTCCGCGCGGGACGCACCCGGCCGATGGCCGACCCCGAACTGGGCGGCACCCGGGTCATCGGGGTCAGCGACTTCCGTACCCTCGTCCAGGGCCGCAGCGTCTGCCTGGTCGCCGACTCCCGACAGCTGCGCCGCTCCCCGACGGGCGCCGAGATCGACTCCTACGACCTGGTCGTGCGGTTCGACTCCTACACCATCGACGCGCCGTTCACCGGCGCGCGCACCGACATCCACGTCTCCGACCACGGACACACCCGCAACTGGGGCGAACCCGTCACGGTCCGGATCGTCCTCGGCCGCCTGCAGCACGCCTGGCAGCGGTCGATCCGCGCGCTGGTCCCGGGCGCGCAGCGCTACGTCAACGACCGCAGCCTGCGCCGGCCGGTCGCCGACCGCGCACTGGTCGGGGACGAGGCGGCCCCCGCCACCCCGACCCCCGGCTTCGCGATGCTCCGCCTCCTCGACTTCCTCGACGTCAACCCGGTGATCGACCTGATCGGATTCGACGTCGGCGGAACGGACGCCCACCGGTACGAGAAGGAGTGGGTGCTGGCCCACGCCACGAAGACGACGGACACGAGGATCTCGCTGCGATGAGCGACCCGACGACCCAGCAGACCGGCCGTGCGACGCCCGCGGGGAAACGACGCGTCGCCTTCGCCTCCTACGTGGACGAGGAGGACCTGCCCGGCTTCCTGGTCCTGCTGCGCAGCCTGGTGCTGAGCAACCCGGGGATCTGCCCGGACTTCGTGGTGCTCCACGACGGACTGGGGCCCGCGGCGTTCTCGGCGATCCGGCGGCTGTACCCGCGGATCGTGCCGCGACGGGTCGACCCGGCGCGCTACGACGCCTACGCCGGGGGCGACGGGGACGGCTCCCCGGCGCGCGGGGCGTACCTCTTCCTGGAGGCCTTCCGACCAGCCGGCCACGACACCCTCATCACCCTCGACACCGACCTGGTGGTCCTGAAAGACCTGCGCGAACTGCTGGAACTGCGCGAGGGCCTCGCCGCGGTCGAGCAGTACCCCGCCGGGGGAGGCCCCGGAGCGCTCGACAGCGGCCTGCTGGTAATCAACCGCGAGTACCTGACCGGGGAGTTCGCCGAGCGCCTCGACGAGATCGGCCGCTCGGGCGGCCACGACGTGGAGCACCACGGCCGGGGCGTGCTCAACGCCGCACTCGGCGGCGGCTTCGTCCGCCTCGACCCGCGCTTCAACTTCGTGAAACAACGCCTGGACGGCGGCCTGCCCGTCCCCGACGACGTCCGCGTGCTGCACTTCACCGGGCCGCACAAGCCCTGGCGGGGCGGCGAGGTCGGCTACGACCGCGCCGAAGCGGTGTGGCACCGCTACGACTTGGACGACCAGGAGTTCTACCGCGCCTTCTGCGCGCTGCCCGGCGACAGGCACCCCGAACTGGTGGTGCACTACGGGACACGGCTGATCGAGGAGTACGGCGCCGACGCCGCGGTGCTGCTGGCCACGGGGACCGCGCTGTACTCGCTGGGCCGCTACGAGCAGGCCGTGGAGGTGCTGCGGCGCGTCCGCGACCCCAGGGGGACGCTGGACCCGCGCGTCAACCTGGCCCTGGGGCGCGCCCTGATGGCGGTGTCGCACTACGCCGAGGCGGAGGCCCGTCTGCTGCTGGCCAGCCGGGACCCCGGGGCCGCCGCGAGCGCGTTCGGGCTGCTCGCCGAGTGCGCCTGGATCCGGGGGGACCGCCGACGCCAGGTCGCCCGCGCCGTCGCGGGCCTGGACGCCGACCCCACCGACCGCAAGAGCAGGCTGCTGCTGCGGCGGGCCCGGGCCGAGGAGCGCCGCGCCGCGGCCACGGCCGACCCCGCCCGCCAGTTCGCGCACGTGGCGTTCTACATGGACGAGCAGGGCAACGCGGGGGACAGGGGGCTGCCCGAGGCGGTGCGACTGGTCTTCGGCCCCGACACCTCGGCCGCGCGCTGGCACCCCGTCCACGTCCACCGGCTCTTCGACGCCTCGGCGCTGCGCGAGGCCAACGCCCGGCGGGGGGTGGTGGTCGGGGGCGGCGGACTGTTCATCCCCGACACCTCGCCCAACGGCAACAGCCGCTGGCAGTGGAACGTGCCCGACGCGATGCTGCGGCGGATCACCGTCCCCCTCGTGGTGTTCGCCGTGGGGTACAACGCGTTCGAGGGGCAGGGCTACTCCCACCGGCGCTTCACGGAGAGCCTGCGCCTGCTGGTGGACCGGTCGGTCTTCTTCGGGCTGCGCAACCACGGGTCGATCGAGCGGGTCCGGGCGCTGCTCCCGGGCGACCTGGCCGAGCGGGTGGTGTACCAGCCCTGTCCGACCACGGTCGCCCGCCACCTGGCCGCGGACTGGCGGGAACCGGCGGAGCGGGCCGAGACCGTCCTGCTCAACTGCGCCTACGACCGTTCCGGGCTGCGTTTCGGATACGACTACGGAAACTTCCTCGACCAGATGGCCCGCGCGGTCACCGCGCTGCGGGAGCGCGCCGAGGTGCGGTACGCCGCGCACATCGCCAGCGACGAGAAGTTCGTGTTCGACCTGCGCCGCGAGTACGGGATCACCCTGCCCGTGGTGCCGATGTACGACATGGCCGCCACCGAGGTCTGGGAGGCCTACACCGACTGCCGCCTGGTGATCGGCATGCGCGGACACGCCGGGATGATCCCGTTCGGCTGCGGCACCCCCGTCCTCAGCCTGGTCTCGCACCCCAAGCTCGCCTACTTCCTCGACGACGTCGAACGCCCCGAGTGGGGGGTGTCGGTCCACGACCGCCGGCTCGGCGCGGTCCTCGTCGAGCGGGCCTCGGCCCTGCTCGACGACCACCGGGCGGCCCTCGACGACGTGGCCAAGTGCCGGCAGAGACTGTGGACGATCACGCAGAACAACCTGGAGCGGCTGCGGGAGCCGCTGGGACTCCCGCTCTGAGCGGACGGGTGGTTTCCCGCGCCCCGGGCGCGGGAAACCACCCACCCGGTCGGCCGCGGGGAGAGCCGGACCCTCTATCGTCCTGTGATGGGACGTCTAGAGTCCGACCTTCCGGTCGGTAGGAGAGGTGTATGGCGCGGTCATCCGAAACAACCCCCGTCTCCACGTTCCGGGTCGTCGCGCCACTGGTCCTCGCCGCGTTCGCCTACGCCACCGCGCAGACCACGATCGTCCCGGTCGTGCCGTACGTCCAGCAGACCACGGGAAGCAGCCCCAGCCAGGTCGCCTGGCTGGTCACCGGGTTCTTCGTGTCCTCGGCCGGGCTCACCGTGCTCGCGGGACGGCTGGGCGACCTGTTCGGCCGCAAGCGGGTGCTCTGCGCGGTCCTGGCGGTGTTCGTGGCCGGCGCCGCGCTCGCGGCGGTGGGGGACTCCCTGGCGCCGATCGTCGCGGGCCGGGTCGTCATGGGCGCCGCGGGCGGGGTCTTCCCGCTGGCCTACTCCATCCTGGGCGCGCAGCTGCCGCGCGGCCGCGCCGCGCTGGGCATGGGGATGATCAGCGCCATGTTCGGCGTCGGCGGGGCGCTGGGACTGCCCCTGGGCGGACTCCTCGCGAGCAGTTTCGGACACCGCGGACTGTTCGGCGCCACCGCCGCCGTGGCGCTGCTGGCGCTGCTGGCCGTCGCGTGCCTGGTCCCCGCCGACCGCGGCACGCGGGGCGGCGGCGTCGACTGGCTGGGCTCGATCCTGCTCAGCGTGGCCCTGGGCGGGCCGCTCGTCGCGGTCAGCCGGGCCGAGGAGTGGGGCTGGGACGGACCGTGGACCCTCGGACTGCTCGCCGGCGGGACGGTGGCGTTCGCGCTCCTGCTCGTGGTGGAGAACCGGGTCGCCCAGCCGCTCGTCGACCTGGCGGTGCTGCGGCAGCGCGACGTCTGGGCGGCGAACCTGGTCACCTTCCTGGTCTCCGCGGGACAGGGCACCATGTTCTTCCTCATCCCGCAGGCGGTCCAGCTGCCGGAGAGCAGCGGGGCGGGGCTGGGCGTCGGCGTGGACCGCGCGGGGCTGTTCCTGCTGCCGACGGCGCTGCTGTCCACCGTCGCGGGGCCGGTGACGGGGCGGCTGGTCGCCCGGTTCGGGACGCGGCCGCCCCTGTTCTTCGGGGCGGCGGCAGGCGGCTGCGGGCTGGCGCTGCTCGCCGCGGGAGGAGGGCAGCCGGAGCTGCTGGTGCTCGGCGGCGCGGTGGTCGGCCTGTCGGGCGGTGTGATCTACACGGCGCTGCCCGCGCTGCTCGCCGACGCCGTCCCCCTCGACCAGCTCGGCGGCGCCAACGGGGTCAACACCATCGTGCGCCACGTGTCCATGGCGACCGTCGCCCAACTCGCCGCGGCCGTGCTGGTCCTGGGCACACCGCGGGGCGCTCCGTACCCGCAGGAGTGGGCTTTCACCCTGAGCTACACCGTCTCGGCCGCACTGTCCGTCCTGTCGCTGGTCCCGATCGGGATGCTGCGCTCCCGCCGTGCCGCCGAGACCGCCCCCGCGGCCGAACCGGCCGCACCGTCCACTCCGCACATCGGGTAGAGTTCTCTACGTCGCCACGGAGAACCCGGGTCTTCGGGCGGGCGCCATTAGCTCAACTGGCAGAGCAGCTGACTCTTAATCAGCGGGTTCGGGGTTCGAGTCCCTGATGGCGCACAACGGACCCCGGTGGGTCGACGCCCTGCACGGCGCCTCCCACCGGGGTCGTTCCGTGTTCACCGCCCCCGCCGCAGCCAGTCCGCCAGCGGTCTGCGCGGCGGCCGGGGCGGGCGCGCCGACACCCCCGTCCACTCCTGCGCCAACAGCTCCCGGACCCGCTGCCGCCCGCTCGTCCCCGGTCCGGGCGCCCTTCCGGCCAGCGACAGGACCTCGGCGAGCAGTTCGGGGGGACGCGGCCGGTCCGCGGGGTCCTTGGCCAGGGCCGCCGACACCAGCCGCTCCAGCCCCGGGGGCAGTCCGTCCAGGTCCGGGGACTCGGCCACCACCCGGCGCGCCAGTTCCCGGGCGGAACCGTGCCCGAACGGGTCGCGGCGGGCCGCCGCGAACCCCACCAGGGCGCCCCACAGGAACACGTCGGAGCGTTCGGTGACCGGCTGCCCCCGGTACTGCTCGGGGCTGATCCACCCGGGCGTGCCCACCAGCGGGCGGCGCGCCCGCGCGGCGGCGTCCGGACCCCCGGGACGCAGCGGCCGCCGCGGCGGAGCCACCCCCCGCTCCCGCGCCCGCCGGTACGTCCGGCGCAGCCGCAGGGGCAGGGTGGGGTCCTCGTCGGCCTGGGCGATGCCGAAGTCCAGCACCTTCGGCCCGGTCGCGGAGAGGATGACGTTGCTCGGCTTGAGGTCGCGGTGCACGATCCCCGCGGAGTGGACGGCACACAGCGCCTCCGCCGTCCCCGCGGCCAACCCCAGCAGCATGCCGCCGCGCAGGGCGGAGAACCGCTCCACGTGGTGGCGCAGGGTCGGTCCGGCGACGAACTCGGTCGCCAGCCACGGCCGCTCGGCCTCCACGTCGGCGTGGACGAAGCGGGCGACGCACGGGCTGTCCACCCGCATCAGCAGCCTGGCCTCGCGGGCGAAGGTCCGGCGGAACCCCGGGTCGGCCGCGTGCTCGCGGTGGACCACCTTGACCGCCAGATAGCCGTCAAGGCCGTCGGCCACCCCCGCGTAGACGGTGCCCATCCCGCCCGAGCCGACCCGTCCGACCAACCGGTAGGGCCCCAGTGCGGCGGGGTCCTCCGGCCGCAGCCGACCCAGGCGCCGGGGGCCGCGCGCCCTCACGGGGCGCTCCGGGGAGGGCGGACTCGGACGGCGGTCGCGCGGCGGCACGGTGGCGGTGTCACGGGTGCCCTCCCTGCGGGTGCGCTGAAGGGTGGAATCCGAGCGTAGACGCTGCCGCACCCCGCGCGCACCGGGTGCGGGGCGGGGTGTCGGCACGGACCGCGGAACAGGTGACGAATCGCCATAAGGGGTGCAAAGATGGGTGGCCGCCCGCCGCACCGGGACCGGTCCACCAGGCGGAGAGAGGGGACGCAGTGGTCAACACTCGCAACACGGAGGAAGCCCGGACCAGGGCGCTGCGGGGCCTGGTCGAACAGGGAACCCTCACGGCGGAGCAGGCCCGCGCGGTCGAGGCGGCGCTGCGGGAGGCCGAGGACGCGGGGTCCCCGGCACGCTGGACCGAGATCATCGGCTTCGTCGGCGGCGGACTGGTGTTCGCCGGAGTGGTGAGCCTGATGGCGTTCTCCTGGGAGGACCTGGCACGGACCGCCCGGGTCGGCCTGCTGGCGGCGGTGGCCGTGCTGGCGGGCCTCGGCGGACTCGCCGCGGCGGGGACGCGGCTGCTGGGCCGCGGTCCCGTCCCCGACACCCGCCGCCGCGTCGGCGGCACCCTGTTCGTCCTCGCCGCGGTCGCCGCGGGACTGGCCCTGGGATCGGCCCTCGAACCCGACACCGCGGCCGCCCCCACCCTGCTCGGCCTGGCGCTCGCCGCCCTCGGCTACGCGGCGGCACCCACCGCGGTCGGCCTGCTGGCCTGCGGGGCCGCCAGTGTGTGGGCGCTGTGGTCGGTCCTGGAGGAGACCGGGCTGACCGGGAGCGAGACGCTGCCCTACGGGCTGGCCACGGTCGCTCTCGGGCTGCTGTGGGGAGCGGCGGCGGTCCGGCTGCCCAACCAGCGGACCGGCCTGGTCGTGGCCGCCGGGTTCGCGCTGTTCGGCGCGCAGCTCCCGCTGTTCGACGGGCAGGACCACGCCCTGCTCTCCTACACGCTGACCACGGCGGTGGCGGTGCTGTGCCTGGTGCTCTACCGCTGGTGGCGGGTGTGGGTGCTCATCGGCGCCGGAGTGGTCGGCCTCACCCTCGCGGTGCCCGAGGCGATCTGGGACTGGACCGACGGCGCCATCGGCGGTGCGCTGCTGCTCCTGGTCGTGGGACTGGTGCTGCTGGCCGCGAGCGGCCTGGGCCTCCTGCTGCACCGGGGGGCGGCGCAGCAGAGGCCGCGCCCGACCGCCGGGGCGGCGGGACCGGAGGGCCCCGCGGGGGGCCTCCCCGCCGCCTGAGCGGCAGGGGAGCCCCCGCGGGGCGTGCGGCCTACTGCTTGGTGGTGTGCTCGGGCCGTACGTAGACGACCACCCGCTCCTCGTCCGGAGCGCCCCACGGGTAGGCGTCCTTGCCGATGTACTTCTTGGACATCTTGTTGATGAAGGACTTGTCCGGGTCCGATTCGATCTTCTCGACCCGGCCGCGGATCTCGATGTAGCGGTGCGGTTCGTCCGGGTCGTGCACCGACAGCGCGATCCGGTTGTCCCGCTGCAGGTTGCGGTACTTCTGCCGGGTCGTGGTCTGACTGAACTTCACGAACCGGCCGTCCCACTCGAACCACACCGGGTTCGACTGCGGCTCCCCGTGCGGGCCCAGCGTCGCCACGTGCGCGAACGAGCGCTTGTTGAGGATGTCCACCCGGTCTTCGGGTACCGCGGCCGTACTGGTCATGCTTCCTCCCCTCCCCGTGCCGCCGGGTGAAAAACCGTTTGGCACGGTGCCTATCCTGGCTGTGCGATGAAAACGCCGTCCGTGAAATCCCCGCTCACCGATCTGCGGCGCCGTCTACCCGGGCTCATGCCGCGCGACCGCCACCGACTGCGCCGCCGTATCGACGGCGCGGAGAAGATCCGCGACCCCGACCGGCGGCGCTCCGTCGCCGCGGAGATCAGCGCCGACATCGACACCTGCGAGGCCAGGGTCGAACGGCGACGCTCAGCCTTTCCGGTGGTCGACTACCCACCCGAGCTGCCGGTCAGTCAGAAGAAGGACGACATTCTCGCCGCGGTGCGCGACCACCAGGTCGTGGTCGTGGCGGGGGAGACCGGCTCGGGCAAGACCACCCAGCTGCCCAAGATCTGTCTGGAACTGGGCCGGGGGGTGCTCGGACAGATCGGCCACACCCAGCCGCGGCGGCTGGCCGCACGCACCGTCGCCGAACGCATCGCCGAGGAACTGGGCACCACGCTGGGCGAGGGCGTGGGCTACAAGGTCCGCTTCACCGACACCTCCAGCGACGACACCCTGGTCAAACTGATGACCGACGGCATCCTGCTGGCCGAGATCCAGCGGGACCGGATGCTGCGCGACTACGACACCCTCATCATCGACGAGGCCCACGAGCGCAGCCTCAACATCGACTTCATCCTCGGCTACCTCAAGCGGCTGCTGCCCCGCCGCCCCGACCTGAAGGTGATCATCACCTCCGCCACCATCGACCCCGAGCGCTTCTCGCGGCACTTCGACGACGCTCCGATCATCGAGGTCTCGGGCCGCACCTACCCGGTCGAGGTGCGCTACCGGCCGCTCGCCGCCGAGGCACTGGTGGACGACGACGATGACGCCAACGCCGTCACCGACGACCGCGACCAGATCCAGGGCATCTGCGACGCCGTGGACGAACTGTGCGCCGAGGGGCCCGGCGACATCCTGGTCTTCCTCAGCGGGGAGCGCGAGATCCGCGACACCGCCGAGGCGCTCGGCAAGCACCTGGCCCGCAGGTATCCCGAGGGAAGCCCGCAGGCCGTCGACATCCTCCCGCTGTACGCGCGGCTGTCCGCGGCCGAGCAGCAGCGCGTGTTCCGGCCGCACTCCCGGCGGCGCGTGGTGCTGGCCACCAACGTCGCCGAGACCTCGCTGACGGTCCCGGGCATCAGGTACGTGGTGGACCCCGGCACCGCCCGCATTTCCCGCTACAGCCACCGCACCAAGGTGCAGCGGCTGCCCATCGAGCGGATCTCGCAGGCCTCGGCCAACCAGCGCAAGGGCCGCTGCGGCCGGGTCGCCGAGGGCGTCTGCATCCGGCTGTACTCGGAGGAGGACTTCCTCTCCCGTCCGGAGTTCACCGACCCCGAGATCCTGCGCACCAACCTGGCCTCGGTCATCCTGCAGATGGCCGCGCTCGGGCTCGGCGACATCGCGGAGTTCCCGTTCGTGGACGGTCCCGACCGGCGCCAGGTCAAGGACGGTGTGGCGCTGCTCACCGAGCTGGGCGCGCTCCAGCCCGCGGAGGACGGGCGGACCCGGCTCACCCCGCTGGGCCGCAGGCTCGCCCAGCTCCCCGTCGACCCGCGGCTGGGCCGGATGGTCCTGGAGGCCGAGCGCAACGGCTGCGTGCACGAGGTCATGGTCATCACCGCGGCGCTGTCCATCCAGGACCCCCGGGAGCGTCCGGTCGACCAGCAGCAGGCCGCGGCCCAGAAGCACGCCCGGTTCGCCGAACCGGAGTCGGACTTCCTGGCCTACCTCAACCTCTGGAACCACCTGCGGGAGCGGCAGCAGGAGCTGTCGGGCAACCAGTTCCGGAAGATGTGCCGCGAGGAGTTCCTCAACTACCTGAGGGTGCGGGAGTGGCAGGACATCTACTCCCAGCTCAGACAGATCGTGCGGTCCCTGGGCATCGACGTCAACACCGCGCCCGCCGACCCCAAGCGGATCCACCTGTCCCTGCTGGCGGGGCTGCTCTCCCACATCGGGTTGAAGGACCCCGAGAAGCACGAGTACCTGGGCGCCCGCGGCGCCCGCTTCGCGATCTTCCCCGGGTCGGCGCTGTTCAAGAAGCAGCCGCGGTGGGTGATGTCCGCCGAACTGGTGGAGACCTCGCGGCTGTGGGCGCGCGTCAACGCCCGGATCGAACCCGAGTGGGTGGAGGAGCTCGCCGGGCACCTGGTCAAACGCACCTACAGCGAACCGCACTGGGAGAAGCGGCGCGGCGCGGTCATGGCGTACGAGCGGGTGACGCTGTACGGGGTGCCGATCGTCACGCAGCGCAGGGTCGACTACGGCCGCATCGACCCCGCGGTGGCGCGCGAGCTGTTCATCCGGCACGCCCTGGTGCAGGGGGAGTGGGACACCCGGCACGCGTTCTTCCACGCCAACCGGAAGCTGCTCAAGGAGGTCGAGGACCTCGAACACCGCGCCCGCCGCCGCGACATCCTGGTCGACGACGAGGTCCTGTTCGACTTCTACGACCAGCGCGTCGGTGCCGAGGTGGTCTCGGTCCGGCACTTCGACAGCTGGTGGAAGCGGGTCCGCCGGGAACACCCGAACCTGCTGGACTTCGACCGGTCGATGCTGGTCAACGACGCGGCCGGGGAGGTCACCGAGGAGGACTACCCGGACTTCTGGCAGCAGGGGGAGCACCGCTTCCGGCTCACCTACCAGTTCGAGCCGGGGGACGCGGCGGACGGGGTGACCGTGCACCTCCCGCTGAAGGTGCTCAACCAGGTCAGCGCCGACGGCTTCGACTGGCAGATCCCGGGCCTGCGGGAGGAGCTGGTGACGGCGCTGATGCGGTCGCTGCCCAAGGCGATCCGGCGCAGCTTCGTGCCGGTGCCCGACCACGCCGCCGCGGTGCTCAAGCGGCTCAGGCCCCGCTCCGAGCCGCTGCTGGAGGCGCTGTCCCGGGAGCTCACCGCGATGGGCGGCCCCCGGGTCACGGTCGACGACTGGCAGCTGGACCGGGTGCCCGACCACCTGCGGATGACCTTCCGCGCCGTGGACGAGAAGGGGCGGACCCTCGCCGAGGCCAAGGACCTGGAGGAGTTGCGCCGCCGCCTGCAGCCGCGGCTGCGCGAGGCGATCTCGGCCGAGGCCGCCGAGATCGAGCGCACCGGCCTGACCGCCTGGGACTTCGGGCCGCTGCCCCGGACCTTCGAGCGCCGCACCGCCGGACACCTGGTCAGGGGCTATCCGGCGCTGGTGGACGAGGGGACGAGCGTGGGGGTGCGCATCTTCGACAACGAGCCCGCCCAGCGCCAGGCGATGGCCGCGGGCACCCGGCGGCTGCTCATGCTCACCGTGCCCTCGCCGGTGAAGTTCCTCCAAGGGCACCTGAGCAACCAGAGCAAGCTGGTGTTCAGCCGCAGCCCGCACGGCTCGGTCGCCGCGCTCTTCGACGACTGTGTGGCCTGCGGGGTGGACGCGCTGGTCGCGGAGGCGGGCGGGCCGGTGTGGGATCCGGAGTCCTTCGCGAAGCTGCGCGAGCACGTCCGGGTCAACCTGGTGGAGCGGGTCATGGACATCCTCGCGGCGGTCGAGCGGATCCTGGTCGCGGCGCAGCGGCTGGAGAAGCAGCTCAAGAGCGTCACGAGCCTGGCCGTGCTGCCGTCGGTCACCGACATCCAGAACCAGCTCGGCGCGCTGGTGGGCCCCGGGTTCGTCACGGCCGTCGGCCACCGGCGGCTGCGGGACCTGACGCGCTACCTCAAGGCGATCGAGGTGCGGCTGGCCAGGCTGCCCCACAACCCCCGCCGGGACCAGGTGAACATGGCCAAGGTCGAGCAGATGCGCCAGGCCTACCAGCGGCTGCTGGACCGGTTGCCCCCGGGGGTGCCGCCCGGCCCGGAGCACGAGAACATCCGCTGGATGCTGGAGGAGCTGCGGATCAGCTACTTCGCGCAGGAGGTGGGCACCGCCCACAGCGTCTCCGACAAGCGCATCCTCAAGGCGATCAGCGAGGTCCAGGCGGGCGGGAGCGGCTGAGCGCCGTCCCGGCGGGCCGCGACCGCGAGGCCGGCCGGGACGGCACCTCTCAGGGAAAGCCGGAAATCGTCAAAAACCGCCCGATGTGGAATTGTTCGGTGGCGGACGTCCTTTCTGGGAAAGGGTCGGCTGCGCCCCGTAGGCCATTTCAGAGAGGCCGCGGGGCGCAAGCATACAAACCTCCGGATTGTCTGGTGAATCGGTCAAAAGTGACGAGTGTCACTCCGCCTGGAGGGGTGAGAGGAACCCGAGGCTTCTTCACGAATGCGGGGGGAGCTGGCCTCCGGCGCGGTCCGGCGGACGGGAGCGGGCGGCGGGCGGGCGCCGCGGAGCGCGCCGGAAAGACGGTCGGCGGTCACACCCGTTTAGCTCGTAAAACATCCTCTTTGCCGGTTAGGTAGGGGTTTCTGTGCTAGTGTGACCGCCGATTCGTTCTTTATCAGTGTCTTTAGGCGGCGTGCCGTCAGTAATGGCGGCCGCGTCTCCGCAGTCGGCGTCGTCGTGCCCGCACACGGCACCCACACGCGACCGACGACGCCGGGCCGCCCCACAGGGCGTCGCCCGCACCGGGGCCGCGCCGCCGGCACTGGCAACCCCCTGCAACAACATTGAGGAGATGTGCCGTGGCACAGGTGCCGTCACCAGGTGAGCACACGGGACAGCCCCCGTCGCACCCGCCGCAGGCGGAGACCGGCTCCTCCCACGGCGAGAAGTCCGGGACGCGCCGCCGCCTGTTCTCCCGGATTCTCGCCCGGTTCGGCAGGACACCCGAGCCCGCTCCCGGGACGGTCCCGTACGGCTATCCCCCGGCGCCGCCCCAGGCCCACCAGTGGGGTCCTCCTCCCCACCACCCCCAGGAGTGGTATCCGCAGTATCCGCAGGCGTACCAGTACCCCCCTCAGGGAGGCCCCCAGGCGGCCCCGTACGGCTACCCCCAGGCGCCGCCGGCCGCCCCCCACGGCCACCCCCCGGCCGCCCAGCAGGCCCCCGCCCCTCCGGAGCCCGTGGAGCACCGCGCCCCCGAACAGCCGGCGCAGCCCTCCGCCGGGCAGGAGGCGCCGCAGCCGACCGGAGAGCACGCCGGAACCGAGGAGTCCGGGAAGGCGCCCGCCTCCCCGGACGTCGCGGTGACCGGGAACGACGCCACCGCGGCGTTGGTCAACCTGGCCATGCGTGACCTCACCCTGGTCGAGTCGCTGCTGGACATCGTCGAGGAACTGGAGGACACCACCGAGGACTCCGAACTCCTCGCCAAGCTGTTCAAGATCGACAACCTCGCCACCCGGATGCGCCGCAACGGCGAGAACCTGCTCATCCTCGCCGGCCAGGACATCGGGGACCCGCACCTGGAGCCGGTCTCGCTGCTGGACGTCTGCCGTGCGGCGATCTCCGAGATCGGCGACTACGAGCGGGTCCGCCTGGGGCGCATGCCCGCCCTCTTCATCGAGGGCCGCGTCTCCGACGACCTGAGCCACCTGCTGGCCGAACTGCTGGACAACGCCACCGCCAAGTCCCCCGACTACGCCCAGGTGGTCATCAGCGGCCAGGTGATGAGCGAGGGGCGCCTGCTCATCACCGTCGAGGACGAGGGCATCGGCATCCCCGAGGACCAGCTGGCGGAGATCAACCAGCGGCTGGAGCGGCCCCCCCTGCTGGAGGAGGACGTCATCCGGCACATGGGCATGTTCGTGGTGGGACGGATCGCGCACCGGCACGGCTTCCGGGTCCAGCTGCAGGCGCGCGCCTTCCGCGGCATCAGCGCCCACGTGGTCGTGCCGACCGAGCTGGTCGGCGAGACCGGTCCCAGCCCCGAGTCCGCGTTCGAGACAGTGACCACCACCCCGGTAACGGTGAGCCCGCCGCCCATGACCCCTCCGACCCAGCGCACGCAGAGCAGAGACGACAGCGGTCCCGCCTTCACCGCGGCAGGGCTGCCCCGACGCGGAGCACACCGCAACAACCAGCCGGCCCTCCCCCTAGCGGACCCCTCCGCGGAGGAGCCGTCGGCCGAACCGGAAGACGCCGAGAGCAGAGCCGCGCGCATCCGCGCCGACCTCGAAGAGTTCCTCGAAGGCGAACGAGCCGCCACCGGGGACGAATGACGGATGCGCAGTGTAGCCACACCCCCGCCACAACAGGAGCAGGACGGACATGGATAACCGCTTGAGTGAGAGCGCTGAGAACTTCACCTGGCTCGTCTCCAATTTCGTCTCCGAGGTACCCGGAGCCGAACACGCGATCGTGGTCTCCTCTGACGGCCTGCTGCTGACCGCCTCCCGGGGTTTCCCCGAGGAGCACGCCGAGCAGCTCGCCGCGATCGTCAGCGGACTGCAGAGCCTGGCCGAGGGCACCGCCCGGATGTTCGCCAAGGGCGACTCCGAGCAGCTGATCCTGCGGATGAAACGCGGCTACCTGTTCGTCATGTCCATCAGCGACGGTTCCTCGCTGGCGGTGCTGACCTCCAAGGACGCCGACATGAAGATCGTGGCCTACCAGATGACCCTGCTCGTGGAGAACGCCGGCCACGTGCTCACCCCGCAGCTCCGATCCGAGCTGCGCGAGGTCATCCGCTGACCGACGCGTCGACACCGGGCTCTGAGACGATGAAGAGGAAGCCAATTCCATGAGGAGTCACCGCAGACGCCGGAGAGCGCGGATCCGTCCGTACACCTTCACCGGCGGCCGCACCCGGTCCCGCCATCCGCTGATGGTGCAGACGCTGGTCTCCATCGCGGACGAGCGGGCCGACCCCCCGCAACACCTGATGCCGGAGTCGGAGCGGATCTACCGGCTGTGCGCCCAGGTGCGCTCGGTGGCCGAGATCTCGGCGGAGCTGAAGCTGCCGTTGGGCGTCACCCAGGTGCTCATCAGCGACCTGGCCGACCAGGGCCTGGTCTACATCCACCCCACGATCACCGGGCACAGCCCGTCCGAGAACCAAGTGCTGGAAAGGGCGCTCCGTGGCCTCGAACGTCTCTTCCAATAAACGCTCGTCCGTGGCGTCGACCAAGATCGTCATCGCGGGGGGATTCGGCGCGGGCAAGACGACACTGGTCGGCTCGGTGTCGGAGATCCCGCCGGTCACCACCGAGGCGGTGATGACCGAGGCGAGCGTCGCCCACGACGACGTCTCCGCCACGCCGGACAAGAAGACCACCACCGTGGCGATGGACTTCGGCCGGCTCACCCTGGACGACGAGCTGATCATGTACATGTTCGGCACCCCGGGGCAGGCGCGGTTCTGGTTCATGTGGGACGACCTGGTGCGCGGGGCGATCGGCGCGGTCGTGGTGGTGGACGCCCGCCGGCTGGCCGACTGCTTCGACGCCATCGACTACTTCGAGAAGAAGCAGGACGTCCCCTACATCATCGCGGTGAACAAGTTCGACGGGAAGCTCGACTACACGGTCGAGCAGATCCGCGAGGCCGTCGAGGTCGGCCCCGAGGTGCCGATCATCGAGTTCGACGCGAGGGACCGCCTGGACAGCGGCAACGTCCTCAAGACGCTGCTGCGCCACACGCTGTCGCGGACCGGGGGAGGGCGGTCGGACGACTGAGCCGGACTCCCCGGAGACGCTTCGTGAGCTGACTCACCACCCCCGGCGTGTCTGGCCGATGGGGAAAGGGTACGTTTCAGGGCGTTGTGCCCCTGAAGGGAAAGAGGCCCAGATCCATGAACCAGGCGCGGACCACCCCGTCGACCGGCTCCGGTGTGCACCGCTTCACCGGACCGACGGCCGAGGCCGACCTCGTCTGCTTCCTGCACGCCGGAGGGTTGCCCACCGTCTACCGGCCCTGGGTGGCCGAGGTGGGCGACCGGTTCACCGTGTGGGTCGCCACGGTGCGCCACCGCGACTGCGCGGGGGACGGAGCGGAGCTGTGGAGCGACTACGCCCGGCGCCAGGCCGACGCCCTGGAGGCACTGGCGGGACCGCTCACCCTCTACGGGCACAGCCTGGGCGCGCTCTCGGCCTACGAGACCGCCCGGGAACTGCGTCGACGCGGCCGGGAGGTCACCCGTCTGGTGGTCAGCGGCAGGGACGCCCCGCACCTGCCCAGGCGGATGGAACTCCCCGAGGACCCCGCCGCCCTGGTGCGCGCCGTGGCCGACCGCTACGGCGGGGTCCCCGAGATCCTGCTCCAGGACGACGAACTGGCCCGGGTGTTCGGTGCGGAGATGCGCGCCGACTTCGACGCGGTCGCCGCGTACGTGTGGCGCTCCGGCCCGCCGCTGGACGTCCCGCTCACCGTCGTGGGCGGAACCAGCGACCCGGTCGTCACCGACGCGGGACTGCGCGCCTGGCAGCAGCACACCACCGGACCGTTCCGGCTGGAGCGGCTGCCCGGCGGGCACTTCTTCACCGACGGCCAGCGCCGGGCGCTCCAGGCGCTGCTGGACTGAGCGCGCCCCCGCACAGCGCGCCCTCCGCGGCGGACGGCGACTGTCCGTGAAGAAGCCGGCGCACTAGAGTGTCGCTGGCCCCGAGAGCCGGGGTCAGCGACAACCGGGAGGATCCCGATGACACGACGTCGGCTGCTGTGGATCGGCTCCTACACCCCCGATTCCGGTATCCCGGGCAGCGCGGCGGGAGTGCAGAGCGTCTGGCTGGACACCGGCACCGGCGCCCTGGCCGAGGCGGAACTGGCGGCCCCGGCCAGCGGCCCCTCGTTCGTGGTGCACTCCGCGGACGGGAGGATGGTCTACGCGGTCAACGAACTCGACGCGGGACGGGTCAGCGGTTTCTCCGTCGCCGGCGAACGGCGGCTGGAAGTCCGGGGCAGCGCCGCCACGGGCGGCTCCTCCCCCTGCCACCTGCTGGCCCACCCGGCCGGGCGGCACCTGGTCGCCGCCAACTACGGGGACGGAAGCGTCAGCGTGCACCCGATCGGTCCGGACGGCGCCCCCGCGGAACCGGTCCAGCGGCTGACGCACACCGGGTCGGGGCCCAACGCCGACCGCCAGGAGGGGCCGCACGCGCACAGCGTCTACCCCGCCCCGGGCGGAGCCCACCTCCTGGTCGTCGATCTCGGCACCGACGAACTGCGCTGCTTCCCCTTCGACGCCGCCGCCGACCGTCCCGCCGGACCGCAGCACGTCGCGGCCCGCCTGGCCCCGGGAAGCGGACCGCGCCACCTGGCGGTGCACTCCTCCGGCCACCTGTACGTGGCGGGAGAACTGGACTCGCGGGTGTACGTCCTGCGGTTCGACCCCGCCACGGCCCGGGCCGAGACCGTCGACTCCGTGCCCGCGACCAAGGCCGGCGGGGACAACTACCCGGCGGAGATCGCGCTCTCCGCCGACGAGCGCCGCCTCTACGTCGCCAACCGGGGCGCCGACACCATCGCCACCTTCGAAGTGTCGGCTGACGGGGCGCGGGTGCGCCACCTGGCCGACACCCCCTCCGGAGGCGCCTGGCCCCGCCACTTCGCGCTGGTCGACGGCTACCTCGTGGTGGCCAACCAGAACTCCGCGACCCTGGCCGCGCTTCCGGTGGACCCGGCCGACGGGGTCCCCGGTCCGGCGCGCCACCTCCTCACGGTGCCCACCCCGGTGTGCGTGCTGCCCGCCCGGGCCGAATGACCCGCTCCGCGTCCGCGGGAGGGAGGGCACCCCGAAGCGGTGGAATGCCGTGCGCCACACCGCGGTGTGGCGCGTCCCACGGAAAAAGGGGGAAAAGGCGGAGATTTTTGGGAGAACCCTACAAAACCCCTCGGGGGAAAGCTGTTCCGGGGCGCATCTCAGCTGTTCACGGCGGGGCGGTAACAATTGATCTGGAGATTTCCTCCAAAACCCCGGAAAACAGCAAGGATGGACCATGACCGCCTCCTCACCGTCTCCTCGCTACCGCGGCCTGGCGACACGCGACCTCGCGCTCATCGCGCTGTTCGCCGCGCTGCTCGCCGCGATGAGCCTGGTCCCCGGAATCCCCGTGGGCAGTGTGCCGATCACCCTGCAGACCCTGGTCGTCATGCTCGCTCCCAGCATCCTCGGAGCCAAACGAGGCGTCCTGGCGGTCGTCACCTTCCTCGCGCTGGCGATGGCGGGGCTGCCGATCCTGTCCGGCGGGGGAGGCGGCCTGGCCTCTTTCGCCGGCGCCTCCGGCGGCTTCCTCATCAGCTGGATCTTCGTGGCGCTGTTCATCGGCCTGCTGACCGACCGCATGCTGCCGAAGTACCGGTTCTGGCCGGGCCTGCTGATCAACCTGGCCGGCGGGATCGTGGTGTGCTACCTGATCGGCGGCCCCTGGATGGCGGTGGTCGCCGGACTGGACGCCACGGCCACCCTGGTCGCGCTGGCCGCCTTCGTCCCCGGCGACGTCGCCAAGGCGGTCCTGGCCACGCTCATCGCCGCCAGCGTGCACCGCGCCTACCCGGTCCCACCCGCCGGGAACCGGGTCGCCTGAGCGGAGCCGCCGCCCATGATCCGCCTGGAGAACGTGACCCACGCCTACGGTGACCGGGTGGTCGTCGACGACGTCTCCCTGGAGCTGAGCGAGCACCGCATCGGACTGATCGGTGCCAACGGGTCGGGCAAGTCGACCCTGGCCCGGATGTTCAACGGCCTGGTCGTCCCCGACACGGGCCGGGTGCTCGTCGACGGCCTGGACACCCGCAGACACGTCCGGGAGGTCCGCCGCCGGGTCGGTTTCGTGTTCTCCGACGCCGACACCCAGATCATCATGCCCACGGTCGCCGAGGACGTGCGGATCGGCCTGCGCGGCAGCGGACTCGACCGGGCCGGGATCGAGGAGCGGGTCGACGCGATCCTGGCCCGGCACGGTCTGGCCGACCACCGCGACCACCCCGCCCACCTGCTGTCCGGAGGGCAGAAGCAGATGCTGGCGCTGGCCTCGGTCATGGTCACCGAGCCCCGGATCCTGGTCTGCGACGAGCCCACCACCCTGCTGGACCTGCGCAACGTGCGGATCATCACCGAGACCCTGCGCGCCCTGCCCCAGCAGGTCATCCTGCTCACCCACCACCTCGACACGCTCACCGGCTTCGACCGGGTGCTGGTCATGGACGCGGGAAGGATCGTGTTCGACGGTGGACCGGAGGCCGCCGTCGAGTACTACGTCGACCTGATGGAGCGGCGCCCGTGAACACGATCGGGCTCTACGTCCCCGGGACCTCGCTGCCGTACCGGATGCCGGCGGGCGCGAAACTGCTCGTCCTGCTGGGCGTGGTCACCGTCCTGCTGGTCCTGGGCAACCCCTGGGTGTCCCTGGGCGCCGCGGCCGCCGTCGTCCTGCTGTACACGCTGTTCGGGCTGTCCGCCCACCTGTGGCACGCCTTCCGGCCGGTGCTGCTGTTCCTCGCGGTCATCGCGGTGTTCCACGTCCTCTTCACCGACCCGCACACGGCGGTGCGGGTGTGCTCCCAGATCGCCGCGGCCGTACTGCTGGCCGGACTGGTCACCCGCACCACCCGGGTCAGCGAGATGCTCGACCTGTTCGAACGGCTGGCCCGCCCGCTGCGGAGGGTGGGCGTGCGCTCGGAACGGGTGGGGCTGGTGCTGGCGCTGACCATCCGCTGCATCCCGATGGTGGCCCAGTCGTGGCGGGCCTCGCGGGAGGCGTACCTGGCGCGCGGCCTGCGAGGCGGGGCCCACCGCATGGTCGTGCCGGTCATCGTGAACCTGATCCGCTCCGCCGAGGCGCTCGGCTCGGCGATGAGCGCCCGGGGCGTCGACTAGCGCCGACCGCGTCGGCGCCGGGCCGCGGCAGGCGTCCGCCGCCGGATACCGGTCGACCGTTTCCGGCAATGTGTGCCCGGCACAAGTGTGGCATGGTGGGGGCACCAGTCCGCGGTCGCGGAGTCCGGTCCCCTGCACGAAGGCGTTCGGCATGCGAGAACGTTCGGTGACGCCCGGCCAGCCGCCCGAGCCCGCGCCGCTGCGCGGAGCCCTCCTGGCGGCGCTGTTCTTCCTGCTCGCCGCGACGGTACTCGCGGTGCTCCCGCCCGAGACGCCCCGCACCCCGGGCGGCGTCCCGCGGGCCCAGGCGCCCTCCCCGCCGCGGACCGCACCGGAGCCCGAGCCGCAGCCGCCGCCCCTGTCCCCGGCCGAGTACGAGCGGCTCACCCGTTCCCTGGACGCCTACCTCTCCGGACAGGACGGCCGGCTCTCGATCGCGCTGCACGACCTGAACAGCGGCGCCACCTACTCCTACGGGGCGGAGGAGACCTACATCACCGCGAGCCTGGCCAAACTCAACATCCTCGTGCTGCTCCTGCTCCAGGCCGACGACGAGGACCGCGAACTCTCCGACCACGAGCGGAGGCTGGCCGCCGAGATGATCCGCTACAGCGACAACGACGCCACCGACGAACTGTACGCACGCATCGGCTTCGACGAGGGGTTCGCCCGGGGGAACGAGCGGCTCGGCCTGCACGCCACCGAGCCCGGGGCCGGCGGGGTGTGGGGCACCACCAGGACCACCACCGCCGACCAGCTCCGGCTGCTGCGCGCCGTCTTCACCGAGGACAGCCCGCTGTCCGAACGTAGCCGCGGCTACGCCCGGGAACTGCTGGGAGGCGTCGCTCCGGAGCAGGCGTGGGGGGTGTCGGCGGCGGCGGGCGAGGGCGACACCGTGGAGTTGAAGAACGGCTGGGTGCCCCGGAGCGACGACGGGGACCGGTGGGCGGTCACCAGCGCGGGCCGCGTCGCGGGAGCCGACCACGAGTACCTGATCGCGGTGCTGTCCGACCACCATCCCGACTACTTCGGCGGGATCGAGTGCGTCGAGCACGTCGTCACCGCGGTCGTCGCCGCGCTGGACGGCGAGGACCGGAGCTGACCGGGGGCTTCGCCGTGCGGCGAAGCCCCCGGTCAGGGGCGTCGGATGCCGCCCCGGGGCCGGGCGCCTCGCGAAGCCGCCCGTCAGGGGGCGGGGGGCAGGTCCACCAGCTCGGCGATCCGGGCACGGTGCCGGTCGGCCGTGCCCAGGGCGATGGCGGAGCTCTTGGCGCGCTTCAGGTACAGGTGGGCCGGGTGCTCCCAGGTGAAGCCGATGCCCCCGTGCAGCTGCACCGCCTCCTCCGCGGCCCGGACCGCCACCTCCGACACGAACGCCTGGGCCAGGGCCGCGGCCAGCGGGGCGTCCGGGGCCCCGGCGGCCAGCGCGCTCGCCGCGTTGCGGACCACCGCCCGGGCCTGGGAGATGAGGACCCACAGGTCGGCGAGCCGGTGCTTGGGGGCCTGGAAGGAGCCGACCGGGCGGCCGAACTGCACCCGTTCCTTCAGGTAGTCCACGGTCGTGTGCAGGGCCCACTCGGCCGTGCCGAGCTGCTCGGCGGCCAGCAGCGCCGCGCCCGCGACCAGGGCCGCCTCCAGCGCGTCGGCCGCCCGCCGCCCGGAGGCCACCGCCACCGCCGGGGCCCCGTCCAGACGCACCTCGGCCAGCGGCCGGGTCTGGTCCAGACTCACCAGGGGGGTGAGCGCCGCCTGTCCGGCCGCCACCAGGTACAGGCCGGGACCGTCCGCGCTGACCGCGGGCACCACCAGGACGTCGGCGTTGAGCGCGTCGACCACGCCGGACACGGTGCCGCTCAGGCCGTGCTCCCCGGCGCGCACCAGGGCGGGGAAGGCCGAACCGGGGGTGGTGGGCAGCGGTACCGCCAGGGTGGCGACGCGCTCTCCCGCCACCAGGCCGGCCAGCAGCGCGCGGACCTCCCCGTCCGCGTCCAGCGCGGTCAGGGCGGAGGTGGCCAGCACGGCGCTGCCCAGGAACGGCACTGGGGCGACGGAGCGTCCGAGCTCCTCGGCGACCACCGAGCTCTCCCGCGGAGTGGCGCCCGCCCCGCCCAGCTCCTCGGGTACGGACAGGCCGGCGACGCCCACGGCCGCCAGTTCCCGCCACAGCTCCAGGTCGGTGGTCCCGGCCGGGGCGCTGTGGTGCGACACCCGGTCCAGCACGGACTGCCACGGGCACCGGTCGGCCAGCAGCTCCCGCACGCTGGTGCGCAGCTCCTGTTCGACGTCGCTGTACAGCAGGTTCAGCTCGGATTCGCTCAACGGGGCAGGTCCTTCCAGGCGACGTCCTTGTCGACCCGCGGTTCGGCGGGCAGCCCCAGGACGCGTTCGGCGATGATGGTGCGCAGGATCTCCGAGGTCCCGCCCTCGATCGAGTTCCCCCGGGAGCGCAGGTAGCGGAAGCCCGCGCCACGGCCCAGCAGGTCCGGTCGCTCGGGACGGCGGAACGTCCAGTCGTCGTAGGTGAGCCCCTCGGCGCCCAGGAGCTCCAGCTCCAGACCGGAGAGACGCTGGTTGAGCTCGGCGAAGGAGAGTTTGGCCGCCGACCCCTCGGGGCCCGGCTGGCCGACCGCCATCTGCTGGCGCAGCCGCTCCTTGGTCAGCCGGGCGGCCTCGGCGGCCACCCACAGCCGCAGCAGTTCCTCGTGCAGGCCCCGGGTGCGCAGTTCGGGGCGGGTGCGCCACAGGTCGCTGACGATGCCGACCAGTCCGCCCTCGCGGGGCTCGGGGCGGCCGCCGATGGAGACCCGCTCGTTCATCAGAGTGGTCTGCGCGACCTTCCAGCCCTCGCCGACCCCGCCGAGCCGCAGGCTGTCGGGCAGCCGCACCCCGTCCAGGTAGACCTCGTTGAACTCGGCCTCCCCGGTGATCTGGCGCAGCGGTCGCACGTCCACGCCCGGGGCGGTCATGTCGCAGATGAAGTAGGTCAGCCCGCGGTGCTTGGGCACGTCCGGGTCGGTGCGGGCCAGCAGGATGGCCCAGCGGGCCCGGTGGGCCAGGGAGGTCCACACCTTCTGGCCGTCGATGACCCAGTCCGAGCCGTCGCGGACCGCGCGGGTCCCCACGGCGGCCAGGTCGGATCCGGCGCCGGGCTCGCTGAACAGCTGGCACCAGACCTCCTCACCGGTGTAGAGCGGTTTGAGGAAGCGGTCCCGCTGCTCGCGGGTGCCGAAGGCCACCAGGGTGGGGGCGGCCATGCCCAGGCCGATGACCAGGCCCTCGCGGCCGGTGGGGACGAAGCCGAGCCGTTCGAACTCCGCGTCGACGACGCTCTGCAGGGCACGGGGAGCCCCCAGGCCGCCCGCCCCCTCGGGGAAGTGCACCCAGGCCAGGCCCGCGTCGAAGCGGGCGGCGAGGAACTCGGTCTGGTCGGTGGTGGCGGGATCGTGTTCCGCGACGAAGTCGGCGACCCGGGCGCGCAGGTCCGCGGCGTCCGGCGGGGACACGGTGGGTGTGGTCACGGCAGAACAGAGCCTTCCTGGAGGAGACGGTCGGTGGCCCGGTGCGGGCGGCTCGGCGCCGCCCCGCCCCGCCCGCGGGCGGGGCGGGGACGGGTCGCCCGGGGCGTCGTCCCCGGCGGCCGCCCGCCCGTCCGGGGCCGGTGTCGTGCGCGTCCTAGTCCAGCGGTCCGCCGGCGACGTAGATGACCTGACCGGACACGTAGCCGGCCTCCTCGCTGGTGAGGAAGGCGACGGTGGCGGCGATGTCCTCGGGCACGCCGACCCGGCGCACCGGGATCTGGGCGGCGCGGGCGGCCTTGAACTCCTCGAAGTCCACGCCGATCCGCTCAGCGGTCGCCCGGGTCATGTCGGTGGCGATGAAGCCGGGGGCGACGGCGTTGGCGGTGATGCCGAACTTGCCGAGTTCGATGGCCAGGGTCTTGGTGAAGCCCTGCATGCCGGCCTTGGCCGCGGAGTAGTTGGCCTGGCCGCGGTTGCCCAGCGCGGAGCTGCTGGACAGGTTGACGATGCGGCCCCAGCCCTGCTCGGTCATGTGGGCCTGGGCCGCCCGCGACATCAGGAACGCGCCGCGCAGGTGGACCCGCAGCACGGTGTCCCAGTCGTCATCGGTCATCTTGAACAGCAGGTTGTCGCGGATCACACCGGCGTTGTTCACCAGGATGGCCGGCGGGCCGAGCCGCTCGACGGTCGCCTTGACCGCGGCGTCCACCTGCTCGGTGTCGCTGACGTCGGCGCCCAGCGCGATCGCCTTGCCGCCGGCTTCGGTGATCGCGTCCGCGGTGGCCTGAGCGCTCTCCTCGGTGAGGTCGAGCACCGCGACCGCGTGCCCTTCGGCGGCCAGCCGCTGTGCGGTGGCGGCGCCGATTCCGCGGGCCGCTCCCGTGACGATCGCGACGCGAGGGGTCTGGGGCATGGTGATCTCCTTCGAGTGGCAGTCGGTGAACGGGCCCGGAACAGGCCGTCCAGTGCGCGGTCGAGGCGATCCTAACCATTCTTACCGACTGGGTGGTATGTCGGGGGTGGCTCTGGCGTCCCGGCGCGGCCGGGAGGGGCTCCGGCGGCGTCTTCGCGGCGGGGACGCGCCCGGCGGGGGCCGCGAGCGTCGCGCGGCGGGGCACCGCACGCGCCCCACGGGCGGGAGGCGGGGGAGTTTTCGCAGGTCATCTCAGGGGCGTGGGAAAATTTTCCCATCCCTTCCAGCAGCCTCACAGAATCGTGGCCTTTTTTGTCCGCACTTCAACTGATAGAAGGGCGCGGATGTTCTAGGATGCCTCTCAAGAGGCTTCATGCACGTGCATTCGGACCTTGCATTTGCATAGTCCTCCGAACTGTGAGCGATCGAGACGACGGCAAGGGGATCGCGGTGACCGGACATTCTGCCCAGAGGTCTGTCAAGAGGACGCCGGGACGGGAAACGGCGCCGGCGCCGACTCTCGACGCGACGGAACGCGCCTGGTGGCTTCCCGCCCTGCGCAACGGAATGCCGTGCTGGAACTCCTACCCCGGAACGGCCAGTTACGACAGCCTGCTGTGGAGCCTGAGCCCGAACCACGGCGCGGTGAAGATCGCCCGCGACCTCGTCGTGGCCACGCTGCGCGACTGGGGCATGGGCCGTTACGCCAGCGACGTGGAACTGGTGGTCTCCGAGCTCGTCACCAACGCGCTGCGACACGCCGACACCGGCGTCGACGGAATGCGGGAGAACGTGATCCAGCTCAGCGCGATGCGCCGGGGGGCGGAGCTGATCTGCGCGGTCCGGGACGGCAGCGACCGGATGCCGCAGCGCAGGGAACCGGACTTCATGGAGGAGACCGGACGGGGGCTCCACCTGATCTCCTGCTTCAGCCGCAACTGGGGAGTGGTGCGGACGGCCGTCGGAGGCAAGTTCGTCTGGGCGCTCTTCGGCTGACCGGACCGGTGGCGTCACCGGGGGCCCTGCCGCGCAGAACGGCGCGAAAACCGGCCTCTCCGGCGATATCGTGTAACCATTGGAACGGTGCAACACGGGAACGTCCCGGATAAACCGGTTCCGACCAGACACCGAGGGTGGGAGGCAGCAGCGGTGAGCGTGGCTCAACCAGAGCCGGGGAGCGGCCCGACCGTGCGTCGCATACTGCTCGGCTACCAGCTTCGCCAGCTGCGCGAATCCAAGGGGATCTCCCGGGCGGACGCCGCGTACAAGATCCGCGGCTCCGAGTCCAAGATCAGCCGCGTCGAGCTGGGCCGTGTCGGCTTCAAGATCCGCGACGTCGAGGACCTGCTCACCTTCTACGGGGTGGAGGACCCCGCCGTCCGCGCCTCGTTCCTCACCCTGGCCCGCGAGGCCAACGAACCCGGCTGGTGGCAGAAGTACGGGGAGTCCCTCCCCGTGTGGTTCCAGTCCTACGTGGGCATGGAGGAGGCCGCCACCCAGCTGCGCGTCTACGAGACCCAGTTCGTGCCGGGGCTGCTGCAGACCGAGGACTACGCCCGCGAGGTCATCACCCGCGGCGGCAAGAAGAAGCTGGACGACACGGCCAAGGACCGGATCGCCACACGGATGCGCAGGCAGGAGCGCATCAGGAACAACCGCAACGTCAAGCTCTGGGTGATCATCGACGAGCCCGCGGTACGGCGGCCGGTGGGCGGTCCCGAGATCATGCGCGCGCAGTTGGAGCACCTGCACGAGCTCAGCTATGCGCCCAACATCACGCTGCAGATCGTCCCCTTCCACCAGGGCGTGTTCGCGGCCGAGACCGGGTCGTTCACGATCCTGCGCTACCCGGAGTACGACCTGCCCGACGTCGTCTACGTGGAGCAGCTCACCGGAGGCATCTTCCAGGAGAAGCGCTCCGATGTCGAGCAGTACACGATGACCCTGGAGTGGCTGGCGGTCGTCGCCGAGCGCCCCGAACAGACCCGCAGGCTCCTGAAGCAGATGATCGAGGAGCTGGAGGGCTGAGCCCCGCTCTTCCGGAAGAGCGGAAAGGCCCCGGCGCGCGTCTCGCACGGGGCCCGCGGCGGCCGACTAGCCGAGCAGGTTGTCGAAGTCGCCGTCCTTCACCCCCAGGATGAGGGCGTTGATCTCGGCCTGGGTGTAGATCAGGGCCGGCCCCTCGGGGAAGCGGGAGTTGCGTACCGCGATGGAGCCGTCCGAGAGCCTGGCCATCTCCACGCAGTTGCCGATCGAGTTGCTGCGGCGGCTCTTCTGCCAGGTGACTTCGCCCAGTTCGGCGGCTGAGATGCCGTTGTAAGCGTTCACGTACACACGCTCCCTCTGTCAGCGTTGGTGCGGGATTACTCCCATGCGCATGCCCTTGCACCGTCAAATGCACGTGCATACGCACCGGATTTTGCTCAGGATAGCGCATGAGCATGTGAGTTCCCCGTGAAATAGCCGAGAGGTTGGCATGACGAGACCGCTCCAAGCGGGGCGCAGGGAGCCGATATTTTCGGATATTCGGTCACACTCCCGGACAAAAGGAGTGGGGGATGGCCGGGAGGCGACCCGATTGTTATGTGGCGGGGGAGGAGGGGGACGGCGGGGCGGTCAGGAACAGTCCAGGGCGGCGGTGAGGGAGTCCAGGTTCGCCCGCATCACGGACGGGTAGTCCGTGCCCGGCGACTCCTCGGTGAGGCTCTCCAGGGGGTCCAGCACCGCGACCTCGGCGCCGGTCTCGCCCGCGACGGTCTCGGCGATGGAGGGGTCGGTCAGCGGAGAGGTGAAGACCGTGGTGGCGCCGTGCTCCTCGACGGCGTGCACCACCTCGGCGATCCGGGCGGGGGAGGGCTCCTCGTGGGAGTCGAGGCCGGTGACGCTGATCTGCTCCAGGCCGTGGGCGTCGGCCAGGTACCCGAACGCGGCGTGGGCCACCACCAGTTCACGCCGTGCGCAGCCGGTCAGCCCCTCCGTGTAGGCGGCCCCCAGTTCGGCCAGCTCCGCGACGGTCGCGTCGTGGTTCTCCCGGTAGGCCGCCGCGTGGTCGGGGTCGGCCTCGCCCAGCCGGTCGGCCAGCTCCCCCGCGAGGACGGCCAGCCGCTCGGTGTCCAGCCACAGGTGCGGGTCCACGCCGCCGTGGGCCCCGGCCCCCTCTCCGTGGTGCTCCGTGTCGTCGTGGTGGCCGTGCCCGGCATCCGGGGCGGGGAGCAGATCGACCACCTCGGCCGCGTCGAGGGAGCGGTCCGCGGCGTGCTGGCCGACCGCCTCGTCGACGGCGGGCTGCATCCCGCCGATGTGGAGGACCACGTCGGCGTCGGCGATCACGCCGATCTGGCGGGGGCTCAGCTCCACCTCGTGGGGGTCGGCGCCGGCTTCCGTCAGGTTGGTGACCGAGGCGTGGCCGTCCGCGATCCGGGAGGCCAGCCACTCCAGCGGGTAGACCGTGGTGACGATCTGGACCCCGGCGGCTCCGCCGGGGTCCTCCGAGCACGCGGTCAGGGAGGCCAGCAGCGCTCCCGCGGCGCCGGCGGCGAGCAGTTTCGTCGATATTTCAGAGTGCATGGAATCATTTTCACGAAAGTGAAAATCATTGTCAATTCCGGAAGTATGTCCACTTTGCCGTCGGTCGGCTACTTCAGCTCGGCGAACCGCTCCACGTCGTCGGTCTTGCCCGCGACGATGACGATGTCCCCCTTCTGCGGGACGGTGTCCGCCGTGGCGTAGGTGAACGACTCGCCGTGCCGCTTGATGCACACCACGGTGATGCCGTGGGCCGAGCGCACCCCGGTCTCCCCCAGCCTGCGGCCGATGATCTCCAGGGGGGCGCGGGTCTTGCCGAGGGCGAAGTTCTCCTCGATCTCGACGTAGTCCAGCATCCGCCCCGACAGCAGGTGGGCCACCCGTTCGCCCATGTCGTGCTCGGGCAGCACCACGTGGTGGGCGCCGATCTGCTGGAGGATGCGGCCGTGGCGCCGGTTGACCGCCTTGGCCCAGATGTTGGGCACCCCCATGTCCACCAGCAGGGACGTGGTCAGGATGCTCTCCTCCAGGTGGCTGCCGATGGCCACCACCGCGCGGGAGAACTCGTGCGCGCCGATCTGGCGCAGCGTCTCGTCGTCGGTGGTGTCGGCGACGACGGTGTACGTGAGGAGGTCGGCGTAGGACTGCACCCGGCGGGGGTTGTTGTCCACGCCCAGCACCTCCCACCCGTGGGCGACCAGTTCCTCGGCGAGGGAACCGCCGAACCGGCCGAGACCGATGACGAGTACCCGTCGGTCGTTCGCTGTGCTGCGCGGCACTGTTGCTCCTCGTGGTGTCAGCCGATGACGGGGCGGCCCTCGGGCAGGTCGTAGCGCCGGGTGCGCTCCCGCAGCGCCAGGGCGGAGGCGAAGGTGATCGGACCGAGCCGCCCCGCGAACATCAGTATGGTCAACAGGACCTGGCCGTGCGGCGGCAGAGCGGGGGCGATCCCGGTGGACAGGCCGACCACGCCGAAGGCCGAGACCACCTCGAACAGGACGTCCAGCAGGGGGAAGGGAGAGATGGCGGTCAGGTGGATCGTCGCGAAGGCGACCACCGTCATGGACAGGAAGGTCAGGCTGAGCGCCTGCCGGATCGCCCCGGCGGAGAGTCTGCGGCCGAAGGCGTGCACCTGCGGATGGCCGCGGACCTCGGCCCACACCACGAACCAGATGACCGCGAAGGTGCTGGCCTTGATACCGCCGGCGGTGCCGGCGCTGCCGCCGCCCACGAACATCAGCATGACGGTGACGAACAGGGTGTGCGACTCCATGGCGCCCACGTCCACCACGTTGAACCCGCCGCTGCGCGGCATGACGCCGTGGAAGGCGCCGTCGAGCAGCCGCTGCGGCCAGGGCAGCGCCCCCAGGGTCGCGGGGTTGCCCCACTCCAGCGCGGTCACCGCGACCATGCCGCCGACGAACAGCAGCAGCGAGGTCCACACGGTCATCTTGGTGTGCAGGCTCCACCGCCGCGGGGTGCTCAGGTGCCTGCGCAGCTCCAGCAGCACCGGGAAGCCCAGGCCGCCCAGGACGGTGGCCAGTGCGACCGGCCCCAGCACCAGCGGGTCCCCGGCGAACCGGGTGAGGCTGTCGCCGTAGAGGGACAGCCCGGCGTTGTTGAAGGCCGACACCGAGTGGAACAGCCCGCTGTAGGCCGCCTCGTGCGCCGGCATCCCGTGCGCCAGCCACATCCGGGGGATGAGCACCAGCGCGAGCAGGGCCTCGCAGGTCAGACTGGTCGCCACGATGCGGAGCACGATCCCGCGGGCGTCGCCGACGTTCAGGGTGCGCTGCTCGCTCTGCACCGACAGCTGCATGCGCAGTCCGAAGCGCCGGATGACCACCAGTCCCAGGACCGAGGCCATCGTCATGATGCCGATGCCGCCGACCTGGATCAGTCCCAGGACGACCAGTTGACCGAAGAGCGACCAGTGGGCCACCGGACCGGTCACGCTCAGCCCCGCCACGCACAGCGCACTCGTCGCGGTGAACAGCGCCTCCACTGCCGAGACCTCCCGGCCCCCCTGGGCAGCGGGCAGCATCAGCAGGCCGGTGCCCAGCATGATCACCGAGAGGAACAGCAGCACCAGCACCCGGGCCGGCCTGCCCCAGAAGGCCCGGGAGACCGCGGCTGTGCGACCGGTGGCGCCGAGCGGCAGGCGGTGCGACAGGCGCGTGACCCGGCTGCGCAGACCCCGTAGTCTCTCCCACATCCCCAGTTCGCCGTCCTCACCACAGCGATCGCCGGACGCGATCGGCCCGTGCAGACCAAAACTAGCGCCGCGCTCCCCGGGGGACGAGGGGACGTGCGGCCCGGCGGCGGTGGACCGGCGCGGGGCCGGGGCGGCGTCAGCCGGGGTCGGAGGCCGCCCGCAGCGACCGGTAGCGGGCGTTGCGCACCGACAGCACGGCGGCCGCCAGGAGCGTCGCGATCAGCGAGGCGAGCAGCACCCCGGCCTTGGCGTGTGCCAGCACCTCCGGCAGGCCGGAGAAGGACAGTTCGGTGATCAGCAGCGAGACGGTGAACCCGACGCCCGCCAGAGCGGCCATGCCGGTGAGGTCGATCCAGCTCAACGAGGGGTTCAGCTCGGCGGAGGTGAGCTTGGTGGTCACCCAGGAGCCGCCGGCGATGCCGACCGTCTTGCCGAGGACGAGGCCGGCCATGATGCCGAGCGCGGCCGTGTCGCCGAACACCGTGCCCAGGCCGCCCTCGATGGCCACGCCCGCCGACATCAGCGCGAACACCGGCAGCACCAGCCCCGAGGACCAGGGGCTCAGCAGGTGTTCGACGCGGTGGCTGGGGGACTGCGCCTCACCGGCCAGCGGCACGGTCCGCATGAGCAGCCCCAGAGCGACCCCGGCGATGGTGGCGTGCACCCCGCTGGCGTGCACCAGCGCCCAGACGGCGCAGGCCAGCGGGAGGTAGACCACCCAGTTGGGCAGTGCGGAGGCGTTCAGCAGCGCGGCCGGGCCCCGGCCGCGCTGCAGGTAGCCGAAGAGCGCGAGCAGCGCCGCCGCGCCGAGCAGCGGCGCGAAGGACAGGTCGTCGGTGTAGAAGACCGCGATGACCACGATCGCGCCGAGGTCGTCGACGATCGCCAGGGTCAGCAGGAAGGTGCGCAGGGCGGAGGGCAGGTGGCGGCCGACGATCGCCAGGATCGCCACCGCGAAGGCGATGTCGGTGGCCATCGGGATGCCCCAGCCGCCCAGCCGGACCGGGTCGGAGGCGTTGAGCGCGGCGTAGAGCAGTGCGGGCACGGCCATGCCGCAGACCGCGGCGACGATGGGCAGCATCGCCCGGCGGGGGTTGCGCAGCTCCCCGTGGACGAACTCCTGCTTCAGCTCGTTGCCGACGACGAAGAAGAACACGGCGAGCAGACCGTCGGCGACCCAGGACTCCACCGACAGGTGCAGGCCGAGCGCCTCGGGGCCGAAGGAGAACTCCCGCAGGGCCGTGTAGGAGGGCCCGAGCGGGGAGTTCGCCCAGGCCAACGCGGCCAGGGCGCCTCCGATGAGCAGCAGGCCGCCCACGACGTCGGAGCGGAGCAGGTCGGCGAACGCGTGCAGTCTGCCGCCGGTCGTGTGCGCGGTCATGGCCGTCCCCCCGAGAGTCGATCGCCGAACACCACGCCGACCAGACTTCCCGGCACACCAGAGAACGGGCCGCGGAAACCGCGTGCGCGGAGTCCACGGGCCCCGGGCGACTATGCCAGAGCCGTGGCTGCCTGTCCAGAGAGGCACTGGTCAGCCCGTACGTCGACGCGAGGCCCCATCCTAGGACTCAGCAGATCACGCGTGTCGTGCGCCCTCGTGCTGCGCGTGCCCCACGGGCTCCACCTGGATGGTGGAGTGATCGATGGAGAAGTGCTCCGACAGGCACTCGTGCAACTGGTCCAGGAGGCGTCCGGTGTCGGTCAGCGCGGAGTCCTCGACCACCACGTGCGCCGACAGCACCGGCAGACCCGAGGTGATGGTCCAGGCGTGCAGGTCGTGCACGTCCAGTACGCCTGGCTGGTCGCGCAGGTGGCGGCGGACCTCGCCGAGGTCGACGCCGCGCGGCGCCACCTCCAGCAGGATCCGCAGGGCCTCGTTGAGCAGGTGCCAGGCCCGCGACGCGATGAACAGCGCGATGGCGATCGACACCAGGGAGTCCAGGCGGTCCCAGCCGGTGGCCCAGATGAGCAGGGCGGCCACCACGACCCCGACCGAGGACAGCAGGTCGCCGAGCACCTCAAGGTAGGCGCCGCGCAGGTTGAGGCTCTCGGACTGGCCGTGCTGCAACAGCAGCAGGGCGACCAGGTTGGTGACGAGGCCGATGATGGAGAAGGCCAGCATGGCGGGGGCCACGACGGGCTCGGGGTTCAGCAGGCGGTGGACCGCCTCGTAGCCGATGAAACCGCACAGGGCGAACAGCAGCAGGGCGTTGGCCGCGGCGGCCAGGATCTCCGCCCGCTGCAGGCCGAAGGTGCGCTCGGCGCTGAACGGCCGGTTCGCGATCCAGATCGCGAAGAGGGCCAGTCCGATGCCGAAGGAGTCGACCGCCATGTGCCCCGCGTCGCCCAGCAGGGCGAGACTGCCCGTGACCACACCGCCGACAACCTGGAACGCCATCACGCCGAGCGTCAGCCCCAGGACGAGCAGCAGACGCCCGCGGTGCGCCCCCGCGGCAGTGGAGTGGTCGTGACCCAATGATCCTCCTTCCCGTCTCCGGTCCGCTCGTGGCCGGAAGGGTTTCAACTATTCAGCCTCCACTGTTTATACAGTGAAGACTGTGTATACGGCAAAAAGGGTAAAATGATCATCGTGTTGACCCCCGACCAGCGCCTCGCCGCGATCCAGCGCCTGGGGCGGGCCCTCGCCGACCCCACCCGGTGCCGTCTGCTGCTGGCCCTGCTGGACGGTCCCGCCTACCCCGCACGGCTCGCCGAACAACTGGACCTGACCCGACAGAACGTCTCCAACCACCTGGCCTGCCTGCGCGAGTGCGGACTGGTGCGCACCGTCACCCAGGGCAGGCAGACCCGCTACTCCCTGGTGGACGACTCGCTGCGGCACGCCCTGGAGGACCTGCTGCACGTGGTCTGGGGCACGGCCGTCCAGCACACCCCGCCGGGCGAGGCCCTCCCGGTGGCGGTCGACTGAGGCACCCCGGGCGGCCCGCCGTTCCTCCCGGCCGCTGCGCCCCTGCGAACAAAGCCCGCCCCGGTGGCCGCTTTGGGCACGACGGGGAGGGCCGTGCCAGCCCCGGACCCGACCCGCACCCGCGGCGGCACCGGACGCCCCGCCCCGGTCAGTCGGCGGCGGAGGCGGTCTCCCGCCACTGGCGCGACCGGGTGTCCGCGTCCAGCAGGGCGCAGTCCCCGCACTTGCCGCCGCCCGGGACCCGGTAGTACAGGCAGCAGGACCGGCGCACGAAGAACCGGTGCGGCCGGTCGGCGTCGGGCCGCACCACCTCGCCCAGCCCGGCCAACGGCGGCCGTCGCAGCAGCGCGGCCGCGATCTCTGCGGCGCGGTCGGCCCACTCGGGGCGGTGGAGGGAGACCATCATCACCGCGCCCCCCACCGCAGCGGCGGCGTTGCCCCACAACAGGCGCTCCGAGACCCGGGTCCGGCGGAGCACCGCCGCGCCGAGCCGGTCCAGGTGGCGTTCGACCAGCGGCTCCCACAGCGCCTCGGCGACCTCCTCCGCGTCGGCCGGGGCGGGAAGGGTCCGGTGGGGGCCGGACAGCCACGAGGTGACCCGTTCGGAGGTCTCCAGCCACAGCAGCGAGGCCGCGGGCACGTCCAGCACCACCCCCGCGCAGGCCGCGGCCAGGGCCGGGGAGACCAGGCGGGCCGCGAAACCCAGCTGGGTGACCGAGGCCGCCACCCGCGGCTCCACCGGCCCGTACCGGGCCGTCAGCCACGCGATCCGGGCGTCCAGCACGTCGGGGCGCTCGTACAGCTCCGCGAAGGAGCGCAGCCCCGCGGGCGCCTCCCCGCCGTCGGCGGGCCGCAGCTCGAAGTAGCCGCCGAGCGCGGCGAGCGCACCGAAGACGCGGCGGTCGGACGGCTCCCCGGAGTGCTCCGGTACGGCAGCCACCGTCACGCCCCCCTCGGGTCGGCCGGTTCGGCAGGGGCGGACCGCCGCAGCACCTCGTACAGCGCCTCCACGCCCCGGACCAGGCCGCGCAGGGTCTCCAGGTCCAGGGAGCGCAGCGCCGCCGAGGTGCGCTCGCGGCTCGTGCCCCACATGTCGTCGATGAGGGTGCGGCCCTCCTCGGTCAGGTCCACCCGGCGCACCCGCCGGTCCGCGGGGTCCTCCCGGCGGAGAACCAGGGAACGCGCCGAGAGCCGGTCCACGATCCCGGTGAGTGTGGCAACACTCACACCGACCCGCTCGGCCAGTTCGTGGGTGGGCGTGTTGCCGTCGATGGCCAGCGCCACCAGGACCTTGAGCTGCTGAATCGTCAAAGTGGTGCTCAGCAGCGGCAACGAGCGGTCCCGCACGAACAGCCTGAGCTGGCGCACCTCCAACTCCTGGAGACGTTCGATCAACTCGCGTTTGGCGTCAGACGCACCGCTGCCCATTCCGGTTCCCGCTCCCAGCCCTGATCGGTTACCGATCATTCCCTGACATGTCCCTGATTTGTATCACTCTGGCATGATCTTCAATGCCACGCGAAGTATCGTGGAGACGCGTGCCCGGCTGAAGACCGCGTGGCCTTCCCCAGCGGCGCGGGACGAATCAAGCGCGGCCGCTCACCGCGCGGTGCTCAAGTCTGACGTGAACCATCCTGGTTGAGGAGCCCCATACCCATGTCCAAACTAGCCAAGCTCAGCCTTGGCAACCGGGCGCTGATCCTGCTGATCACACTCAGCGCACTCGTCTTCGGTGTGATCTCGGCAGGGTCGATGAAGCGCGAACTCATGCCGTCGTTCGACATTCCCATGGCCGTGGTCGGCGCCCAGTACCAGGGTGCATCACCGCAGGTCATGGAGACCGAGGTCACCGAAGCCCTGGAGCAGGCGGTCAAGGGCGTCCCGGGGGTGACGAGCTACACCTCCACCTCCAGCACCGGGTCCGCCCAGGTCATCGCGGAGTTCGACTACGGGGACTCCACCGACGACGTCGTCCGCTCCCTCCGGCAGGCCGTCGACCAGGTCGAGCCGCTGCTGCCCGAGGACGTCGACCCCTACGTCATGGCGTTCGGCATGGACGACATCCCGGTGGTCATGCTCGCCGTCGGAACCGGCGACGACGACGCCCAGAAGCTCGCCGAGCCCATCGAGGAGCTGCTCGTCCCCGAACTGGAGTCCATCGACGGCGTGCGGGCCGTCCAGGTCACCGGTGTGCGCGAGTCCACCGTCGTGATCACCCCCGACGAGGACGAACTGGAGGACGCCGGCTACACCGTCACCGACCTGGCCAACGCGCTGCAGGCCAGCGGCCGGCTGCTGCCCGGCGGGCAGATCACCGAGGAGGACCGCACCCTCACCGTCACCACCGGCGGCCGCCTGGAGTCGATCGAGGACGTCGAGAACATCTGGCTGGCCCCCGCCGGCGCGGCCGCGGCCGTGCCCGGCCTGCCCGGAGCCGCGGCCCCCGAACCGGTCCGGCTCGCCGAGGTCGCCGACGTCGAACTGGTCCTCGACGAGGCCAGCAGCATCACCCGGACCAACGGCGAGCCCAGCCTCGGCGTCATGATCACCAAGACCCCCGACGGCAACACCGTCGAGGTCTCCGAAGAGGTCCAGGCGCGGGTCGCCGAACTTGAGGAGCAGCTGGGCAAGGACACCAACATCACCGTGGTGTTCGACCAGGCCCCGTTCATCAACGACTCCATCCGCGCCATGGCCGAGGAGGGCCTGCTGGGCCTCGGCTTCGCCGTCGTGGTCATCCTGGTCTTCCTGCTGTCGGTCCGCTCCACCGTCGTCACCGCGGTCTCCATCCCGGTCTCGCTGCTCATCGCGCTCCTGGGCATGTGGGCCTTCGACTACACCCTCAACCTGCTCACCCTGGGCGCGCTGACGGTGGCGGTGGGACGCGTGGTGGACGACTCCATCGTGGTCCTGGAGAACATCAAGCGCCACCTGGGCTACGGCGAGGAGAAGTACACCGCCGTGTTCACCGGCGTGCGCGAGGTGGCGCTGGCGATCACCTCGGCCACGCTGACCACCATCGCCGTGTTCCTGCCGATCGGGTTCGTCGGCGGACAGGTCGGCGAACTGTTCCGGCCCTTCGCGGTGACCGTCAGCATCGCGCTCGCCGCCTCCCTGCTGGTGTCCCTCACGATCATCCCGGTGCTGGCCTACTGGTTCATGCGGCCCAGGGTCGTCCCGCCCGAGGAGGTGGAGCGCGTCAGGGCCGAGGAGTACCAGCGCGAACTGCGCTCCCCGCTGCAGCGCGCCTACCTGCCGGTGATCCGCTGGACCACCAGGCACCGGTGGGCCACCCTGCTGGCCGCCTTCGTGCTCCTCGTCGGCACGTTCGCGATGACCCCGTTCATCAAGACCAACTTCATCGAGGACCAGGGGCAGAACACCGTCAGCGTCACCCAGGAGCTGCCGGTCGGCACCTCGCTGGAGGCCGCCGACGCCGAGGCCGCCAAGGTCGAGGAGGAGTTGGAGAAGCTCGCCTGGATCGAGTCCTACCAGGCGACCTTCGGCGGCGGCGACATGCTGGGCGCCCTGTTCGGCGGCGGCGCCAACTCCATCACCTACACCATCACCACCGACCCCGACGGGGACCAGGCCGCCTACCAGGAGGAGCTGCGCGAGATCCTGGCGGAGATCGACACCGAGGCCGAGGCGCGCATCGACGCCACCGGCGGATTCGGCTCCGCCCTGTCGGTGGAGATCAAGGCCGACGACCCCGAGACCCTCGCCGAGGCGACCGAACTCGTCGAGGAGACGGTCCGCGACATCCCCGGCGCAGCCGACGTGCAGAGCAGCATCGCCGCCACCCAGCCCGCCTTCGAGGTCCGCGTCGACGGCGAGAAGGCCGCCGAGAAGGGGCTCACCGAGGGCCAGATCGGCCAGGCCGTGACCGCGGCCTTCCAGGGCACCAGGGTCGGCACCGCGACCGTCGAGGACGTCCAGCACGACATGGTGCTGCGCGTGGACGACCGCCCCACCAGCGTCAAGGAACTGGAGAACCTCAAGATCGCCACCCCCACCGGCGGCGAGGTCAAGCTGTCCGCGGTCGCCGAGGTGGCGGAGGTCCTCCAGGCCCCCGAGCTGAGCCGCAGCGACGGCTTCCGCTCCGCGACCGTCAGCGCCACGCCCACCGCCGACGACCTCGGCCGGGTCACCAGCGACCTGTACCGGGCACTGGCCGAACTCGACCTGCCCGAGGGCGCCACCGCCACCATCGGCGGGGTCAGCGAGGACCAGAACGAGGCGTTCGCCCAGATGGGGGTGGCCATGCTGGTCGCCGTCGTGATCGTCTACCTGATCATGGTGGCCACCTTCAAGAGCCTGCGCCAGCCGCTGGTGCTGCTCGTCTCCATCCCGTTCGCCGCCACCGGCGCGCTGGGCCTGCTCCTGGTGACCGGCATCCCCCTGAGCCTGCCCGCGCTCATCGGCCTGCTGATGCTGATCGGCATCGTGGTCACCAACGCGATCGTGCTCATCGACCTGGTGAACCAGTACCGCGAGGAGGGCATGGAACTGCGGGAGGCCGTCGTGGAGGGCTCCCGGCACCGCCTGCGGCCGGTCCTCATGACCGCGCTGGCCACCATCGGCGCGCTCACCCCCATGGCCCTGGGCATCACCGGGGGCGGCGCGTTCATCTCCCAGCCGCTGGCGATCGTGGTCATCGGCGGCCTGGTCAGCTCCACCCTGCTCACCCTCGTCCTGGTCCCGGTGCTCTACACCATGACCGAGGCGGCCAAGGAGCGCAGGACCGCGCGCCGCGCCGCCAAGCGGGAGGCCGAACTCGCCGCGGCCCGCGCCGAGGCCGCCGAGCGGGAGACCGCCCGCGAGGAGGAGAGGCAGGACGCCACGAACTGACCCACCGGCACGGTTCTTCGCCGCCGTGACCGACCGGGGCCGCCGCGTGACCGCGGCGGCCCCGCGTGCTCGGTACCGCGGACCGGTCCGGTCGCTGTCGGTGAGTGGGGGACAGCGGCGAGTGGCGCGCCGATTTGTGGAAAACGGGTCGCGGAAGGCAAGCTGTCGCCTTATGGGAACCCGCAACACCGATCTCGACGAACTCGTCCGCGAGGAGCTCGGCGCCGAACCCTCACAGGACGCCAAGGACTACGCCCGCCGCCTCTACGAGAAGTACCGTCTGCCCGACCCCTCCGAACCCCCGGCCGAACCGCGGCCGCAGAACTGAACCGGCCGAACACCGGTCCGGAGTGCCGCGCCGGGCGGAGGGCTCCTGCCGAAGACCCCTCAGGTGTCCGGGGAGGAGCCGTCCGCCGGGGAGCCGGCCTCCCAGACCAGTTCGAACCAGACCGTCCTCCCCAGACCGTCCGAGCGGGGCTCCACCCCCCACTTCGAGGCCAGGGCCTCCACCAGGTCCAGCCCGCGCCCGTGCTCGCTGACGTCGTAGGGGTCGCGGTGCTGCGGCCGGGGAAGTTCCGGACTGCCCAGGTCCCGGACCTCCACCCGGACCCAGCCCGCGGCGGTGTGCACCACCACCTCGAACTTGCCGCCGGGGGTGCCCGAGGAGCTGTGCGTCACCGCGTTCGTGGCGATCTCACTGGTCAGCAGCGTGACCGTGGACAGTTCGGGACAGTCGCCGAGCTGACGGGCCACGAACCGGCGGGCATGCCTGATCTGGCTGGCCAGGCCCGGGAAACGGCGCCGGGCGGGAACACCGTGCGCGTCGGGGTGGGGAAGGGAACGCTCGTGCATAGGCTTCGCCGGTACTTCGGAGGGCAGGGGGGCAACAGGACCGGTACGTTGGCGGGGCACCAAGGCAGGCGGCCGGGTCGAGGACTGCGCTGTCGAGATGTCGTTCATGTGATCACTCCCCAGGGGCGCGGGAGGCCGTGCCCCGGTAGGGCCGCGTGGACGGCGCCGTCCGGTCACCACCACAGACGAGGGTCGGTCCATGCCCGGCAGGGTCACGGCACGAGCGTGGTCATCCCAGGAAAGCGGTCCCCGCGGTGTTACGGGTGAGCGTCGTGGGTCCGTGGACTTTTCTCCACTGAAAAGAATACGGGGACAACCTCCGGGAAACGAGGCGGGGGTGTACCAGAAGAAATCTGTGGACAACGCACCGTGACCCCGGAATCGGGAACGGGGGGTGTGGCGTGCCCCTCCGCTCTTTCCTCCCGCCCCTATCGTGACCGGTGACACCGAATTGCCGTGTCGTTCACGGCGTATTCACGGTCTCGACCAGCGTTTCGGGGACCGTTGTGGCGGTTCGGCGGTCCCCGTTCCGCCCGGGTCCCCGTGCCGGCGGGACGGGACGCCTCGCGTACACGACCAGGAGGACACGTGACCGAAACCGCCCCCCGCCGATCACTGCCGATCGTCGGCCCCCACGGCGGGCGCTCCCGGGCGACCTGCCGGTTCCGCTGCGGTGACGCCTGCTACCACGAGGCCCCCAACACCAGCGACAACCCCTACTTCGGGGACGTCTACACCGAACTGCTGTCCCGCCGCGGAATGCTGCGCGCGGGCGCCGTCGGCGTGGGCGTCTCCGCCCTGGCGGTGGGCGGCGCCGCCCCCGCACTCGCCGGACCCGGGCACGGCCACGGCAACGGCGGCCACCGCGGGAACTCCCGACTGGAGTTCACCCCGGTCCAGCCCAACACCGACGACCAGGTCACCGTGCCCCCCGGCTACCGGCAGCGCGTCGTCGTGCGCTGGGGCGACCCGGTCGTCCCCGGCGCCCCCGAGTTCGACTTCGCCAACCAGACCGCCGAGGCGCAGGAGAAGCAGTTCGGATACAACTGCGACTACGTCAGCTTCTTCCCCATCGACGCGCGGCGCGCCCTGCTCTGGGTGAACCACGAGTACACCAACGAGAACCTGATGTTCGCCGGCTACACCGACGGCTCCGCCGCCGACCCGGAGCAGATCCGGATCGCCATGGCCGCGCACGGCGGATCCGTCGTGGAGATCGAACGGGTCGGCAACACCGGGGAGTGGCGCCTGGTCACCCGGGGACGGCGCTCCTACAACCGCCGCATCACCGCGACCACCCCGATGAAGCTCACCGGTCCCGCGGCCGGGCACGCACTGCTGCGCACCGAAGCCGACCCCTCGGGCACCCGGGTGCTGGGCATGCTCAACAACTGCGGCGGCGGCACCACCCCCTGGGGGACCGTGCTGACCGCCGAGGAGAACTTCAACCAGTACTTCGTGGGCGGCGAGGGCGCCCCCGAGGAGGCCAAGTCCGCGCTGCGGCGCTACGGCATCGCCACCTCCGGGGACACCCGCCGGGGCAACCGCCGGTTCGACCGGGTCGACGAGCGCTTCGACCTGTCCAAACACCCCAACGAGGCCAACCGGTTCGGCTACATCGTCGAGATCGACCCGTTCGACCCCCACGACCAGCCCCGCAAACGCACCATGCTCGGCCGGTTCAAACACGAGGCCGCCACCGTCCGGCTCACCAAGGACAAGCGGGCCGCCGTCTACATGGGCGACGACGAGCGCTTCGACTACATCTACAAGTTCGTCAGCGACAAGAAGTACCGTCCCGGTTCCCGCCGCCACAACGACGGCCTGCTCGACTCGGGCACCCTGTACGTCGCCCGGCTCACCGGCAACAGCCCCGCCGAGCAGATCGACGGCTCGGGCAGGCTGCCCGAGGACGGCGAGTTCGACGGGACCGGCGAGTGGATCCCGCTGTGCGACGCCAAGCGCAGCTACGTCGACGGCTTCACCGTCGAGGAGGTGCTCGTCCACACCCGGCTCGCGGCCGACCGGGCCGGCGCCACCAAGATGGACCGCCCCGAGGACATCGAGGCCAGCCCCGCCACCGGCAAGGTGTACTGCGCCCTCACCAACAACTCCGCCCGCGAGCCCGGCCAGGCCGACGAGGCCAACCCGCGCGCCGCCAACCGGTACGGCCACGTCCTGGAGATCACCGAGCACCGCAACGACTCCGGGGCCACCACCTTCACCTGGACCGTGGTGCTGGTCTGCGGCGACCCCGAGGACCCCGGCACCTACTACGCCGGATACGACAAGACCAGGGTCGCCGCGATCTCCTCGCCCGACAACGTGACCTTTGACAAGACCGGCAACCTGTGGATCTCCACCGACGGCCAGCCCGGCACCCTGGGCGTCAACGACGCCCTGCACGTGATGCCGGTCGAGGGGCGCCACCGCGGCGAACTCAAGACCTTCGCCACCGTCCCGGTCGGCGCCGAGTGCTGCGGCCCCTTCATCACCCCCGACGACAGGACCGTCTTCATCGCCCCTCAGCACCCGGGGGAGGACGGCACCGTGGACAACCCCACCAGCACCTGGCCCGACGGGGACTTCCCCCGCCCCTCGGTGGTCGCCATCTGGCACGCCGGGGGCAAGAAGGTGGGCTCGGCCTGAGCCGTGCCCCCGGCCCGCGCCCCGGTCCCCCCGCCGACGGCGCGGGCCCGCCCCGCTCCGGCCAACACCGGGTCCCGGACGGCTCCCGAACGGTTCAAGCGGCGGCGGGTCGCCCGCCGGACACAGCGGAACGTGGCAGGATCGCTCCCATGGTGCACAGAGGCGAGGTACCCCGGATCGACGTTCCCTCCGCCGGCGTCCACCTCGCGGACCCGGAACGCTACGACGGCCGCATGCCGTACCGCAGGACCGGACGCAGCGGGCTCGACCTGCCCGCGGTCTCGCTCGGCCTGTGGCACAACTTCGGCGACGACCGGCCCCTGGAGACCCAGCGCGCCATCCTGCGCCGCGCCTTCGACCTGGGCGTGACCCACTTCGACCTGGCCAACAACTACGGGCCGCCCCCCGGGGCCGCCGAACTCAACTTCGGCCGCATCCTGCGGGAGGACTTCCGCCCCTACCGCGACGAGCTGGTGATCTCCACCAAGGCCGGATGGGACATGTGGCCCGGCCCCTACGGCAACGGCGGCTCCCGCAAGTACCTGCTGGCCAGCCTGGACCAGTCGCTGGCGCGCATGGGCCTGGACCACGTCGACATCTTCTACAGCCACCGCCACGACCCCTCCACCCCGCTGGAGGAGACCATGTCGGCACTGGACACCGCGGTACGCTCCGGCAAGGCGCTGTACGCGGGCATCTCCTCCTACTCCCCGCAGCGCACCGCCGAGGCCGCGGCGATCCTGCGGCAGATGGGCACCCCGCTGCTCATCCACCAGCCCTCCTACTCCATGGTCAACCGGTGGATCGAGGAGGAGGGCCTGCTCGACACGCTGGAGACCGAGGGCGTCGGCTGCATCGTCTTCTCCCCGCTGGCCCAGGGCATGCTCACCGACAAGTACCTCGACGGCGTTCCCGCGGACTCCCGCGCCGCCGCGGGCAAGTCGCTCTCCCCTGACTGGCTCACCGAGGACAACCTCGCCCGCATCCGCGCCCTCAACGGGATCGCCGCGCGCCGCGGACAGAGCCTCGCCCAGATGGCGATCTCCTGGACCCTGCGCGACCCCAGGGTGACCTCGGCCCTCATCGGCGCCAGCAGCGTCCGGCAACTGGAGGACAGCCTCGCGGCGGTACGCTCCCCGGAGTTCACCGACACCGAACTCGCCGAGATCGACGAGTACGCCTCCGACATCGGCATCGACATCTGGCGGGTGTCCAGACAGGCCTGACCGCCGCCCCTCCGGCCGCCCCCGCCGGAGACTCCCGGGAAGGAGACCGCCATGCCCAGGCCGGGCCAGTCCGGCCCGCCGCAGGCCGACCCGCGCCTGCCCGGCCGCTGGTCGGCGCTGCTGCGCGCGGCGCCGCACCACCCCCGCGTCCTCACCGGGACCGCCCTGCTGGTCCTGCTGGCGCTGCTGGCCTGGCTCGGACCGCTGGCCGCCCCGTGGGGCTTCACCGAACGCGACCACACCAGCTTCCTGGCACCGCCCTCGCCCCGCCACTGGTTCGGCACCGACGGCACCGGCCGGGACCTGTACGTCATCACCCTGGTGGGGCTGCGCAAGTCGCTGGTCATCGGACTGCTCGTCGCGGTGCTCACCACCGCGGTCGCCGCCGCCGTGGGCGCGGTCGCCGGATACTTCCCCGGCCTGCCCGACCGGGTGCTGACCTGGATCACCGACCTGGCCCTGGTGGTACCGCCCCTCCTCGTCCTGACCGTGCTGTTCCCGGTCGCCGAGAAAGGCGGCTGGCCCGCCCTCGTGCTGCTGCTGGCCGCGTTCGGCTGGATGGTCACCGCCCGGATGGTGAGGGGAGCGGCCCGCACGCTGCGCCGGCACGAGTACGTCCGCGCCGCCCGCTACCTGGGGGCCTCCCCCACCGCGATCATCGTCCGCCACCTCCTGCCGAACCTGTCCGGGCTGCTCGTCGCGGACGTCACCGTCAACGTGAGCGCCGCGATCATCGCCGAGACCGGCCTGTCCTACGTCGGCCTGGGCGTGCAGCCCCCCGACGTCTCCCTGGGCACCCTCATCGCGCACGGCACCCGGTACGCGACCACCCACCCGTGGATGTTCGGATTCTGCACCGGCCTGCTCGTCCTCCTCGTGCTGGCCGTCAACCTCCTCGGCGAGGGCCTCCAGGACGCCCTCGCCCGCGACACCCCCGCCCGCCGCGCCTAGCCGCGCCGCCCCGACGGAACCGCCCGGCCGCGCGGCGGCGCCCTAGGATGCACACCGTGACCGGAACCGAGACCCACCCCGAGCCGGTGTCTCCCCCCGAAACGACCGGGCCGCACCCGCCGGACGAGCCCGTGCTGCGCGTCGACGACCTCCACGTCACCTTCCCCGGAACCGGCCGCGGCGGCGACGTCCGGGCGGTACGCGGCCTCAGCTACCAGGTGCGCCGCGGCGAGATCCTGGCCATCGTCGGGGAGTCCGGAGCGGGCAAGTCGGCGGCCGCCCTGGCCGTGCCGGGACTGCTGCCCGACCACGCCCGGGTGTCCGGTTCGATCCGGCTCAACGGGCGGGAACTGCTCGGCCTCGACGAACGGAGACTCGCCGAGGTGCGCGGCAGACACGTCTCCGTGGTCTTCCAGGACCCGCTGGCGGCCCTCACCCCGGTCCGCACCGTCGGCTCCCAGCTGGCCGAGGCCGTCCGCCTGCACCAGCCCCGGACCACCCGCCGACAGGCCAGGGAACGCGCCGTCGAACTCCTGCGCCGCGTCGGCATCCCCGACGCGGACCGCCGCGCCGACGCCTACCCCCACGAACTCTCCGGAGGCATGCGCCAGCGCGTCATGATCGCCCTGGCCACGGCCAACAATCCCGACGTCATCCTCTGCGACGAGCCCACCACCGCCCTGGACGCCACCGTCCAGGCCCAGATCCTCGACCTGCTCGCCGCCGTCCGCCGCGAGACCGGCGCCGCGATCGTCGTGATCACCCACGACCTCGGCGTGGTCGCCGAGATCGCCGACCGGGTGCTGGTCATGTACGCCGGACGCCCCGTGGAGACGGGAACCGTGCCCCAGGTGTACCGCCGCCCCCGCATGCCCTACACCATGGGACTGCTGGCGGCGCTCCCCCGCGCGGACACCGCCGCCCCCGCGCTCCCGGCGCCCATCGGGGGGACCCCGCCGGACCCCGCCGCGCCGTCCCCCGGCTGCCCGTTCGCGCCGCGCTGCCCCATCGTGCTCCCGCACTGCCGCACCGAACCCCCCGCGCTGCTGCCGGTGGACCAGCCCTCCGCCACCGGCCACCGTGCGGCCTGCCACCGCGCCGACGACATCGCCGCCCACCACTGGGGGGCGGCCGACCTCTACCCGAGCCCCGCCCTCCCCGGAAACGCCGCGCCCACCCCCCGGGACCGGCGGCCCGTCGTGCTCGACGTCGACGACCTCGCCAAACACCACCCGCTGTACCGGGGCGCGCTCCTCAGACGCCGGGCGGGCGCCGTGCGAGCGGTCGACGGCATCAGCTTCGACCTGCGCGAACACGAGACGCTGGCGCTGGTGGGGGAGTCCGGTGCGGGCAAGTCCACCGTCCTCACCGAGATCCTCGAACTGACCCGGCCCGAACGCGGCCGGATCACGGTCCTGGGCCACGACACCGGTGCGCTCACCCCCGAGGAGCGCTTCGCCCTCCGCCGCGACCTCCAGGTGGTCCTCCAGGACTCCTCCTCGGCCCTGGACCCGCGCATGACAGTTGCCGAGATCGTCGCCGAACCGCTGCGCGTGCACCGCCACCCCCGCCGGCACCTCCCGCACCGGGTGCGGGAGGTCCTGGCCCTGGTCGGACTGGACGACTCCCACGCGCGGCGCCGCCCGGCCCAACTGTCCGGAGGGGAACGCCAGCGCGTCGGCATCGCCCGCGCCATCGCCCTGCGGCCCCGGCTGCTGCTGCTGGACGAACCGGTGTCGGCGCTGGACGTGTCCGTGCGCGCCGGCATCCTCGCCCTGCTCGCGGACCTGCGGGCCCGGCTCGGCCTGTCCTGCCTGCTCGTCGCGCACGACCTGGCGACGGTCCGGCACGTCGCGGACCGGACCGCCGTCATGCACCTGGGCACCATCGTGGAGATCGGCGACACCGGGCCGGTCTTCACCGACCCGCGCCACCCCTACACCCGGGCGCTGCTGTCCGCGGTGCCCGTCCCCGATCCGGAGGCGGCCCGCCGGGACCGGACCGTGCTGGCCGGGGAACCGCCCGACCCGGCCGACCCCCCGTCGGGATGCCGCTTCCGGACCCGCTGCCCCAGGTTCCCCACCCTGGCCGAGACCGACCGGCACACGTGCGTGACCCGGACGCCGCGACTGCGGCCGCTCGGCGACACCGACCACCGGGTGGCCTGCCACCACGCCTGAGCGGCACCGCGCCCCCGCCCGTGGCGGGGCGGGCGCCGCCGCTCAGGGACGCAGCGCACGCCCCAGCAGCCAGCCGGCGACCGCACCGGCCAGGGACAGCGCGGCCGGCGCCAGGAACAGGCCCCAGTCGGGCGAGGGCCGCGACGCCACGAGGACGGAGTCGACGAGGAGCGCCGCCACCGGCGCGCCCAGGGACGCCACGGCGTCGCGGACCCCGCGGTCACGGTGCGGGCCGCGGTGCACCAGGGCGGCCAGGGCCGCGGCGACGAGAGCGCAGACGAAACCGGAGGAGCCGTACCACAGCACGACCCCGTCGAAGGAGGACAACTGCTCGGCGGAGGCGGCCCGCAGGATCACCCCCGCTCCCGCGGTGTTGCAGACGAACCACGCCACCAGGCCGACCAGCCAGCAGACCACCAGGTTCACGTCGCCTCCTCAGGCGCAGGTCTCGTAGGGGACGTACGGGCGGGTGCCGTTCACGGGAGCACCCAGGTACTCGGCGTCGACCACCGTCAGCGACTCGTCCCCCCAGGTGCCGCCCAGTCCCAGGCTCACCCCGAGTTTGATGTTGCCGCTCAGCTCGTGGATGCTGCTGTCGTCGTCGTAGCGCACCCGCGAGGTGCGCCCCTCCTCGAACAGCCACCGCTCGAACGGGTCCGGATCGTCCCCCAGCTCGATGGGGGCCAGCGAGTCCCAGGTCAGCGGAAGCACCTGGTCGTCGACGACCCAGCCCATCCACTCCTCGACCATGGCGCGCTCCTCGGCGGTCTCCACCGCCAACTCGGTGGTGGTCACCGTGACCCCCGAGCTGTCCGCGGCGAGCTGGACCAGTTCCACCCCGGTGATCCGCCCCTCGGCGTCGCGGGTGACGGTCATCGTGCCGGTGCGTTCCCCGCTGGGCTTCCAGTCGTCGACGACCCAGTCCGCGCCGATGCTCGCCGTGCCGCCGAGCGAGTACGTCGTGGACACGCTCCCGTCGCGGGAGTCCACGGACTCGGTGAGCGCCGCCGTCACCCCGACCGCGCCCTGCACCTGCAGTTTGGGGCTGAGCGACCAGCCCCGGACGCCTCCGCTGTCCTTGTCGCCGTTCCGCTTGCGTTCGTTGCCGATATTGAACCCGGCGTGGCCGTCGACGCCCAGCTCGGCCTCCACCCCGGTCCGGACGATGTCCGGGTCGGGGATGTCGGGCCCCCAGATCAGGTCGACCCCCCAGCCGATGATCGGACTGACGCTCTTGGTGATGTCGATCCGCTGCCGGGTGCGCAGGTCGTCCATGAGCTGCTCGGCCTCCTCCGGACTGTCGAAGACCCAGGTGCTGCCGTTGGGCACGCTCAGGCCGCCGCCGACGCTGATCTCCGCGCCGAGCTGGAACGCCCTGGTGATGTTGAGGCTGGCGCCCGCTCCCAGGGAGGCTTCCAGTTTGGCCGTGTCCACGAGGGTCACGCGGGTCTCGCCGTCGGAGAACGACTCGGTGATGAACGAGAACTCCTCACCGAAGGTGACGACGACCTCGACCTGGTAGCCCGACACGTCCGTCATACGGGTCTGCAGGCAGCGCTCGGGCTCGTAGTCGGCGTCGGCGACCTCGGTGGACGCTTCGCAGTCGTCGAGCTGCAGGGCCAGGCAGACGGCGCGGGCGAGGCCGTCCGCCACGGGGCGGGGCAGCGCCACCATGACGACGGCCGCCGCGATCGCGCAGACGAGCAGCAGGACGGCGGCGTACTCGATGAGGCTGCCGCCGCGGTCGCTTCGGGGCCAACACATGCCGGGGACTGTAGGGATCGCCCCCTGCGGGCGGATAGCAGCCCAGGCCCCAATTCCGGGTGGGTCCGCGGGCCCAGCGGAGACGGCGGTCAGCGGAAGACGGAGGCGACCTCGGCAGCCAGTTCCAGGTAGGCCAGGTGGGTGGCGGGACGCAGCCGGGCCAGGTCGACCGGCCCGCCCTCGGCCAGGTGCGGGTCCTCGGGGATGGGCAGCACCCGGCGGCAGCGGTCGGAGAAGTGGCGTGCCAGCAGGTCGGAGTCGGTGGTCCGGCCCACCCGGGAGAGGACCACCACACAGGAGCGGGCGAGCGCCGCGTGCCCGTTGACCTCCAGCCAGTCCAGGAGGGCGGAGGCGCCGCGCATCCCGTCCACGGAGGGCGGGCAGACCACCACGGCCTGGTCGGCCGACTCCAGGATCGCCCCCATCGCCGGGTGCAGCACGCCGCTCCCGCAGTCGGTGACGCAGACCGAGTAGAAGCGTTCCACGATTCCGGCGACGTGGCGGTAGTCGCCGTCGCTGAGGACCCGGCGCGCGTCGGGGTCGGCGCCCGAGGAGAGGAACTCCAGGCGGGACGGCGCCTGGCCGGTGTAGGCGCGCACGTCCGAGTACCGCTTCAGGGTCTCCCGGCGGGCCACCAGGTCGCGGGCGCCGAGGCGGGGGCGCAGCCGGGTGGCCAGCCGTTCGGTGAGGGTGCCCCCGTGCGGGGCGGCGTCCACCGCGATCACCCGGTCGCCGCGCTCCTCGGCCAGCACCGATCCGAGACCGACCGCGGTGGTGGTCCTGCCGGCGCCGTTCCGCGCGCCGAGCACGGCGATCCGGTGGTGGCCGCCGACCACGGGGTCGCACACCAGGGCGCGCAGCTCGCGGCGGCGCCGCTCCCCCCGGGACTCGCCCGGGTTGATCAGGCCGCGGCTGGCCGTGAAGACCGCGCGCCGCCACCCCTCGCTCGGGGGGCGTCGGGCGGGGCGCAGCAGCGACTCGGAGGTCAGGTCCGCGGCGGTCCCCGGGCGCGGCGGGTCCAGTGGGGGCCGGTGGGCGTCGGGATACCGGCTGTCGTCGGCCGGTCCCGGTCGGGGAGAGGAAGCTGGAGGCACGGTGCAGCGCTTTCTGCCACCGCGGCCCGCGGCCGCGAACCTAGGGGAACGCGCCCGCATTTTACGCACTCCGACCGCCGAATCACAGATCCGTGTCGGCCCAAAGACGCTGGGCCCCCGGACCCAGCGGAGACCGGGCCCGCCCCGTCGCGTCGTCGGTGCCGCGGGCCCGGAAGGTCCGCTGCCGGCACGTCCGGGGGCTGCTCGGCCTGCCCCGGGACTGCCGCTCCGGGTACTGCGGAGGGGCGGGACGGCGGGCTAGTCGTCTTCCGCCCAGGGCAGCGGCCCGCTGCCGAACTCGTAGCAGGGCGCCTCGTACATGGTGACCGGTTCGGGGTAGGAGACGCCGCCGTCGTCGCTCTCGGAGCAGCGCCACGGATAGTAGGCTCCGCTGTCCGCGTCGAACCGGTGGAAGAATTTCACGTACCTCTCGGCCCACTCGGGGTTGTCGTCCCCCAGGTAGCCCACGATCTCCACGGAACCGTCGCCGTCCAGGTCCGCCGTCTCCACGCCGCGCTGGCCCGCCGTCAGGGGACCGCTGAGGCCGAACTGCCTGACGCTGTCCGGCAGGTCCGGTCGCAGCCAGGAGACCTGCTGCAGCCCCGCCACCCCGCTGTACCTGGTCAGCAGGAGGAACGTGCCGTCCTCCGCGACGGTCCAACTGTCGTCGAACTCGGCGGGAGGCAGGGGGACGAACCCGGTGGGGGGTTCGTTCAGGTTGCTGGCCAGCAGCTCGTCGTCCGCGTCGAGCAGGAAGACCCGGGTGGTCCGGGTCGCGCCGGTCACCGGGTGCGCGTCGAGTTCGGCCTCGGCGACCAGCGCGCGCACCGGGGTGTCCTGGTAGGTCAGTCCGGGAACGGTGTGGACGTCGGCGGAGCAGCCGGTGCAGCCGAGGTCCCGGACGAGCCGCGCCTCGGCGGACAGCGGGGCTGCGGACGGTTCCGGGGCGGCGGAGCCGTCGGGGGCACAGCCCGCCCCGGCAGCGAACAGGACCGCGGCGGCGACGGCGCGGGTGCGGAAGGAGGACATCGGCATCCCTGACGGTGCGGGTGGAGCTTCCACAGTGGGCGCGGGCCCACCGCACGGGTCGAACGGTTCACGCGGCGTATCCGGCGACCGGGCGGGGGAGGACGGGCGGCCGTCGGTCACTCCGCGGCCTGGGGGACCCGTGCGGCACCCACCCACCGGGACTCCCAGTAGGGGTTGCCGAGCACCTGCGTGACGTTCACCGGGCTCCCGGCGTGCACCATCTTGCCGTCGCCGATGTACATGCCGACGTGGGTCGGGGGCGGACCGGGGATGGTCTGGAAGAAGATCAGGTCACCCGGCTGCAACTGGTCCCTGCTCACCGGGGGCAGGGCACCCTGCTGCTGCCACGTGGTCCGGGGGATCTGCACGCCCGCGGCCCGCCAGGCCCCCTGGACGAGCCCGGAGCAGTCGTAGCCGTGCGGACCGGTGCCGCCCCACACGTACGGCAGGCCCTGTTTGGACAGCGCCCACTCGATGGCGACCCGGGCGTTGCCCTCGCCGATGACCTCCCCGCCGTAGTAGCCGACGGGGAAGGTGAAGACGTACTCCTCGGGTTCCTCCGGCCGCTGGACCTCCGTCCAGGTCTCGCCCCCGCACTCGGGGCCCTCCACCAGGCACACCATCTCGCGGACGCTGTCGTGGAACGTCTCCCCGATCGGGGACTGGGCGACGGCGAGGATGATTCCGGCCGCCACGAGGGTCACGGCCCCGACCTCCACGAAGGAGGAGCCGCGGTCGTCCGCGGACGCGGGGCGGAACTGGGGGGAACGCGATCTCGCCACCGGGAACTCCTTGGCCGGGGAGGTCAGCTGACAGGAACGTCCTTCACGGGAAGAAAGCCGGGGATCTCGACGGTGACCGTCTCGACATCCGGGGGAAGTTGGTACGAAGCCCAGTAGGTGGTTTGGGATCCGGGTTCGACGATGAAGTCGAATACATTCGGGCTATGGTCTACTCCGGCGCAGACGCAGTCCAGGTCTGAGTCAAGGTAGGGATGGAATCGGAGTCCGGTGTCTTTGTCGACGAGTACCAGACCGCTTCCGGCTGTTGCCCCATAATTGTAGGTTCTGTTTCGGAGTTCTCCCAGGTTTATGGTTTTGGAGCTTTCGTTATTGAGAGTCCAGACGAGTTGGGCGTAGTTCCCAGCTACGCTGCGTCTCAACTCCCTGATTTCGATGACCGCGCCGTTCCAACTGCTATTGCTTGCTTGGCTGGAGCCCAGTGACGAACTCTCCAGAGCGGGGGAGTCATCCTCGTCGGCATGTGAAACAGATCCGGTCAACAGTGCCAGAACAGCGGGGATCGCCAGGGTGCCGACTGCGACGCGAGAAAGAATTCGGTTCAGCATGCAGGTCCCTACTTGGCGAAAGTGACGGTGACGCGGCGGTTCTTCTTGCGGCCCTCTTCGGTGTCGTTGTTGCCTACCGGGTTGCTGGAACCGTGACCGGCGGTCTCGAATTCGATTCCGTCCCTGGTGGTGAGTTCCTCAAGCGCCTCGCGGACGGACTCCGCCCTCGCCTCGGAGAGGGGGATGTTGATGGAGTCGTTCCCAGTGTTGTCGGTGTAGCCGTCGATCCGCACCGTGGTCGCGGAGGAGGCGTCGATCTCCTCGGCTACGTCCTTCAGCACACTCTCGGCTTCGGGGGTGAGTTCGGACTCGTTCAACTCGAAGAGGACGTCAGAGGAGAGCATCACCTGGGTCGTGTCGCCGGACTCCAGACGGGAGGTCCCGCTTTCGGGATCGTCCTGGAAAGCTCCGATGTCTAGGATCCGGGGCTCGGCGACGGCGACAGCGGTGATCTCTTCCCTGTCCTCGGTGACCTGGGTGATGGGGACGTCGAGGAAGTCGGGGGTCACCGGAGTGGTGACGGTCATCGTGTCGACCTCGGGAGGCGGGGCGGGGAAGGTGACCCAGGTCCGGATGACCTCTCCCGGATCCAGCGACTCGTTCCCCCGCCATGAGGAGCAGTGGCAGGACGTCCCGTCCGCGAGTTTGAGGGGCATGTAACGCTTCTGGTTGGCCGTGTCGATCAGAGACACCCCGTCGGGTGTGCTCGCCTGCCCATCAACTTCGGCGAGACTGTGCATGACGAAGGCTTTCTCGTTTCCCTCGTTGGTCACGGTCATTGCCAACACAGCCATATCGTCGTTGAGGCGCTCCAGAGCGATGAGGTCGAATCGCAGGTGTTTTTCAGTGCTGGCGTGGTAGGCGGCTGTGGCGATGGGCTGACTCTCCCCGCTAGAAGTACCGGCCCCGTTCCCACCGGTTTCCTCGGAGGAAGAGGAAGAAGAAGGATCGGAGGTTCCCGGAGCGGAGACGCAGGCGGCGAGCAGGACCGCGCTCAACGCTGCCGGAAGAAGGAGTCTGGCTGCACGGGAAAGACCAGAAGCGAAAAGTGGTTGATCCACGGTGCAGTCTTCCAATCGGGTACAAAGCTTTGCCAGCTTAGCCAACGGAGGTGACGAGAGAGTATACGAGGTGGGAAGAACCCCTGGAGAGGGGAGACCGGAACAGAAAACCGAAGGGCGTTCAGGGAGAAGGGGTGGGGGTGATTTCCTCCTCTTCTGCCGGATCGGCCACGCCGAAGGGCTTGTAGAGATACCGTCCCTCCCGCGGTACCAGGCGGATGTCGATGAGTTGTCGGGCGTGCTGCTCGCTCCGGATCACCTGGCCGTCGCAGGAGACGCCGACGATCCGGTACTCGGCGCCGAAGACGTAGGAGCAGTCGGGCATGACCATCTCGGCGATGGCCGCGGCGTTGCCGAGCCGGACGAAGCCCTCCCCGTCGTCCGCGTTGGCGCAGACGGTGTCGGACCAGCCGCGGCTGCGGTCCTCCAGCAGCTCCTTGCGGCAGTTCGCGCCGCGGACTTCCACCCGGACGAAGTTGCCGAGCTGCCCCATGCTGTTGTCGCTGGCCCGGATGTCCTCCAGGATGGCCCCGTTCTTCTGGGCGTACCTCTCCGCCTGGGTGCGGCCGCGCGCGGGATCGTAGAGCCGGTAGTACGGGATCCGGTGGCTGGCCAGCATCTCGGCCGCGTTGTCGCGGGCGACCGCGACCGCGGCCAGCGCGGCGGCCTCCGCCGCGGTCTGGGAGCGGCTGCGCAACTGGTTGGCGTCACCCAGCCGGATGAAGAGGAGAGTCAACGCCAGCAGGGACAGCGTCAAGCCGACGAGCAGGAACAGGTTGGCCTGTCCGCGCTCGTCAGCCGGAAACGGTCGGAGACAGAACCTCATGAAGACCAGGGCCAGAGACCGCGTCCGCCAGTGCCGGTACCGTCACCACCGCCTTCGAGGATCTGTGTGATCGTGGCAACCAGGCTGTTTGCAATCTGGTTGCCCAGGTCGCTGGCGAACACGGCTGCGGCGATCGCGGCCACCAGCACGATGACGGCCGCGTACTCCACGAAACCGCCGCCCCGGTCGTCGCGGTGGCGCAGCCGGTCGGCGAGGGATGCCCGGGCCTTGGTGTAGAGGAAGAGGAACGGGGTCGGCATCGGAACTCCTGGGGGTGCTTTCTCCGGTTTCCCGTGGACGATTCACCAAGCTAGAGAACAGTGAACCGGAATCCTAGGGCCTGCGGGCCCAAATGTACGGACCCAGGAAGACCCCGAGCGGATTCACCCGGGTGAGGGCTCCGCGTGGCCGTTCCAGCGGGCTATCGCCGCCGCCCGGGTGGCCACACCGAGTTTCCGAAAAATACGGTTGATGTGGTTTTTCACGGTCTTCTCGGACAGGAAGAGCTCCGCGGCGATCTCGGCGTTGGACAGGCCCCGCGCCATCGCCGCGAGCACCTCGGCCTCCCGGTCGGTCAGCCCCAGGGCCGCGGGGTCGACCGGAGCGGGGGTGCGCGGAGCGGAGCGGAGGGAGGAGACCAGGGCGGCCGCGGCGACCGGGGAGAGCGGGCTGCCGGTTCCGCGCACCACCTCGCGCAGCGCGCGGTCCAGTTCGTCCAGGGTGAAGTGGCCGTGCACCAGGTAGCCGGAGGCGCCGCGGCGCAGCGCCGTCTGCACGACCTCGGGGTCCTCGGTGTGGGTGAGCATCACCACCCTGGTGAACTCGGCGAGTTCCTCCACCACGCTCACCCCGTCGCGCACCGGCATGCGGACGTCGAGCAGCACGACGTCGGGACGCAGTTCCCGGGCCTTCACCACGGCCTCGGCGCCGTCGCCCGCCTCGCCGACCACCCGGATGTCGTCGGCGGTCTCCAGCAGGGCGACCAGGCCCGCGCGGACGACGATGTTGTCGTCGACCGCGAGAACGGTGATCGGGGACATGGCGGGACCTCCTTGACCGGGGATCACGGGGATCGTTCGCTGGTGTCGGACGGCGCCGCCAGCGGGACGCGCAGGGTCAGCGCGGTCCCCCTGCCCGGGGCCGTGTCGAGGGCCAGGCGGCCCCCGGCGCGGACCGCGCGCTCCCGCATGCCCACCAGGCCGTAGTGGCCGGGAACGGGCGCCTCGGGGTCGAACCCCCGGCCGTCGTCGCGGACGGTCAGCACCAGGTACCCGTCCTCCGCGGCCAGCTCCACGTCGACGGTCCGGGCGGCGGCGTGCCGGTCGACGTTGGCGAGGGCCTCGCGCAGCACGGCGAGGGTCTCGTGGCGGGCGGTCACCAGCAGCGGCAGCGGGGACCCGCAGGAGCGCAGCCGGGTGCGCACCCCGGTCCGGGCGGACCACTCGCGCAGCACCGCGGCCACCCGGTCCGCGACGGGGGTGTCGGGGGCCTCCTCGCGCAGGTCGGTGATGAGTTCGCGGGCCTCCCGTGCGGCGGTCTCGGCGGCGTCCGCCACCTGGGCCGCGGTGGCGGCCGCGCGCTCCGGGTCCTTGCGCAGCCAGACCGGCAGGGCCTGGGCCGCCAGGGCCGCGCCCCGCAGGGTCTTGGCCACCGAGTCGTGCATGTCCCGGGCCAGCCGGGCGCGCTCCTCCGCGGCCGCGGCCGCGCGTTCGGCGGCGCGCCGCCGCTCCTGCTCCAGGGCCAGCTCCTCGAACAGGCCGCGCAGCCGCAGCCCGATGTACCCGGCGGTCGGGTAGAGCAGCGGCTGGATGACGACGACCTGCACGTTGACCCAGAGCGTCGCGTCCGGGGCGGACAGCTCCCCCAGGTACGCGAGCAGGGCCAGCAGGTAGCCGAGGACCTGGAGCGCGGAGGCGGCCGCCACGCCCCTGAGCCGGTACAGCACCCCGGCGGTGACGCTGGTGAGCACCGTGGCGAGGAAGAAGGCCCCGGAGGGGCCGGCCACCGCCAGGATCGCCGAGGCGACCAGGGCGTCGGCGGCGACCAGCGGTGGACGGCGCACCACGTGGGCGGAGAGCCGCTCCCAGTGGCGGGACAGCAGCCAGGAGAGCACCGCGTAGCTGACCAGCATGACGACGACGCCCGCGGAGATCCGCTCCGGGGGGAGCAGCAGCAGGGCGACGCCGGTGAGCAGGAACCGCAGCTGGACGAGCAGCCGGGTCAGCCCGGTCAGCCGCTCCAGCGGGGCCTCCTCCCGTCCGGTCACGGTGTCCACGGGATCACCCGAGGATGGCCGAGAGGTCGATGTCGGAGCCGAGGAAGATGCCGCCGCCGATGATCAGCAGCAAGCCGGGCAGCATGGTGGCCGCGGTCACCCCGGTGACCCGGGGGTTGAGCTGCTGCGCCTTGCGCCGCAGGAACTGGGCGTCCTCCCGGCGCATGTCGGTGCTGATCGCGTGCAGGGTCTGGGTGAGCGGGGCGCCCAGGTCCTCGGACTGCTGCAGGGCCGTGATGAACCGGCCCAGGGCCTCGTTGGAGTTGCGGTCCCGCAGCGCGTTGAACGCGTCCCGCCTGCTGGTGCCCAGTTCCATCTGGCGCAGCGCCAGCTGGAACTCCGCGGCCAGCACTCCCGGCATGGAGTCGGCCACCCGGGCCAGCGCCTGGCGGAAGGCGAGCCCGGAGCTCACCGTGACCGCGAGGACGTCCAGGAAGTCGGGCAGCTGCTTCTGGACCTCCTCCTGGCGGTTGCGTCTCTCGGACAGCAGCGACAGTTCGGTGAGCGCGCAGAAGCAGCACACCACCACGGCGAGCATCGGCGAGCCGTTCAGGAACAGCAGGAGCGCCAGGCCGCCGTAGAGCAGCACCTCCCCGGCCTTGCGCTGCGCGTAGCGCCGCACGGTGAGTCCGTCGGGGCGGCCGGCCGCGTCGATGAGGAGCTGGATCCGGGCCTGCCGTTCGTCTCCCAGCCACTCCAGGACGGTCGGGGCGAACGGCCGTCCGATCAGTTCGGTGACGCGGTGCAGGAAGAAGGTCTCGTTGGTCTTCCGTTTCGGCGCCTCGACGACGAAGTCGCCCGCGACCTCGCTTCTGCGTGTCAGCAGGTGGAAGCCCCACACGAACAGGGCCACGCAGAGCGCGCCGGACAGGCCCACCAGCAGGGCCGTCAGGGGGTTCAGCACGATGGACATGGGTTCGGGCTCCGTGCGTCGGTCGGGGGGTGGGCGGGCTCAGAAGTCGATGCGGGCCATGCGGCGGATCACCACGAACCCGACGGTGAAGAGGGCCAGGGCGGTGCCCAGGACGGTGAGGCCGGCGAAGCTCCTGGTCATCGCGGCCACGGTGCCGGGCATGATCACGTTGAGCAGGAACAGCGATCCCACGCCCATGGCCAGCAGCGTCCACGCCGTGTTGGTGGTCTCGCTCAGGATCGTGCGGACCTCGCGCCGGGTCTCCTTGCGGTTCTCCAGGGTGTCGGAGATGGTGCGCAGCGCCGTGACCAGCGCGCCGCCGGAGCGGGCCGACACCAGCAGGGTGGAGACCAGCACGCCGATCTCCCGGGAGGGCATGCGTTCCCTCAAGTCGTTGACGGCGCTCTCGAAGGACTGGCCGACCTTGATCGACTCGGCGACGTGCCGCAGTTCCGCCCCGGCCGGGTCGGGGAGTTCGTCGGCGGCCATGTCGATCGCGGTGGGCAGGGACAGGCCCGCCTGGGTGGCGTTGGACAGCACCCGGGCGAGTTCGGGCAGCTGCGCGGTGAACGCCTCCCGGCGCTTCTCCTCCTGCCGGTTCAGGTAGGCGAGGAACAGGTAGCCCACCAGGGCGGCGGCGAGCAGGCCCAGCACCGGGGCGAGGACCTGCCAGACGACGGCGACCGCGGCCACGGCGCTGGCCGCCACCAGCAGCACGAAGGAGGAGACCTTCATCCGGACGCCCGAGCGGGCCAGGCGCAGTTGGACCTGGTGGCCGAGCCGTGTCCGCCGCAGCCGCACGTCCAGGCGGGCCAGCGGGGTGTTGGCCCGCCGCTCCACCTCGGCCAGCACGCTGCGTGCGGCCAGCATGCGGCGTTGCGCCACACCGTCCAGGAAGACGACCACGCCCCACACCGCGACGGTCAGCGTGGCGATCGTGGCGAGCAGGATGACCAGGGTGTAGTTCACAGCGCGCCTCCGGGGAAGGGGAAGCCGTTGGCGGAGGGGGGAACGGGGCGGACGCCGAACGCCGCCGGGATCGTCTCGCCGGCGGCGTGGAGGCGTTGGGCGATGTGCCGCGGCAGCGGGAAACGGTGGAATTCTCCGGTGACCCGGCGGTTCGCCTCGTAGCGGTCCGCCCGGAAGCTCAGCAGCGGCTCCAGGCGGAACTCCTCCCGCCGGGTGGAGGCCACCACCGCCAGCTCCGCGACCCGCCGCGAGCCGTCCGGGTAGCGGGACAGGTGCACGATGACGTCGATCGCCGCGTTGACCTGGTCCCGCAGCGCCTCGAAGGGGATCTTGACCTCGCTCATGGAGGCCAGGGTCAGCAGGCGGTGCACGGCGTCGTCGGCGGAGTTGGCGTGCACGGTGGCCAGCGAGCCGTCGTGGCCGGTGTTCATCGCCTGCAGCATGTCGAGGGTCTCGGCGCCGCGGACCTCGCCGACGATGATGCGGTCGGGCCGCATGCGCAGCGAGTTGCGGACCAGGTCGCGGATGGTGATGGCGCCCTCGCCCTCGATGTTGGGCGGGCGGGCCTCCAGCCGCAGCACGTGCTCCTGCTGCAGTTGCAGTTCGGCGGAGTCCTCGATGGTGATGATGCGTTCGTGGGAGGGCACGAACGCCGACAGCGCGTTGAGGAAGGTGGTCTTTCCGGTGCCGGTGCCCCCGGAGACGATCACGTTGAACCGGGCGCGGATCATCGAGGCCAGCAGGATGCCGGTCGCCTCGTCGAGGCTGCCCTTGGCGATGAGCTGCTCGATGGTGAACGGTTTGGGGAACCGCCGGATCGTGATGATCGGCCCGGACAGGGAGAGCGGCGGGATGATCACGTTGACGCGCTCCCCGGTGGGCAGGCGCGCGTCCACCATCGGGCTGGACTCGTCGACGCGGCGGTTCACCGTGGAGACGATGCGGTCGATGGTCTGGTAGAGCTGCTCCTCGCTGGCGAACGTGGTCTCGATGCGCTCCACCCGGCCGTTGCGTTCGATGAAGATGTCGTCGGGGCCGTTGACCATGATCTCGGTGATGGTCTCGTCCGCCAGCAGCGGTTCGAGCACGCCCAGGCCCAGCGCCTCGTCCACCACCCGGCGGATCATGTTGGCGCGTTCCCGGTCGGAGAGCACGGGGCCTTCGCGGGACAACAGGTGGCCGACGACCTTCTCCAGGCGGATGCGGCGCTGTTCGAGGCTGAGCACGGCCAGGTCGTCGAGGTTGATCTCGGAGAGCAGGCGCTGCCGCCAGTGGGCGACGCTGCTGCGGTCGGAGTGCTGGGCGGCGAGGCGGTCCTCGTTGAGCCGGTCCTTGAGTGCCATGAGTCCTACCTGCTGGGAGACGGGGGAGGGGGCGTCAGACGGCCATGTCGACGCGGCGGACCACGGTGTAGTCGAGCCCCCCGATCGGGAAGACCACGGGGACGCTGAACTCCACCTCGGCGTAGACGCCGCGGTCGGCGGTGTGGCCGGTGCGGATCTCGGCGTCGTCCAGCCAGCCGGGCAGCGCCTGCCGTGCCGCCGCGGCCCCGTCGAGCGGGCCGGAGCGTTCGGCGGTCCGGGCGCCGATGCGGGCCGCGTTCTCGGCCTGTTCGACGGCGACGAACGAGACGAACACCTCGAACGCGATCGTCACCATGAGCAGGAACAGCGGCAGGTAGGCGGCGAACTCCACGATCTGGGAGCCGCGGTCGCCGCGGCGGGCGGGACGGAAGCGGGGGGACGGGCGCACCTGGTCACCTCTCGGGCAGGATCATGGAGCGGCTGCTGATGCCCCAGGGACTGTCCAGGCCGGGCAGGACCATCGGCATCGCGATGGTGACCTCGACGTACTCCCGGCCGTCCACCGTGATCCGCTCCAGGTGGAAGGTTCCCTCCTCGTCCCAGGGGGAGCGCACCCGCCGGGCGGCCTCCTCCAGGATCAGGTCGGGGTCGTCGGGGGTGAGGGCCGCCTGCCGGGCGCCTTCGTTGGCGGCGTGCGAGGCGTACATCCCGGTCAGTCCGACGAGCACGACCTGCCAGGTGAGCAGGAGCGCCAGGCCGAGGAGCGGCACGAGCGCGGCGAACTCCACGACCGAGGCGCCCGTGTCGTCGCGGCCCCGCGGTCGGCGGCTGCGGGCGAGGACCGTCTCGGCCTCGGTGCCGGTGGGGGAGGCGGGTGGCGGCGGGTCGGGATCCGCGGCGGAGTCGAGCAGGCCCAGCTCGCCGGAGATCCTCCCGAACGCCTTGAGCAGGTTCTCGTCGGTGAGCCTGGAGGGGTTGCCGGTGTTGGACGCCTCCTCCAGGGCCCGGTAGGCGGCGGGGACGACGGTGCGCAGCATCTGGGCGCCCAGCAGTTTGCGGGCGAACTCGGGTTGGATCTCGTTCCTGCGGCTGTGCCGGACCAGCAGCGACGTGACGTTCTTGGCCTCGCGGATCTGGAGGCGCTCCCACATCGCCATGAGCCGCTGGGCGGCGCGCAGCGCCGGGAGGTCGGGGGTGACGAGGACCAGGGCGGTGTCGGACAGTTCCACGGCCACGGCGGTCGCGTCGTCGACGGAGGAGCCGCAGTCCACGATCACCGCGTCGTAGCGTGACCGCAGCGCTCCCAGGATCTGCCGGGCCGCGCGCGCGGTGACGTCCTCGCCGTTCTCGCCGTGCACGGGGGCCAGCAGGATGTGGGGGCCGTCGGGGTGCACGTAGAGGGTGTCGGCGAGCATCGCGGCGCTGATGTCGTCGGCGGCCTCGACCAGGTCGACGATGCTGCGGCGGTGTTTGAGGTCGCAGTAGCCCGGGATGTCGCCGGACTGCAGGTCGAGGTCGACGAGGCAGACCACCTGGCCGCTCCGGGCCGCTATCCGGGCCAGGTGGATCGCCGTGGTGGTGGTGCCCACCCCGCCCTTGGCGCCGGTCAGGGTGATGATCCGGCCGCGGCGTCCCGTCATGGGCAGGTCCAGGGACGCGGCTTCCAGGTGGCGGCGCAGGGTCCGGGACCATTCGGCCGCGCTGGAGACGCGCGCGCCGAGTTCCTCGATCGTGGCGTCGCTCTGCAGCAGGCCGCGTGCGCCCGCCTCCACCGCGTTGGTGAAGACGTCGGGGGACGTCTCGTCGGAGATGAGGATGACGGCGAGCTGGGGGCGGTTGCGGGAGATGTCGCGGATGAGGTCGAGCACCGGGAGGGGGCCGAGGTCCTCGTGGATCAGCACCACGTCGAGGCCGGGCAGCCGGGGCAGCGCGTCGGTGATCTCGTGCGAGGAGCGGTGCACGCTCACGACCTCGGTTTCGGCGATCTCCGCGAACCGGGCGACGAGGGCGTTCTCCAGTTCGTCGGTGGGGACACCGATCATGACCTGGTAGGCGTTCATCCGTTCTCACCTCCGGGGGCGGGCGGCGCGTGCCATCAGAAGCCGCCCGGGCCGCTGTTGTCCTGCTCGTCGTTCCGCTGCTCCCCGAGCGCCTCCAGTTGGTCGTCGGAGCAGAACTCCATCTCCCCGGGGGTGCCCGCCCCGCGTGCGCTGACCAGGGCCAGGCGGACCTTGGAGGCGAAGGACTCGGCGTAGGTGAGCTGCAGCGCCTGCTGGGGGGTGAGCCGGAAGGTGACGGGGACGACGGTGTTGGTGCCGCCGGTCTGCGAGTCGATCTGCGAGCCGATGTCCCCCACGTCCAGGACCTCCACGTTGGTCAGCACGCGGATCGCGCAGGCGGGGGACTGCTCGTTGGGCTGGAAGGAGGCGTAGACGTCCACGCGGGACTGGCGGGACACCTTGCCGGCCACGCCGGTCTCGGCGTTGATCATGATCGCGATCTCGCGTTCGCCGTTCTCCAGTGCGGGCGCGGGGATCACCATGCTCTTCTGCAGCAGAGTGCCCGCCTGCAGGAAGGTGGCGGAGACGGCCTCGCTGCCCGGCTGCGACAGCGCCTGGTCGGCGTCGGTCAGGTCGGCCAGGAAGGTCTCCTCGTCGAAGAACTTGGCCGGCACCTCGTAGGGTTCGACCATGTCCTCGGTGATCGGCTGGTAGGGGTCGACGTCCTGGGTGAGCCGCAGAACCGTCCGGTAGGTGCCCAGTTCGCTGTTGAGCGTGTTGACGTAGGAGACGATCGTGAAGAACACGACGACCGCGCCGAGTGCGGCGACGATCATGAGCAGAACGCCGCGTCGTTGACGGGGGTTCATGACGCTCCGTTTCTAGTTCTGGCCAGACGGTGCTGGGACGGGGGACGGGACGGCGGTCGCCGGACGCCTCATCGCGCCGGACGGTACTCCGGCAGGGGGCCGGTGTCGGTGCGTGGGCCGGGGGACGGGGGAGGCGGCGGGGCGGGGCGGTGGCGGCCGTTCGCTCCCGGAGGGGCGGGGGGAGCCTGGGCGGGTGGCGGTCCGGGCAGGCGTGGACCGGTCGGGGGCGGTGGTCCGGGCAGGCGTGGACCGGCGGGGGGAGGCAGCCCTTGCGGACGTGTCCCGGGATGGGCCGTGGGCGGGGCGGGGCGGGGCGGCCGCCGCACCGGATGCTGGTTGGCGGCTCCGCAGAACCGGCAGTGCGGACCGACGACCCGTTCGCGGCACCACGCGCAGGCGGTCGAGCGCAGGGCGCGGACCGGGGTGGTCAGTGCGTCCTGGTGCGCGCTGAGGACCACGAACTCCACGTACTTGGCGGTGCCCCAGTAGACGGCGCCGAGCGGCTGCTCCGGGAGTTCACGCACGGCCGTGGCGCCGACCGCGGGGAGGAACTGCCGGTCGAACGCGGCACGGTCGGCGTCCCCGCCGGCGGAGACCAGGACCTGGGTCGGGTTCATCGGGCGGAACGGGATGTTCGCCGCGGGGTCGGCCTTGCGGACCCGGCCCACCCGTTTGGCGGGCGCGCAGAAGGCCAGGAAGACCACTCCCGGGGCGAAGGAGCCCATGTGCTGTTTGACCGTGATGGGAATGGTGGAGAGGTTGGCCACGCTGCGCAGCCAGCCGCCGGCCAGGATGTGGGCGGCGAGTTCGTCGCCGAGTTCGGCGATCAGGCCGGCGGGCAGGTACGGTGCGAGGTAGGCCAGCTGGTCGGCCAGCAGCGACAGGGCCAGCGGCGACACGTCCACGGGGACGGCGGCGACGTGGTCGGTCCGCAGCGCGCCCCGGGCGAACTGGATCGCGCGTTCGGCGCGGCCGCCGCGCCAGTGGGGGTAGAGCGCGACGACCTTCCTGCCCTGGGCGATGTGGTGGGCGGCGAAGTCGATGAACTCCCCGGACTGGGCGGCGAGGTCGTCGCCGTCCAGGGGGAAACGCCGTGCCTGGGCGTCGCCGAGATGGCCCGTGCTCGGTATGTCTGCGAGCAGGGCCACGACGCTCGTGGACCTCGAACGGCCGCTGGACAAGGTACAGGCTCCCAGGGGTGAGGCGCGTGGGACGGGTGCCGGTCGGGACGGGGGTGCCCTCGAAGTGACCCGCGGGGATCATCGTAACGAAGGGGAGACAACCCCCCGGGGGTCCATTCGGTGAAATGACCGTTGTTCACACCATGCTCTACCGTGCGTTATTCGGCCGGGAAAAAGCAAGACCCGGGAACGGCGCTGGGGACAACCGGCCTCTTCCGGCCGTGTCGGCGTGCGGGGCCGGAAGAGGCCGGGGACGGAGCCGGACGGGGAGCGGCAGCGGCGGGCGGAGGCGGCTGCGGGAAGCCCCCGGGAAAAGCGGAGGCCCCGGTCCGAAGACCGGGGCCCTTGGGGTGAGTGACGGGATTTGAACCCGCGACAACCTGGACCACAACCAGGTGCTCTGCCAGCTGAGCTACACCCACCACGAGCGCGGAGCCGGACCGTGGTCGGCCCCCGCGTTCAGCAGAATACTACCGGGTTCTGGGAGTGCTTCGCTCACCCTTTCTCGGTGGGGGTTCCCACACCGAGGCCGGTGCCTCCCGCGACGATGTCGGCGGCGATGGCCTTGGCCGTGGCGCTGTCGGGGCCCGGCGGGGGGACGAAGGCGGCCGCGCGGAAGTAGCGCAGCTCCCGGATGCTCTCGGTGATGTCGGCCAGCGCGCGGTGGCCGCCGTGCTTCTCGGGGCTGGCGAAGTACACCCGGGGGTACCAGCGGCGCAGCAGTTCCTTGACGCTGGACACGTCCACCATGCGGTAGTGCAGGTGCTCGTCGATGCGCGGCATGTCCCGCGCGAGGAAGGCCCGGTCGGTGGCGATGGAGTTGCCGCACAGCGGGACCTTCTTCGGCTCCGGGACGTAGCGCCGGATGTGGTCGAGGACGAGCTGTTCGGCTTCGGCGAGGGTCACCCCGCTGTCGAGTTCGGCCAGCAGCCCGGACGTGGTGTGCATCTGGGTGACGAACTCGCCCATCTGGTCCAGCGCCGCCTGCGGCGGTTTGATGACCACGTCGATGCCTTCGTCGAGCTGGTTGAGTTCGCCGTCCGTGATGAGACAGGCCACTTCGATCAGCGCGTCCTTCTTCAGATCGAGTCCTGTCATCTCACAGTCGATCCACACCAGGCTGTCGTTCATAAGGGATAGCTTAGAACTTTTCCCCCGGGGCCCGGCCGGTGCGCGATCGTCCCCGCCCGCGTTCCCGCCCGGGCCGCAAGGGGCGGGAACGCGGGCGGGCGGGGGTCACAGGCCCACCAGGCTCGGGTGGCCGAAGATCGCGACCATCAGCTCGTTCCCGTCCAGCCACAGGTAGCCGCAGATCCCGATGGCCGCCAGGACGACCAGCAGGATGAGCAGCGTGGAGACGCAGCCGCAGCCGCAGCAGCCGCCCTTCTTCTTCTGGGGAGCCGGGGGCTGCGCCGGGTACGGGCCGCCCTGGCCGGGGCCCCACGGGGGCCGCCCCGGGAGCGGGGGCTGTCCGGGCGTCCCCGGGGCGGGGTGGCCGCCCCGGTTGTAGGGCGCGGGAGCCTGCGGTGCCCGCGGCGGGTGCCCGGGCGGAGCCGCCGGGCGGTTGCGCGCCGGAGCAGGAGCGGCGCCGTGTCCGGGCGACGGGGCCGGACGGGAGGGCGGCGGGTAGGCGGCCGCGCCGCGCTGCGCGCCGGTCTGCGGCGGATACGGGTACGGCTGGGGGCCGGCGGGGTGCGGGGTCGGTCGGACCGGGGGCGCCGGCGGGTATCCGGCGTTCGGGCCGGAGGGGGAGTAGCCCCGGTGCGGGCCGGAGGGGGCGTGACTCGGGTTCGCCCCGGAGGGGGCGTGGCTCGGGTTCGCTCCCGACGGGGTGCGGCCGGGGGTGCCGCCGGACTCGGCGGAGGGGTGGGGAGCGGCTCCCGGCGTGTGGGGGGCCGACCCCGGCGGAGCCGCCTTGGCCTGCTCCGCGAGCCGCCTGCGCTCCTCCTCCTCGCGCTTCTTGCGCTCCTCCGCCTCCCTGGCCTCCCGCTCGGCACGCCGCTTGGCCTCCTCCTCGGCCTTGCGGCGCTGCTCCTCCTGGCGCTTCTTGCGCTCCTCGGCCAGTTCGGCGCGGTAGTCCTGGATGCCTTCCTTGAGGCTGCCGAGGAACTTGTTGAACTTGCGTCCCCCGTCCTCCTCCTCCTCGGTGCCCTCACCCGAGGCCGCCTGGGTGAACACCGGATCGCCGGGGTTGAACACCGCGGTCCGGGGGGCGTCGCCGGAGCCGAGCACCGCGGTCCGGGGGGCGTCGCCGGAGTCGAACACCGCGGTCTTCGGCGCCTCGTCCGCCTCCGCGTCGCCGAGGAAACGGGTCTGGGGGGTGAGGTCGGCGGTGGGGTCGTCGTCGTGGGAGGCGGGAGCGGCCGGGGGGTTGACGCGCATGGTGGCGTCGGTGGGTGAGGGGCCGCTGCCGAGGTTGACGGTCGCCTCGTCGGGGGCGGGGGTGAGGTCGGCGGTGGGGTCGTCGTCGTGGGAGGCGGGAGCGGCCGGGGGGTTGACGCGCATGGTGGCGTCGGTGGGTGAGGGGCCGCTGCCGAGGTTGACGGTCGCCTCGTCGGGGGCGGGGGTGAGGTCGGCGGTGGGGTCGTCGTCGTGGGAGGCGGGAGCGGCCGGGGGGTTGACGCGCATGGTGGCGTCGGTGGGTGAGGGGCCGCTGCCGAGGTTGACGGTCGCCTCGTCGGGGGCGGGGGTGAGGTCGGCGGTGGGGTCGTCGTCGTGGGAGGCGGGAGCGGCCGGGGGGTCGATGCGCATGGTGGCGTCGGTGGGTGAGGGGCCGCTGCCGAGGTTGACGGTCGCCTCGTCGGGCGAGGTCCCGCTGCCCGAGTCGGTCGTGTGCTGGGAAGCCGCCGAGGCGTCGGCGGTGTTCTGGTCTGAGGTGAACTCGGACAGCGGGCGGACGTGCTGCGTCCACTCGTTGCCGTTCCACCAACGGAGCTGGCCCGGAGTTCCTTCGGGGTCCGCGTACCAGCCTGGCTCGATCGATCCACCCATGAGCGACAGACTAAGGGCTTCCGGGACTCGACCGGACCACGAGGGACCCGCTGCCCGCGGCCGTGGGACGGGCGGAGCGCCCGGGAGGGGAGGCTGCGGTCAGTTCCCGCCGCGCACGTGCCGCAGCCGTGCCGGGAGCGGACCGGGCCGCTCCTGACGGGGAGGGGGCAGCAGGTCGCCGCGCAGCCGTACCACGTCGACGGCTCCGGGGCCGTCGGCCACGGAACCGGGGACCTGGGAGTGGCCGAAGTGTCCTCCCCGCGCCCACCGGTGCTCCCGGTCGGCGTCGCTGTGGGGGGACGGGGACCCCGGAGGGCCGGCGGGCCAGGTCCGGGGGATGCCCCAGGAGTCCAGCCAGGCGAGGACGGGGTCCAGGCCGTGGAGCGGGCCGTCGGTGAACGGCTTCAGGGAGTGGCCGACGACCTGGACGAGGATGCAGACGCGGCCCTCTCCGGCACGGTCGACCCGGCTGTCCGGGGTGAGCTGGCCCGTGGCGGCCACGGTGGCGGGCAGGAGTTGGGCGACGTCGCCGGTCACCGGATTCCACACCAGGTGGACGGCGCGGCCCGTGTCGGCCAGGCGGTGCGCGACCGAGTGTGCGGACCACCGGTTCGGGTCGCATTCGCTCACGCTCCAGACGGCGCGCGGTGCGCCGCCCCGGGGACGTCCTCCGAGAAAACTGCTGGTCACTCTTCCGGCTGCGGGCATCCAAGCGTTGGCCATGGCGGCCGCCTCTCAGTGAGTCCACGTATTCCGCACATCACTGCGTATGCGAATACGTGCGACAAGTCCATAGACGGTATCCCCCGGAAAGCAGGGTCTATCCGTCTGGACACCCACTTCGGGAGCGCGGCCGGGCCGGGCGGGAGGGGCGGCGGGGCGTGCCCGCCCCGCCGCCCCCGGCGCTACTCCTCCTCTCCCCCTCCGCCGGAGATGCGCAGGGCGAAGGCGCTGAGGAAGATCTCCCCGATCTCGGTGGGGTCCTCCGTGGTGTAGGCGGCGCCCCGGGTGGTCTCGGCGATCTGCTCCAGGGGTTCGGGGTCCACGTCGGGGCCGAAGGAGATGGCGATGATGCTGACCGGGCGGTCGGGCTGGTACAGCTCCTCCAGCTGGTCCAGCAGCTCGTTCAGCGAGATGCTGTCGTGGTCGTCGTTGTTGCCGTCGGTGAGCACCAGCAGGGTGTTGACCCGGTCGGCCGCGTAGCCCTCGGTCAGCTCCTGGTAGGCGGCCAGGATCGTGTCGTACAGGCCGGTGTCCCCGTCCGGTTTGGGCGTCAGGCCGGTCAGCGCCGCGGTCAGCACCTCGTGCTGGGTGGCGCCGTCGACCTCGGCGTCCAGCGGGCGGATGGGGACGGTCTCCCGGTAGTCCTGGTCGCCTTCGAGGGCGACGGAGAACTCCCACAGGCCCATCTCGGCGTTGGAGGGGAACAGGGTGAGGCCCTGGGTGGCGGCCATGCTGGTGACCTGCATCCGGGTGAGTCCGGTGCCGGGCACGGGTTCGGCCATGGAGCCGGAGATGTCGACCACGGTGAGCAGGCGGGTGCCGAGCTTGAGCTGGTTCCACGCCTGGAGCAGCGACTTGGCCGCCTGTTCGCCGGGGGTGGGCAGTTCCCCCGGGTGCTCGGGGCGGAAGCCGTGCTTCTCGGTGAGCACCTCGGGGTCGGTGGAGTCGTCGGCGGAGCGGAACCCGTCGGCGCGGATGGCCCGCTGCGCCTCCTGGCTGGTGAGGAAGGCGCGGAAGTCCTCGGCGGCGAGCTGCACCTCGGGGGCGTCGGAGCGCAGCACGTAGGGGTAGTCCAGGGTGTAGGTGCCGTTGTCGGGATAGATGACGTGCACGGTGGAGCCGGACCGGGTGCTGTGTCGCCAGGCGGCCTGTTCGCTGAGGACCAGCAGCGGGGCCTGCTCGTCGTCGGCGGCCTCGCTGATCAGGGTGAAGGCGGCCTCCTCGTCGGGGGCGATCGACTTCTGCAGGTTCTGCAGGGCGGCGATGAACCGGGTCTGGGAGCCTTCCTCGGTGCCGACGGAGTTGCTGACGAGCGCGAGCGTGGCGAGCCCGGAGGAGCTGTTGACCGGGTCGATCACGTGCACCTGGTAGGGGGGTGCGTCCTGGTCCGGCAGTGCCTGGGTCGGCACCAGGTTGTCCCAGGACAGCGGGGTGTCGGAGGCGTCGGCTTCGGCTGCGACGGTCTCGGTCGTCACCAGGACCAGCGGGGAGCGGGCCACGGAGGTGCCGGTGCTGACGACGACGTCGTCGGCGGCGTCGCGCTGGACGGTCTTGACCCACAGGGTGGAGTCGGGGATCCACACCTGTGATTCGGTGCCGCCCATGGTCGGCCCGGCTCCGGTGATGCTGTAGGCGACGTCGGCGGAGTCGGCGCCGCGCACCTCCACGGTCACGCACCGGTTCTTCGCCGCGTCGGTGGAGTTGAAGTCGTCGGCCAGTCGGGTGAGCACGGGGGCGATCTCCGGGGCCGCCGCGACCTGGAGGGGGAGGGAGGAGCTGGCGCAGCCGAGGCGGCCGCCCAGCACGAAGTAGCCGGTGACCCCGAGGCCGATGAGGATGGCGAGTGCGGCGGCGAACGCGGCGAGGGCACGCCCGGTGCCGCGGCGGCGCCGTCGCCGGTTCGCGCGGCGGCGGGTGTCGGGGGCGTTGTCGGCTGCGTTGCTTCCGCGATGGCGTCCCAAGGTGACCTCACGGGGGTTGTTACCAACGGGTTTAAGGAGGAACGGTACTCAAGGCAACGATCAGGACAAAAGGGAGTCTTGGGGGGTGTGGTGCCGGGAGGTGGGGGCGAACGTGAATTTTCACGTTGTTTGCACCTGTTTTGTGGGGGGGGGCGGTGCATTCGGCTCTCGGAGGAAGTATGCGACGGAGTCTCCGTACCGTTGTCGAAGTGTGATCAACGGAGTCGGAGTCGGGGGCGGTCCCGGCCGGTCCCCCGACGTCGGGGAGGGGGCGGAGGGCCCGCACTCCCCACGCGGCCGGTGGGGGCCGCGACTCCGCTCGGCCGTCTGATGTGACCTTGGTCTCCTTGGGGGCGAAGCGGCGGTGCGTGCCGTCCCTCCCGGTCAGGATGGGGAATCCCGCCCCCGTGTCAGGGACGGACCGGCAGTGGTGCCCGGAACCGGAACCGCCGCTGCCCGCCGCCCGCGGCCCCCCGCCGGAGCGGAGCGGGGATGCCGCCGCGGGCAACGGGGGCTAGGATGGCGAACCGCTCGCGCCAGTCGATTTCTGGGGTTCGCGTGCTGGATGCGCACGGTTGTGGCGTTTGTGCCGGGGGGCGTTGTGGCACACCCGACCGGTCCGGCTGCGATGGGGGTCGCGGGATGAAGCGACCGTGGCGGGGAGTTCGCCGCGGTCATTCGGAATCGCTCGACTTCTTAGAGGATGGCCATGTCCAAGCTGGGCGCTCGTTGGAATTCCCTCGGTACGGTCGGCAGTGTCGTGCTCGGTTCGCTCTGCCTGGGCGGAGCGGTCGTCTACACCGCCGTGGTGGGGGCGTCCTTCGTGGCCGAGGCCGGGGTCCGGACCGAGGCGGCCGCCCAGACCATGAGCGGGCTCTCCGATCTGCCCGACTCGCCCGTGGCGAGCCTGGAGGTCCGGGTGGACGACGGCGAGGAGTTCCACGAGCAGCGCCTCGACTGCGCCGGCGACCCCCTCGCCGACCCGGCGGTCTGCGCCCAGCTCGCCGCCAACGGCGAGGAGGAGGACGAGGCCGGCCCCTTCCAGGAGGTCGACCCGGGCGCCATCTGCACCGACGACGTCTACGGCCCCGAGACGGCGGTGGTCAGCGGAACCTGGAACGGGGTGGCCATCGACACCGAGGTCACCCGCGTCGGCTCCTGCGAGGAGGCCCGCTGGCAGCGCCTCAAGCCGCTGGTCGAGTCGCTCGACTAGGGCGCGGCCGCAGCCTCCGGCGAGGGCACGCCGCCGTCCCGGCGGGCCGGTGTGCCGGGTCGACGACAATGGGGCCGTGAACGTCATCGAGGTGGCCGATCCCGCCGACGAGCGGCTGGCCGACTACGTGCGGCTGCGGGACAGCAGCCTCCGCCGCAGCCTGGAGGCCGAGCACGGGCTGTTCCTGGCCGAGGGGGAGAAGGTGGTGCGCCGTGCGCTGCGCGCCGGATACCGCCCCCGTTCGCTGCTGCTCACCCGGCGCCGCCGCACGGTGCTCGACGACGTGGCCGACGCCTTCGACGCCCCGGTGTACGTGGTCGACGACGCAGTCGCCGAGCGGCTGGTCGGCTTCCACCTGCACCGCGGGGTCCTCGCCTCCTTCCACCGCAAGCCGCTGCCCGGGGTCGCCGAGGTGGTCGCGGCCGCGCGCCGCGTCGTGGTCCTGGAGGACGTCGTCGACCACACCAACGTGGGGGCGATCTTCCGCAGCGCCGCCGGGCTGGGCGTCGACGCGGCCGTGCTGGCCCCCCGCTGCGCCGACCCGCTGTACCGGCGCGCCGTCAAGGTGTCCATGGGGGCGGTCTTCACCCTCCCCTACGCCCGGCTCGACGACTGGTACGGCGGGTTGGAGGAGCTGCGGCGGCGCGGCTTCACCCTGGTGGCGCTCACCCCCGCGCCGGACGCGGTGCCGCTGGCCGAGGCGGTGGGGGACGGCGACGGCAGGTACGCGCTGCTGCTGGGGGCGGAGGGGGACGGGCTGTCCACCCGGTGGATCGACCAGGCCGACGTCCGGGCGCGCATCCCGATGGCCGCGCGCGACGTGGACTCCCTCAACGTCACCGCCGCGGCGGCCATCGCCTGCTACGAGCTGACCCGCTGACCGGAACGGTCACGCCAGGGGGCCTTCCCGGGGCACCACGAAACGCCACGCGCCGGGCAGTACCCGCCAGGTGCGCCTGGTGACCCCCTCGGTGATCTCGCCGTCGCTGCTCATCGTCACCGGTTCGCCGACCACCGTGACGGTGTGCGCCGGGCGGTGGTGGACGTCCAGTTCCATCGGGTGGGTGCCCCGGTGCAGGCGTACCGCGTGTGCGGCACGCCGCCAGAAACCGCGTGAGCGGGAGACGACCAGCCCGATCACACCGCTGTCGGGCCGTGCGCCGGGGTCGAGGGTGCCCGCGCCGCCGCCGATGAAGCGGCCGTTGGCCAGACCGGCCATGAGCGTCTTGTGCCGGGGCGTGATCACCTTCTCGCCGTCGGCCTCCACCAGCATGCGGTACCCCTGGGCGGCCCAGCCCGCGATCAGTCCGCCGACCGGGAAACTCGCCGGGCCGAGCGTCTTCTTCCACCGGGCGGCCTCGCGGGTGGAGTCGGCGCCGATGCCCAGGTGCACGGCGTTGACGGTCACCTCGCCGGTGTCGTCCACGAGCAGGTCCAGCGGCCGGGCCGTGCCGGACAGGAACGCGCGGGCGGCCGCCTCGGGGTCCAGGGGGAGGCCGAGGGAGCGGGCGAAGTCGTTGCCGGTGCCCAGCGGCAGCAGGCCGACCACACGGCCGCCGAGTTCGCCGCGGCGGTGCAGCGCGTTGGCCACCGCGTGCAGGGAGCCGTCCCCGCCGGCCACGACCAGCGTGTCGTGGCCGCGGTCCAGGGCCGCGTCCAGTTCCGCGGAGTCGCCGCAGGAGACGACCTCCACCGCCGCAGCACCCGCGACCGTCAGTTCGCCCACCGCGGCGCGCAACTGCCGGTCCTCGTTGCTTCCGGCGCGGGAGTTGTTGATGACCAGCATGAGGGGACCTCCGGAGGAGAGAGGGGCGCCGGCCGCGGACCGGGTGGCGCCCCCTCCTCGTTCCCGGGGACGACGCGGTTACGCGCGGACCGGATGGGGAGGGGGCGGGGCCCCTGATAGCGTCGGGGAACCGTGGACGCACGTGAGCGAGGAACACCGCGGAGCGGAGGAGTCGGGGTGGACGGGCGGATCCTGGTGCCCTGGGAGCAGAACCGGGACAACGCCCCGGAACAGCTGACCGTGGAGGTCTACGACGGTCGAGGCGAGCCCCCGGCCGGGGTGCTCGACGACGTCGTCTTCTACGTCGTCCCCTACGGCCGAGTCCAGCGGGTGGAGTTGATGCGGCGGATGCCCCGGCTGCGCGCGGTCCAGCTGCTCACCGCCGGCTACGAGCACGCCCTGGCGGACCTGCCGGAGGGCGTGCGGCTGTACAACGGGCGCGGGCTGCACGACGCGAGCACCGCGGAGCACGTGGTCGCGCTGATCCTCGCGGCGCAGCGGGAGCTTCCCCGGTGGGCCGCGGACCAGCGGGCGCACGTGTGGGATCCGCACTACACCCGTTCCCTGGCGGACTGCCGGGTGCTCATCGTCGGCTACGGCAGCATCGGCGCGGCGGTCGAGGCGCGCCTGCTGCCCTTCGAGGCCACCGTGGTGCGGCTGGCCCGCCGCGCCCGCCCGGCCTCGGGGGTGTACGGCGTCGAGGACCTGCACCGTCTGCTGCCCGACGCCGACGTCGTCGTGGTCGTCACCCCGCACACCCCCGAGACGGAGGGGCTCATCGGCGCGGCCGAGCTGGCGGCGCTGCCGGACGGCGCTCTCGTGGTGAACGTGGGGCGCGGCCCGGTGGTCGACACCGCGGCGCTGCTGGCCGAGCGGGGACGGATCCGGGCCGCGCTGGACGTCACCGACCCCGAGCCGCTGCCCGCGGACCATCCGCTGTGGGACGCCCCGGGGGTCTTCGTCACCCCGCACGTGGCGGGGGGCTCCGCCGCGTTCTACCCCCGGGCCAGGCGGTTCGTGGACGAGCAGCTGCGGCGTTGGGCGGCGGGAGAGCCGCTGGTCAACCGGGTCAGCCTGGACGCGGGGTAGGCGTCGTCCGACCGGCGGGACCGCCGCGCCGGCGCCTCGGCGTGTTCGGGGAGCGATGTGTCGTTTACGTTCTGTTTGTTGTGGTGACTTGAAACGATTTCCGTCTGCCACCATCCTGGTACGAGATGACAGTCACAACCCGAATACCCGAAAGGCACGAGTGTGTCGGTACGGCGACGGCTGACGGCCGGTACGGGCACCACCGTGGTGCTCGTCGCGGCCTTCGGCGCTTTCGGCTCTCCAGCCTGGGCTGAGCCCCGACCGGATGTGGCGGACCGGCCTTCCGTCACCTCCTCCTCCCTCCCGTCGGGAGCCGCCACCCCCTCCGGTTCCGGTACGTACCCCTCGCCTCCGGTCGCCGACCGGGAGCGGCTCGACCGCGACGTCCGGGTCGCCCCGTTCGACGAGCCGCGTTCCCGGGAGTACTTCGCAGTGTCGGCGGAGCCGCTGGCCCCCGGGCTCGTGGAGAAGGTCCGCGCCATCGACGGCGTGCGGTCGGTCGAGGTGGTGGACGCGGCCCGGATCCAGGTCGACGGTGTGGCCATGTCCGTTCTGGGGGTCACCCCCTCCACCTTCCGCAACTACGCCCCCGCCCCCTCCGCCGAGTCCGACGAGATCTGGCAGGGGATCGCCGAGGGGCGGATCGCGCTCTCCAACGACGCGGGCAAGCAGCGGGACCTGGACCTGGGCAGCACCGTGGCGATGGCCGGGGCGCGGGGAACGGTCGACAAGGAGGTGTGGACGCACGCCACCTCGGGGGTGGCCGGGATCGACGCGCTGATCTCCCGGGCCTCCGCCGCGGAGTTGGGCTTTCCCCGGGGCAACGGATTGATCGTCTCGGCTCCCGGCGCGGACCTGTGGCAGCTTCGGGAGGACCTGAAGAAGGCGCTCGGTCCCGACATCAGCCTGCAGGTGCTGGCCGAGGAGACCTCGGGGCCGCGCCCCTACGACGCCGACGGAGTGCCGGTCAGCGAGGCGGTCGTCGAACGGATGATCGCCGCGGCCGAGAGCCAGTTGGGCGTGCCCTACGTGTGGGGCGGCACCACCCCGGGACGGGGGTTCGACTGCTCCGGTCTGGTGCAGTGGGCCTTCCGGCAGGCGGGGGTGGAGATCCCCCGGGTCACCCACGACCAGTGGTGGGCCGGGGAGCACGTCGACTACGCCGAGGCCCGCCGTGGCGACCTGATCTTCTGGCGCAGCGACCCGACGGCCCCCGACTACATCTCCCACGTGGCCATCTACCTGGGCGACGGGAAGATGCTGGAGGCGCCGCGCACCGGTGACGTGGTGAAGGTCACCGACGTGCGCACCGACAAGATGGCCGGGGTGGTGCGGGTCCACGTGGCCGACCGGTGAGGCCCGCGGAGGGTCACGAACGGAAAGGGGACCACGCCGCGCCGGCGTGGTCCCCTTCGCCTCCTGGAGTTGAGACCAACCGGGAGGGGAGGGCTGGCTCGGCAGGAGGGGGAAGGCAGGAACTCCTATCGGGGGAGGGGGGTCCGATGAGGCCGTCCCTGCGCGAGGTATTCGGTTGGGTGCTGGTGCCCCGGCGTGCCGACACGGGGCGACGCGCATGCCAGGCGCACACAAGGTGCTGTTGACCTTTTGGCGAGAGCGTCCGGAACGCGGCTGCCAATCCCAAAATAGCGGAAATCGTGGAAGCGCACGGCGGTTACCCGTGATTTTCTGACCTTGGCGTTCTGGTGCCCGGTTTCCGCTGGTGGGAAGGGGATTTTCGGGCGGGGTACGGTGTCCGGGGTGGGGGGGAGGATGATGAGCAGGGAATCCCTATTGTGAGTTTTATAGAAAGGTGTCTGTTTTTGCTGCGGGGGCTCTGATGGGGAACGGAAAGAACGACCGGCTCCCGGCGACGGGGAGCGTTCCGCCGGCGCCGGGAGCCGGGCCGCACGGCGGCCGCCCTCCGGAGGAAGGGGGCACCGCGGGCGCCGTGCGCGGGGCCGTCGCGATCCTGCTGCGCGGCCTGGTCGACGACGCCGGGCTGTTCCCGCCCGCCGCGCTGCCGATGCGGCAGGCCCTGGCGCGCCACCGGGCCGACCGGATCGTGGGGCACCCCATGCACACCGGTCGCCTGCTGTGTCCGGTGGGGGTCCTGGGGGACCTGGGCGCCCACCTCGGCGCCGACGAGCGGGTCGAGGTCGGTCTGGTCGTGGCGGACGAATGGGAGGCGGTCGGCGGCGGGGCGGCGGATCCGAGGGTGCGCGTCTCCCACTACGAGATCCGGGCCTCCGGCTCCGACATCGGCAAGGCCGCCCGCTACCTGCGTGCGGCGGCGGCCCACGCCGCGCGTGGCAGGCGGCTGTTCGGCCGTCTGCCGGAGAGCGCCGCAGCGCTCCCGCCGCCGATCTACGTCGAGTTCGACCGCGGCCGCAGGGGGCTCGGGAACATCGCCGCCATCGCCGGGGTGCCCGGTCTGGGGGCCCGCCTGAGCTGCGGCGGCGTCGAGGAGGCGGACTTTCCCAGCCCCGACGAAGTGGCGGCGTTCATCGTCGCCTGCTTCGACCACGGCGTCCCGTTCCGGATCGGCTCCGGTCCCCACCACGCGGTCCGGCACACCGACCCGCTGAGCGGGTTCGTCCACCTCGGCTACCTCAACCTGCTCGCCGCCGCCGCGGTGGCGGCCCGGGGCGGCGGCCCCAACAAGGCGCGCAAGGAGCTGCTCGCCACGGACCCGGAGCGTCTCCTCGGCCGGATCGGCGGGCTGGACGAGGCGACGGCGGTCCGGATCCGGGAGCTGTTCGTCGGCTACGGCTCCCGCAGCACGCGGGATCCGGTGGTCGACGCGGAGCGGCTCGGCCTGCTGGACCCCGTGGCGGTGTGGCCGGCCGGGGAGGCGGTGCGGCGGGACGGGTGAGAGGCGGGTGCGGACACGACCGCGGGCGGACCGTCCGGTCCGCCCGCGGTGTGCGAAGCGCGGTCCTCACGCCCGGGGCAGCAGGTCCCACAGGCTCCGCTGCTCGCTGTCCTCGTTCCGCTCGGCGGACTTCCCGGAGTCCGCGGAGGAGCGGTCGACGCCCTCGTCGGAGGGGGCGCTGCCGGAGGAGTCCGCGGAACCGGGGCGGGCGGCCATCTCCTGGGCCCGGGACTGGTCCAGCCCGGTCCGCTCGGCGCACTCGGCGGCGGCCTCACGGGTGGGCATGGGCACCAGGGCCCACAGGCCGGAGTTCCAGGTCGCGCTGCCCCACGGGGTGGCCACGCCGCCCTCGGTGGGGATCTCCTCGCCGGTCTCCTCGCCGAGGCAGGCCACGACCTCCTGCTCCTCGGCGGTGATGTCGGCGTAGGGGTGGAGCGGGGCGTCCGCGGGGGCGGGCAGCAGTCGGGGCTGCTCCTCCTCGGAGGTCTGCGCGGAGCCGCCCTCGGGGCCGGCGGACGGGGCGGCGAGCCAGAAGCGCTCGGCGTCCGTGCCGGGGAGGGGCGACTCCGCGGAGCGCCGAGTGACGGAGACGGTGGAGTCCGTCTCCTCGTGCGGGACGATCCCCTCGGCCATCTCCATCAGTTCGTCGGAGGACCAGCGGTCGGGGTCGAGGAAGACGGACAGGGCCGTGTCGTGGCCGTCCACCCAGAACACCTCGCCGTCGGCGGCGGAGAGGTAGGCGGGGAAGCCGTTGACCGTGGTCCGGCGCGGCGCCTCCAGGTGGTCGTGGTGGTTGTCGCGGAGTTCGGACAGGGTGAAGCCCTCGGGGTGGCGGCGCACCTCCACGCTGCCGTGGACCGTGTCGTCGGAGACCCAGGCCAGCTGGGAGACGTGGTCGCTCCCGCTGCCGCCGGAGGTCGTGGAGGCGGAGGCGTAGCGGTCCAGCCCGGGCGGCAGGTAGCTCACCCGGTACCCGTCGACCAGGTACGTCGACTTCTGGTTGTGGTGGACGGTGTGGGCCGGCGGGGGGACGTCCTCGGTGGCCGCGGCCAGAGCGGGAAACCCGAACGCCGCCAGGGAGACGGCGGCCGCGCCCGCCAGCACGGTCCACCGATTGTGGGGTTTGCGCATCGTGAACCTCTCATCGGCTGTAGCGAAAGCGGTGGGTGGCGTCTGCGCTGAACAGGGACGCCGCCGAGCCCAAAAATCTCACAGTGGGTGACGGGATTCTCGCGGAGAGTCCCCGCGTCGTCGCGGGCGGATCGCCGATTCGAGGGGAGGGCGGCGACGGTGCGCTCCGATCCGTCGCCGGGTCCGCCGCCTCCGCGGTGGTTGGGCGGAGTCCGGTCGGCGCGGGGCGTCGAAAAGCAACCCGGTCTTTCGCGGAGTCGGGCGTTTCCGGGGGTCGGGGGCGTTTTCCGGCATCGGGTCCGAGGGGACGGAACGGGACTGTCGGTCTCCTCGGGCGGGGCGGCGGGAACGGAAGGACATGTGATCCATGTCTCGAATTCCGTGGTTTGGGTGCCGGATGTCCGTGTGGGGGCGTGGTCCGGGTGCGCAGGGGGTACCGGAGGCACGGGGGTGCACTGGTGCCGCCGAGTGGCAAAAGGTACTTTTTGGGCTGTTGACCGTTGTTTGACCGTGCTGTCCGTTGGAGGTGGCCGTGACCGCTCCGTACGTGGTCATCACGGATACCGGCGTCCATGATCCGGAGCCCGCGGTGCGCCTGCTCACCGAGGCCGGTTTCCGGACCCGCGTCCTGGGGACCCGCGACCCCGAGCGCGTCGCCGTCGAAGCCGCCGGGGCGGTCGCGCTCATCGTCCACGACACCCGCGTGGACGCCGCGCTGCTGGACGCGCTGCCGACCCTGCGCCTGGTCATGACCACCGACCAGCACTGCCTGGGGGTCGACGTCGCCGAGGCCGAACGCCGCGGACTGTGGGTCTGCCCGCCGCCGCGCCGCGAGGACGTCGACCAGGCGGCCGCCCGCGTCCTCACCATGACGCTGGCGCAGCTGCGCCGCATCGCCGCCGAACGCCTCGCCTGGTTTCGCTCCGCGCCCCGGGCCCACGACCTCACCCTCGGCCTGGTCGGCATGGGCCCGGTGGCCGCGAGATTCGCCGACCTCGCCCTTCCCCTGTTCAAACGGGTCGTCGGCACCGGGTCACGGCTGCGGAGCTGGCCGTGCGGCGTCGCCCGGACGGACTTCTTCGACCTGATCGCCACGGCCGACGTGGTCTCGCTGCACGTGCCGGTGACGCCCGGGACCCGGGGGCTCATCGGGGCGCGCACCCTGGCCCGGATGCGTCCGGGAGCGGTGCTGATCAACCCGTCCAGCCCCGACCTGGTGGACCGGGGAGCGCTGCTCACGGCGCTGGATACCGGGATGCTCGCGGGCTACTCCGCGGGCTACTCCCTGGCCGGCACCGGCCACCTGCACGAGAGCTGCGCGCTGCGCAACCACCCCGCGGTGGTGTTCTCCCCCGAGCGGGCCGAGCGGGCCGGCGACCGGCTCCGCGCGCTGGCGCACCACGTCATCGCCTGGCGGGACCGGGGATTCCCGGCTTCCGCCGTGGCCAGCCCGCTGCCGCCGCTGGACGAGCCGCTTCAGGCCTCCTGACCCTGCTCCCGCCCGAGGGCCACCGGGCCCGACGGCAGGTCCGGCAGACCGGTGGGAGAGGGGCGGCCGGGCAGCCGACCGCGCATCCGGTCGAGACGCCGGCGGAGTCGGCGCGCCACGTGCAGGGCGCGGTCACGGGACTCCCGCGTCTCCCACCACCGGGAGTACGCCTCGATGCGGGCCTGGCGCAGTTCGGCGAGTTCGGCCTCCATCCGCTGCAACCGGGACTCCAGGTCGGCGTGTTCGCGCCAGCGCTCCTCCAGCACGCGGTTGCACGTCTCGACCTGGAGTTCGGCGTGGTTGATCTCGGCGAGCAGCGCGTCCACCGCGCCGGCTCCTCGAATTCGACCTTTTCTGACGAACCACACGTCTCAGTGGCTAACCACACCACTGTGCATGGAACGGACAGTGCGGCAAAGAGTGCGGAAAGGCCCGACGGGACGTCCCGCCCGCCGCGGGGTTCACGCCGCCACGGTGGTGTCCCGCCACGGGGAGGTGGGCACGCCGCGCGGCGACAGCGGCCGGGAGCGGGGACGGACCTCGGCGTAGATCTGCTCGAACCGGTCCAGGGAGCGGCGGTGGTCGTGGGTCTGCGCGATCTCCCGGCTGGCGGCGCCCAGGGCGGCGCGGTGCTCGGGCGACTCCAGGACCGTCAGCAGGTGCCGGGTCAGCTCCGCCACGTCCCCGGGCCGGTACAGGTAGCCGTTGCGGCCCGGGCGCACCAGGTGGGGCAGGGCCAGCGCGTCGGCCGCCACCACGGGAAGCCCGGTGGACATGGCCTCCAGCGTGGCGATGCTCTGCAGCTCGGCCACACTGCCGATCGCGAACAGGTCCGCGGCGACGTAGACCAGCGGCAGGTCCTCGTCGGGCACGAATCCGAGGAAGTGGACCCGGTCGGCCACCCCCAGGGAGGCGGCCAGCCGCTCCAGTTCCGCCCGGCGCTGTCCGGTCCCGGCCAGCGCCAGCTGGAGGTCGCGGTGGCGCAGCAGTTCCGGCAGGGCCCGGATCAGTTCGTCGATCCGCTTCTCCGCGTCCAGGCGGCCGACGAAGACGATCGTCTCGCGGTCGGGCAGGGCGAGGCGGGCGCGCGCCGCGGCGCGCTCGTGCGGACGCGGCCGGAACCGCCCCAGGTCGATGCCGCAGGACACCGCCTCGACCGGACGGGTGAACCCCTTGCTCGCCAGCAGTTCGGCGGCCCGCTGGGTGGGGGTGGTGACGTAGTCGGCGGTCCGCGCCACCCTGATCATGTCCTGCCAGGCCAGGGAGCCCACCGTGCCGTGCAGCCGCTCCGGGACGTGGGCGTGCGCGAACAGGTTGTCCGGCATGAAGTGGTTGGTCATCACCACCGGGACGCCGGACAGGCGGCCGCACCGGATGGCCGCGCGGCTGATGGTGAAGTGGCTCTGGGAGTGCACCACGTGCGGGGCGAGCCGGTCGACGAGCCGGGCGACGTGGCCGGTGACCCCGAGCGGCAGCGCGGTGCGCATCGTGGGGTGGACCAGCACCGGCACCGAGCGCAGCCGGTGCAGCATCACGCCGTCGCGGACCTCCACGCGGGGCGGCCCGTCCGCCGAGGCGCACACCACGTGCACGTCGTGGCCGCGTTCGGCCAGTCCGGTGGCCAGCCGGTAGGTGAAGTACGCGGCCCCGTTGACGTCCGGCGGGTAGGTGTCGGTGGCGATGAGGACGCGCTGCCGCTCCGCGGCGCCGCCTGCGGTGCGGCGGGTGCGCTGCTCGATGGAAGTCATCTCGAATCTCCCGGCGTGGTGTGGACGAGGTCAGTGGAGGAGGACCGGCGGAGCGCCTCCGGGTTGCGGTTCTCGGCCCGGGCCAGCACAGCGGTCCCGGCGATCGCCAGCAGCGCCGCGCCAGCGGCGAGGACCTGGTCGAACGGGGTCGCGGGCACCCTCTCGCCGAGCACCAGCACGCCGATGCCCGCCCCCACGGCGGGGTCGACGACCAGGAGCGTGGCGTAGGCCGCGGCGAAGTGCCCGGTCCGGTAGGCGTTCTGCTGGAGCAGGCCGCCGAAGACCGCGACGGCCACGGCCAGCAGGGTGAGCCAGCCGAACACCGCGGTCAGGTCGGTGGCCGCGCGTACGGCCACGACACGGGCCAGCGCCGAGGTGGTGCCCAGGGCGGCCCCGCCGAGGACGGCCAGCAGCACGGCGCGGGGCCCCGCGGGAACCCAGTGGGCCACCAGGTAGCCCGCCGTCCCCGCGACGGCGATCCCGCCGGTCAGCGCCAGGGCGGCCGACAGCGGCAGGACCGGGGAGTCCGCGCTGTGCGGAAACAGGGTGAGCAGGCCGATCAGCCCGCCCATGACGGCCGCGCCGGCCAGCAGCTGGCCGGCGCGCACCCGCCGCCGGCTGAACAGCGCCGACAGCACGATCGCGAACAGCAGCCCGGTGACACCCAGGGGCTGGATGATGGTCAGCGGAGCCGCGCTCAGGGCCACCAGGTGCAGGCCCACCCCCGCCGCCGCGGCCAGGGACCCGAACAGCCACCGGGGACGGCGCACCAGGTGCCACAGGAAGCCGAGCCGGGCCACGCTGCCGCCCGGCGCACGGATCGCGTCGCGCTCCTGCAGGGCCGATCCCAGCGCCAGGCAGAACGCCCCCGCCAGCGCGACGGCCACGGCCCAGGTCAACAGGCGGCCTTCCGGTCGCGGCGGGGTACGCCGGCGGTGCTGTTCACGGTGGCCCTCCCGGAGTCCTGTGGTGGCGGGGTCTCGTGACCACGACGTTACAAACGGATCCCCTGCCCGGGCGATGAGGAGAGCACCCCATTCCGGGTAGTGGCAGCTCTACCCCGCGGCGGTGGACGTGCCCCCCTACGCACACAGATATCCGCAGGAGGGTGGCGGGAGAAGAAGGGCTGGGAATCCGGAGGGGAAATCCTGGCCAAAATCCGCGGGTCGTCCCGGTGTCCCCGGTCCCGCCCTCACAGGTAGGGCGTGAGCAGCTGGTCCACCGGGGCGTGGTCGTCGGTGAGGACCAGGCCCGTGGAGCGCCAGCGGGCGAGCCGCTCTTCGTCGGCGAGGCCGCCCGGGACGGGGGTGCGGGCCAGGGCCGCCGCCAGGGCGCCGGTGTCCAGGGGCGCGTCGGAGGCGAGGACGACGTGGTTGCCGCCGGCGGGAGAGTCCAGGCCGGTGCGGTCCGCGGCCACCGCGACGTGGGTGAAGACCTCGCCGAGGGTGGCGGCCTGGGCGGCGAGGAACGCCCGTTCGCCGCGGTCGATGACGTTGACGGCGTACAGCCCGTCCGGGCGCAGCACCCGGTGCACCTGGGCGGCGAACTCCCGGGTGGTCAGGTGCCAGGGGACGCTCAGGCCGCCGAACGCGTCCCCCAGCACCAGGTCGCGGCTGTCGGAGGGGACCTCGACGATCGTGGTGCGGGCGTCGCCCGCCGCCACAGTGAGGTCCGGTCCGGTGCGCAGCCCCAGTTCGGTGCGGGCCAGTTCGGTGACGGCCGGGTCGACCTCCAGGACCAGGCTGGTCGAGCCGGGCCGGACCGCCGCCAGCCAGCGCGGCATGGTGTAGGCGCCGCCGCCCACGTGCAGGCTCTCCACCGGTCCGGGCGGCAGCTGGGTGTCCACGGCGGCGCCGAACCACTGCGTGTAGCCGAACTCCAGGTGGGTCGGGTCGGCCAGGTCCACGTAGCCGTGCCGCAGGTCGTCGAGGTAGAGCAGGCGGCCCCGGGGCCGGTGCGGGTCCTCCTCCACCCGGGCGCAGTAGTAGGCGGTCTCGGCGTCGCAGGGGGAGTCCACGCGCACCAGCAGGGTGGCACCGGCCAGGCAGACGCCCAGCAGCACGAGCCCGTCGCGCATGCCGCGCGCGCCGCGCAGGAACGCGCCGCGCACCGCGAAGGGCAGCCCCAGCAGCGCTGTTGCGCCGCCGCAGACCAGCAGCACCGTGGAGACCGGGAGCAGGGCGACGAGTACGTAGCCGGTCAGGACGGTGCCCGCGAGCGCGCCGACGGTGCCCCACGCGCTGAAGCGGCCGACCACGCTGCCGCCGCGGTCCAGGTCCGCCAGCTGCGTCTTGACCACCACCGGGGGGACCGCGGACAGCAGCGCCACCGGCAGGGCGATGCCGGAGGCGACCAGCAGCAGCGCGGTGACCGGTCCGGCCCCGGCCAACTGCGGGCCGAGCAGCAGCACGACGGGCCGGGCCAGCAGGGTGGTGCCGCCGCCGAGGACGAGCAGCACCGCCAGCAGCGGCTCGGGCGGCCGGCGGTCCGCGGCGTGGCCGCCGGTGCGCGCGCCCAGCGCGATCGCGGCGAGGGCGACCCCGATCGCCGCGGTGTAGGTCTCCAGGGTGTCGCCGGAGTAGGGCGCCACCAGGCGGGTGACCGCGACTTCCAGGACCAGCACGGCCGCGGAGGAGCTGAACACCACCGCCGTGGCGAGCATCCGGTTCATAGCGGGCAGGGTAGTGGACGCCCGTGGGCGCGGCCGCTCAGTCCAGCAGGGCCTCGCCCCGTTCGGCGGCCAGCACCCGTTTGACGTCCTCGGCGGCCTCGTACAGGGCGTTCAGGGTGACCTCGATGGCGGGGCGGCGCACGCTGGTGGCGCGGGCGACGGCGTAGATCCGCCGGACGGGGGCGTGGGGGATGCGGCGGTGCGCCAGCCCGGGGGAGGCCGAGCTGAAGGAGAGCGCGGGGACCGCGGCGATGCCGAGGCCGCGGGCGACCAGGCTCATGATGGTGCCGATGCCCTCGAACTCCCAGACCGCCCCGGGGGCTCCGCCGACGCCGGCGAGCAGGCGGTCCACGGCGGTGCGGGAGGGCTCGCCGGTGGGCGCGGTCACCCAGGACTCGTCGAGCAGGTCGGCCAGGTCCACCGGGACCGACGGGTCGGCCAGGCGGTGGTCCTCGGGCACCGCGAGCACGAGGGGGTCGCGCAGCAGCAGGTAGTGCCGCAGGGTGCCCGCCGCGCTGTCGGGGGTGCGTCCCGACCAGTCGTCGACGAGGGAGATGTCGACCTCGGCGGTGCGCACCGGGCGGGTGCCGTCGCCCCCGGTGCTCTGCCGCAGCACCAGCTGCATGCCCTCGTGGACGCGCAGGCTGCGGGCGATGGAGGGGGCGAAGGCGACCGCCGCGGTCGGGAACGCGGTGATGGTGACCCGCCCGCGGGGGGCGCCGGTCTGCGCGGCCAGGACCGACTCGGCGGCCTCGACCATCGCCAGGATCTGTTCGGCGTGCCCCAGCAGCAGCCGTCCGGCGTCGGTGAGTTCCGCGCTGCGGGCGGTGCGGTCCAGCAGTTGCGTGCCGACCTCGCGTTCCAATGCCGACAGCTGCTGGGAGACCGCGGAGGGGGTGTAGCCGAGGGCGGCCGCGGTCGCCGCGATCGTGCCGTGCACGGCGAACTCGTGCAGTATCTGGAGCCGGCGCAGGTCGAGCATAAGTAGATCTTACGCTGCCCATCGGAAAGAGTCGCTTGTACTGATGGATGTCTCCCGGCAGGGTGGGAAGTGGGCCACCGGTCAGTCCGTACCAGGCCGGTCCGTGCGATCTTCGACCCTTGGAGTTGAGCCTCCATGCCGATAGCTGTTTCCGCGACCCTCGCCGTCAACGAGGCAATCACTCTCCGTCGCCGCCAGGGACTCCCCGTGTTGCCGATGGGCTTCGGGGAGGCCGGACTCCCGGTCCACCCGGTGATGCGCGACGCACTGTCGACAGGAGGTGACCAGAACGGCTACGGGCCGGTGGCGGGACTGCGCGAACTGCGCGAGGCCGCCGCGGGCTACTGGGAACGCCGGGGCCTGTCCACCGACCCCGACCTGGTGGTCGCCGGTCCGGGCAGCAAGCCGCTGCTGTACGCGCTGGTGCTGGCGATCGGCGGGGACATCGCCGTCGCCGCGCCGAGCTGGGTGAGCTACGCGGCGCAGACCCAGCTGGCGGGCGGCCGCCCGCTGCTGGTGCCGACCCTTCCGGCCCAGGGCGGCGTCCCCGACCCGGAACTGCTGGCCCGGGCGGTCGCCGAGGCCCGGGCCGCCGGGCGGCAGGTGCGCGCGGTCATCACCACCTGCCCGGACAACCCCACCGGGACCGTGGCCTCGCGCGACACCGTCCGCCGACTCGCCGAGGTCGCCCGCGACCTCGACCTGGTCGTCATCTCCGACGAGATCTACCGGGACCTGGTGCACGACCCGGCCACGGTGGTGCACAGCCCCGCCGAGTTCGCGCCGGAGCGCACCGTCGTCACCACCGGGCTGAGCAAGAACCTCGCCCTGGGCGGCTGGCGGATCGGCGTGGCCCGGCTGCCGCACGACGAACGGGGCCGCCTGCTCCACGGCGACCTGCTGGGCATCGCCAGCGAGATCTGGTCCAGCCCCTCCGGGCCGGTCCAGCGGGCCGCGGCCTACGCCTTCGGCGAGCCTCCCGAGATCGTCGACCTGATCGACCGCAGCCGCCGGCTGCACGGGGCCGTGGCCCACGCCGTCGCCGACCGGTTCCGTGCCGCGGGGGCGACGGTCGTCGCCCCCCAGGCCGCCTTCTACCTGTACCCGGACTTCGGCGCCTGGCGGGAGCGGCTGGCCGCCGAGCACGGGGTGACCAGCGGGCCCGACCTCACCCGGATGCTGCTGGACCGCTACGGGATGGGGGTGCTGCCCGCGGTGGAGTTCGGGGAGAGCGCGGACGCGCTGCGGATGCGGGTGGCCACCAGCCTGCTGTACGGGGAGACCGAGGCGCAGCGCGCGAGCGCGCTGGCGGCCGAGGACCCGGTCGCGCTGCCGTGGATCCGCGCCCACCTGGACCGGCTCAGCGAGGTGCTCGACGACGTGGGCAGCGAGCAGCCCACCGCCCTGCACGCTATGGCGGGCTGAAACCGGGTAGGGAGAGGAGTGTGGCGCGGGGAGGGCCGACCAGAGCGGAAGGGGACGAGCCCGCCCCGCGCCATCTGGCTCAGCGTAACGCCACCCCGTCCCCGCCGCGGCCGCGGCGGGGCGGTTCGGCCGCGGCGAGGGGCCGGGCCGCCCGCGCGGAGGGGGCGCCGGCGAGGCTGGCGCTGGACACGGTGACCTCGCGGTAGTGCTGGATGAGCAGGTCGTTGACGGCCTGCCAGGAGCGTTCCCGCACACTGGGGCGGGCCGCGGCGGCCAGCCGCGCCCGCAGTTCCGGGTTGTGCACGAGCCGTCCGGCGGCCACGCGCAGCTCCCGCACCGAGTCGGGGGCGTACAGCAGGCCGTTCTCGCCGTCGCGGACCAGGTCGAGCGGCCCCCCGGCGGCCGGGGCCGCCACGGGTACGCCCGAGGACAGCGCCTCCTGCACCGCCTGGCAGAAGGTCTCGTCGGCACCGGTGTGCACGAACACGTCCAGGCTGGCGTAGATCCGGGACAGGCGCTCCCCGGTGAGCTGGCCGGTGAACACCGCGTCGGGCAGCAGGCGCCGCAGTCGGGCCCGGTCGGGGCCGTCGCCGACCACCACCAGCCGCACCCCCCGCAGTTTCTGCACGTGGGCGAGCAGGTCGACGCGTTTGTCGCGGGCGAGCCGCCCCACGTAGCCGACGATGACCCGGCCGTCGGGGGCGAGGCGCCGCCGCAGTTCCTCGTCGCGGTGCGCGGGGTTGAAGCGGTCGCCGTCCACACCGCGCGGCCACCGGCTCAGCCGGGGGAACCCCTGGTCGGAGAGCATCCGCAGGGTCGGGGTGGAGGGGACCAGGGTGCGGTCCACGGCGGAGTGGAGGCGGCGCAGGTGGGGCCAGAGGACGCGGGAGGCGGGGATGCCGTAGCGCCGGGCGAACCCGACCAGGTCGGTCTGGAAGACCGCGACGGTCGGCAGCGCCCACCGGCGGGCCGCCTCGACAGCGGCGTGCCCCAGCAGTACGGGCGAGGCCAGGTGCACCACGTCGGGGGCGAAGGCGCGCAGCGCCGCCGTCATCAGCCGCCGCGCGGGCAGTCCGGCGGAGAAGGAGCGGTAGCCGGGCAGCGACACGGCGGGCAGGCGGACCACGGGGAATCCCGCGTAGCGAGCGGGGCCGCGGCCGGGGGCGATGACCACGGCCTGGTGTCCGGTGGCGGCGAGGTGTTCGGCGACCCGGCAGACCGAGTTGGTGACGCCGTTGACCTGGGGGAGGAACGATTCGGTGACGATGGCCACCCGGAGCGGCTCGGCACCGGTCGGGGGAGCGGAGGGCATCGGCTTCTCCTCGACGGGGAGGGGCGGCGGCCTACTCCTTCGACGCTAGGCGGCGCGGGTGAACCGGGTGCGCGCACCGGGTGAACGCCCGGTGGAGGCGGGGGACCCCGCCGTCCCGTCCCGCCGGTTCCGCGCCCCCCGCGGCCGGGGGCGCGGTAGCGTGCGACCGGCGGTGCGCGCGGGGTGCGCCGCGAGGAGCGAAGGAGGAGCGGGTGACACTCGTCGAGTGGGCGCGGCTGGTCGGCGCCGAACTCGGACTGCCGGAGGAACTCGACCGCGGGGACGTGGACCTCATCCTGGACCTGGCGCGGGACGCGGCGCACTCGGTGGCCCGCCCGGCCGCTCCGCTCACCGCCTACCTGCTGGGGATCGCGGTGGGCCGGGGCGCCGACCCGCAGGAGGCGGCGCGTGCGCTGAGTCGGCTGGCTCAAACCTTTTCGGAGGGAACAAAGGAATAAAGAATTCGTCATCGCCTCATGACACAATGGCGGAAAACGGGACGATGGGTGACCGAAGCGATACAGTGACGCAAAGTCAAATGGTCGCTCAAGATCCCACGTTCTCCGCGATTGATCAGCACGTGCGGCCATCTTGGGTGATAGGGGTGTTGCGGGAAAAACGGTGACCCTTTAGGGGCGGGTGAGAACGATGGAAGAAGAAGAGAAGTCGATTCTCTTCGTGGTGAACGACGTCATCTGGGGACCGTACGTCCTGATCCCGCTCCTGCTGGGGACGGGCATCTTCCTGACCATCCGGCTCGGCGGCCTGCAGTTCCGGGTGCTGGGGCACGCGCTGTGGCTGGCCCTGGTCCGCCGCAAGGAGCAGCGCGGCGAGGGCGACATCTCCCACTACCAGGCGCTCAGCACCGCGCTGGCCGCCACGGTCGGCGTCGGCAACATCACCGGCGCGGCGCTGGCGATCGGCCTGGGCGGCCCCGGCGCACTGTTCTGGATGTGGGTGACCGGCCTGCTGGGCATGGCCACCAAGTACAGCGAGGCGCTGCTGGGCGTGAAGTACCGCCGCAGGGACGCCCGGGGCGAGCAGAGCGGCGGCCCGATGTTCTACCTGCGCCACGGGGTCGGCGGCGGGTTCGGCCTGGTGCTGGGCTTCCTGTTCGCCCTGTTCGGCGCGGTGGCGGCGTTCGGTATCGGCAACATGACGCAGGCCAACACCGTGTCGGCGCAGCTGGAGAGCGTCTGGTCGGTGCCCACCTGGGCCACCGGGGCCGCGATGGTCGTCGTCGTGGGCGCGGTCGTGCTGGGCGGCATCAAGAGCATCGGCCGGTTCGCCGCCGGAGTGGTGCCGGTCATGATCGTCGCCTACGTGCTCATCGCGGTGACTGTGCTCGTCGTCCACGTCGCGGACCTTCCCGCGGCGCTGGCCCTGGTCTTCCGGGACGCCTTCACCGGCGAGGCGGCCGCGGGCGGCCTGCTCGGCTCGGCGCTGCTGTACGCGATCCAGCAGGGGGTGGCGCGCGGCATCTTCTCCAACGAGTCCGGTCTGGGCACCGGAGGCATCGCGGCGGCCGCCGCCAAGACCAACCAGCCGGTGCGCCAGGCGATGGTGTCGATGACGCAGACCTTCATCGACACCATCATCGTGGTGACCATGACCTGCATGGTCATCATCGTCACGGGGGCGTGGCGGCAGGCCGGGAGCGAGGACGGCTCGCTGATGACCTCGCTGGGCATGGCCGAAGGGCTGGGGCGGATCTCCCCGGCGCTGGAGCCGCTGGGCCAGTACACCGTGGCGATCGCGGTGGTGTTCTTCGCCTTCACCACGCTGGTGGGCTGGTGCTACTACGGCGAGCGCTGCATGGACTACCTGGTCGGGCGGGCCGCGGTGGTGCCGTTCCGCATCGTGTTCACCCTGGTGGTGTTCGTCGGCGCGACCACCGAGCTGAGCACGGTCTGGAAGTTCAGCGACATCGCCAACGGCCTGATGGCGCTGCCCAACCTGCTGGGCCTGCTGCTGCTGTCGCCGATCGTGGTGGCGGAGACCAAGCGGTACTTCGCCAACCCGAACTGGCGGGACCCCGACCTGGTGGACGTGTCGGGTCCCGGCGTGCCGGGGCCCCGCAGGGCGGACCCGGACGTGTCGGAGCCTCCCGAGGTCAGCCCCCGGGGATGAGCCGGTCGGCCCGGGGAGGGGATGCCCTTCCCGGGCCGCGGCTCTCGCGGGTCCGGTGCGGGACGCGCCGACGGAGGCGCGGCCCCGCTCAGCGGGACCGCGGAGCCTGCCTCCCCCACCAGGCGTGGAAGTGGTGCACGGGGCCCTTGCCCTTGCCGATCTCCAGTTCGTCGGCGTGGCGCAGCGCCTCGGTGAGGTAGTCCTTGGCCTCGCGCACCGCCTGCGACCAGGTGGGGCGCTGCGGGCGCAGGGCGGCGATCGCGGAGGAGAGGGTGCAGCCGGTGCCGTGCGTGTTGGTGGTGTCCACCCGTTCGGCGGTGAGCGTCTCGGCTTCGCCGTCGGCCGACAGCAGCAGGTCGGTGCTGGTCGGCCCGGACAGGTGGCCGCCCTTGAGCAGCACCCGGCGCGGGCCGAGCGCCAGCAGCCGTTCGGCCTGGCCGCGCATGTCCGCAGGGTCGGTGGCCTCGGCCTCGCCCAGCAGGTCGGCGGCCTCCGGCAGGTTGGGGGTGATCAGGTCGGCGCGCGGCAGCAGTTCGGTGCGCAGCGCCTCCACCGCCTCGGCGGCCAGCAGGCGGTCGCCGCTCTTGGCGACCATCACCGGGTCGAGGACCACGTTGGGCAGCTGGTAGGCGTCGATGGCGGCGGCCACTACCTCGATGACCTCGGTGTTGGAGAGCATGCCGATCTTGACGGCGTCCACCCGCACGTCGGTCAGCAGGGTGTCCAGCTGGCTGCGTACGAACGCCGCCGGGACGTCGTGCACCTCGCTGACCCCGGTGGTGGTCTGCGCGACCAGCGCGGTCACCACGGTCGTGCCGTAGCCGCCGAGTGCAGAGAAGGCCTTCAGATCGGCCTGGATGCCCGCCCCGCCGCTGGGATCGGTGCCCGCGATGGACAGGATGGTGGGAATCATGGGGACGTCCCTCCGCTAGTACGACCTAGATCAGGTTCGGCGGGTGTCATCTCAGCCGGCGAGGGGGCCGGCACCCCGCGTCCACTGCGAAGGCTAGCAACACGGCGCCGCCCCCCTGCCCGGAGCGGGCAGGGGGGGCGGCGCGGCGGTGCGGGGACGGGTCAGCCGACGACCTCGTCGTTCTCCTGGGGTCGGCGGGCGGGAGCGGCGGGGGCGGGGGCCTCCTGGGCCGCCGCGCGGGCCTTCAGCCGGTGCTCGACCAGCATGATGCCGATGACGGCGGCCGCACCGACCACGGCCAGCACCACGCACAGCACGAGGTTGCCCTGGTCGGGGGCGAGCAGGGTGCGGTCCTCGTCCTGCCAGGGCCACAGGGAGCGCAGCGATCCGGCCATCAGCCCGGTCATCACCACCAGGGTGAGGTGGTGGAAGCGGTCCAGCAGCCACTGGAGCAGTTTGACGAACAGGGCCAGGCCGATGGTCGCGCCCAGGGCGAAGGTGGCGATGTAGCCGAGGTCGCGGTCGTTGAGCGCGTTCATCGTCACGGTGTACAGGCCGAGGGTGAGCAGGATGAACGAGCCGGACATGCCGGGCAGCACCAGCGCGCAGATCGCGACGGAGGCCGCGACCATGACGACGAGGGGAGTGGGTTCCACCTGGGTGGGCGGCAGGCCGGTGAGCAGGAACGAGGCCACGGCCATCACGAGGGCGAGCAGGTAGTCGCCGATCCGCCAGCGCCGCCCCGAGCCGCTGTAGGGCACCCACAGGGAGGCCAGCACCAGGCCGAAGAACAGGGCGTAGGACTCGGACGGGTGGTCCTCGACCAGCGGGGCGATGACGCGGGCGGCGATCAGCACGGCCAGCACCATGCCCGCCAGCACGACCAGGACGACTCCCCAGTCGGCGCGGCCGAACTCCTCGCGGGCGCGGGCGGTCCCCCTGCCCCGGACGAGGTCGGTGGCGAGCAGCCTGACGCCGCTGACCACGTGGCCGGCGGAGTTGATGAGGGTCTCGTAGACGCCGGTGATCAGCGCGATGGTGCCGCCGCTGATGCCGGGGACGACTTCGGCGGTTCCGATGAGGGCGCCGCGCACGCCGTTGAGCAGATGGGTGCCGATTGACTTCGCCATGTCCTACTTCTCGTCGTGGAAAAGGGAAGGCGGTCCCGTCCCGTCGTGGTCGGAACGGGGCGGGAGGCCGATGCCCGGAGGAAAACGCGTGGGAGCTGCCCGGGCGGTGTGCTCGCGCAGCGGACCGGAGCGGCCGGGCAGACAGGCACCCAGTGTAAGGGGAGCGGATTCGGCGCGGCGACAGGACGGTGAGGCGCGTTCGCCGGGCCCCGGCCGCCGCACGCGGTCCGGCCCCGCGCGCCGGGCGGAGGCGGCGGGCGGGGCCGGACGGGGACGGTCAGCGGCTGAGTGCGGGGGCCGGTTCGCGGGCCACGCGGGAGGCCCAGCGGTAGTCCTGCTTGCCCACGGCGGTCCGCTTGACCTCGTCCACGACGCGGATGGTGCGCGGCACCTTGAAGCCGGCCAGCCGCTGCCGGCAGTGGTCGCGCAGTTCCTTGTCGCTGGGCCGCCGCGGGCCGGTCAGGGCGATCACGGCGCTGACCCGCTGGCCGAGCCGTTCGTCGGGGGCGGCGACCACGATGGCGTCGGCGACGGCCGGGTGCGCCTTGAGGACCGCCTCGACCTCCTCGGGGTAGACCTTCTCCCCGCCGGTGTTGATCACCGTGGAGCCGCGGCCCAGCAGTTCGATGGTGCCGTCCGCCGCGATGGTCCCGTAGTCCCCGGACAGCGCCCAGCGGCGGCCGTCGGCGTCCACGGGGAAGGTCCGCGCGGTCTTCTCCGGGTCGTTGTAGTAGCCCAGCGGGATGCGTCCGGTGCGGGCGATCCGGCCGATCTGGTCGGAGCCGGGCGGCAGCGGCCGCAGCCGGTCGTCGAGCACGGCCACGCTGGGGCTCATGGCGAAGCGCCGCGTCTTCCCGCTGAGGCGGGCGGCGGCCGATCCGCACACGCCGGTCTCGCTGCCGCCGTAGTTGTCGTTGATGGTGATGGTCGGCTTCCAGGCGCGCCACAGTTGGCGCGCGGTGGGGGTGAGGGGGGTGCCGCCGGAGCTGACGGTGGTCAGGCTCCGACATCGGCCGGGGCTGCGCAGCAGCTCCTGGGCGAGGGGGCGGGCCATGGCGTCGCCGACGCACTGCACGATGTGCACGCCCTCGCGGTCGGCGAGGTCCACGATGCGGGTGGGGGAGAAGACCCGGTCGGTGCTGAGCACCACGGTGCTGCCCCGGAACAGCATGCTCAGCGCGTTCCACTGGCCCGCGGCGTGCATCACCGGGCCCAGCACGAGCATGCGCAGCGGGGTGGCACGCGCGGCCCGTTCGGCGACGGTCGCCGCGTCGGCGGCGCGCGGGGTGCCGGGGCGGCGCTGCTCCAGGGCGACGTGGAAGATGTCCTCCTGCCGCCACATGACGCCCCTGGGGTAGCCGGTGGTGCCGCCGGTGTAGAGCAGGTACAGGTCGTCGCCCCCGGTGGCGGGCAGCGGTGTGGCGGAGTGCGCGGCGGCGGCGAGCGCGGCCTCGTAGTCGACGCCGTCGGTGCGGTCGGGGGCGTCGTCGTCGATGAGCAGGACGTGGCGCAGCAGCGGCAGTTCGTGGCGGACGCGGGCGACGGTGGCGGCGAGGGAGCGTTCGGCGATGAGGGCGACCGCGTCGGCGTTGTCGAGCAGGTAGCGCAGTTCGGCGGCGACGTAGCGGTAGTTGACGTTGACGGGGACGGCTCCGGCGCGCCAGGTCCCGAAGGCCGCTTCCAGCCACTCGGCGCGGTTGAAGCAGAGGACGGCCACGTGTTCGCCGGGCCGGATGCCCGCGTCGAGCAGGTGGCGGGCGACGAGGGTGGCGCGGGCGTCGAGGGCGGCGAAGGTCAGGCGGCGTGCCCCCGCGACGACGGCGAGCCGCTGGGGTACCGCCGCGGCGACGGCGGCCAGCAGGCCGGACAAGGAGAGGTCGCTGGCACCGGAGGAACCGGTTGCTCCCAGAACTCGCATTTCGGTCATTTTTCGCCCCTGTCGCTGTTGTGCCCGTGGGCGGGTGTGAGGATCGATCTTGCAGTTATGACCTGAGTCACATCCCTTCGGGGTCGGCTATCAGGAGACGGTGAAAAGCCCGATAGGACCGGTGGTGCGGAGAGTGGGGGAGCGCGCCCCGGTGAGACGCGCCACAAAGACGGGGTGAACTCCCGCTGAACCTGTGCCGAAGATCACCGTCGTCCGGTGTCGGCGGCGGAGAAATCGGAGGTGTGGAGTTCCTCACGGACGTCCATCAGCGCGAAACCGAGCAGGTTCAGCCCGCGCCAGTGCGCCGCGGTCGCGGCCCGCTCGTCGTCGGCGGCCAGGCCGATGCCCCAGATCCGGTCGACCGGGCTGGCCTCGACCAGCACGCGGTCCCCGGTGCCCCGCAGGAAGGCGCCGAGGTCGGGGTGCTGGGTGAACTTGGCCAGGTTGCCGCGCACGACGATGCCGTAGCGGTGCTCGGCCCACGTCGCCTCGTCGAAGCCCCGCACCTGGCGGCCCAGTTTCTTGGCCGCGCCGGGATGGGGCGCGTCCAGTACCTCGCGCCGGGTCCGCTCGTCGCCGAACAGGCGGGCCTTCTCCGCCATCATGAAGTGCTCGGCGGTGCGGTAGGCCTGCCCCGCCACGGTGAAGGGCGCCTCCCACCACTGGCTCAGGCAGCCCGGGCCGACCCCGCCGCCGCGCGGCGGACGGTGCCCCCAGAAGAACAGGAACCTCAGGCGCTCTCCGGCCTCCTGCGCCCGGGCGACCGCGGCGACGTCGCGAGCGTGCATCGGGACCCCCTCTCCATCGCCCCGGCGGACCGGGGGCTCGGCGCGCGGCGGTGCGCACCGGCGCGCCGCGCACATCCCCCCGATCGTCGGCAAGGGAGCGTCACCGTTCGGCGACGCGGGTATCCCGAACAGACAACGATCAACGACGATCGGAGCGGTCCCATGAGCACACGTCCACCGGAGACGGCCGCGGCCGACGGCGCCCTGCCCGCCGACCGCCACATCGCCCTGGCCGAGCGGCACTCGGCACACAACTACCGTCCGCTGCCCGTGGTCATCGCCGAGGGCGAGGGCGCCTGGGTGACCGACGTCGCGGGCCGCCGCTACCTGGACGGCCTGGCCGGGTACTCGGCGACCAACTTCGGGCACCGCAACCCCGAGCTGCTCGCCGCGGCACACGCCCAACTGGAGCGGATCACGCTCACCAGCCGCGCCTTCCACCACGACCGGTTCGCGCCGTTCGTCACCGCGCTGGCCGGACTCGTCGGCAAGGACCGGGTGCTGCCGGTCAACACCGGGGCCGAGGCGGTGGAGACCGGCATCAAGGTCGCCCGCAAGTGGGGCTACGAGGTCAAGGGCGTGCCCGAGGGACGGGCCGTCATCGTGGTGGCGGCCGGCAACTTCCACGGACGCACCACCACGATCGTCTCCTTCTCCACCGACCCCGAGGCCTACCGGGGCTTCGGGCCGCCCACCCCGGGCTTCCGCGTCGTCCCCTACGGCGACGCCGAGGCGCTGGCCGCCGCGATCGACGCCGACACGGTCGCGGTGCTGCTGGAGCCGGTGCAGGGCGAGGCGGGGGTGATCGTGCCGCCCCCCGACTACCTGCCGCGCGTGCGCGACCTGTGCACCCGCCACAACGTGCTGTTCGTCGCCGACGAGGTGCAGTCGGGGCTGGGCCGCACCGGAACCGTGCGGGCCTGCGAGCACAGCGGCGTGGACGCCGACGTCTACCTGTTCGGCAAGGCGCTGGGCGGCGGCATCCTGCCGGTGGCGGCGGCGGTCGCCGACGCCGAGGTGCTCGACGTCATCCGCCCCGGCCAGCACGGCAGCACCTTCGGCGGCAACGCGCTGGCCTGCGCCGTCGGCACGGCCGTGGTGAAGCTGCTGCGCGAGGGCCCCTACCTGGACCGCGTGCGCGCGCTCGCCCCGCTGCTGCGCGCCCGCGTCGAGGAGTTCGTCGGACGCGGGGCGGTCGCCGCCCGCAGCATCGGCCTGTGGGCGGGCGTCGACGTCGACCCGGCGCTGGCCGACGGCCGCGAACTGTGCGAACGGCTGCTGGAGCGGGGCGTGCTGGTCAAGGAGACGCACGGCTCCACCATCCGGTTCTCGCCGCCGCTGGTCGTCACCGAGGAGGAGCTCGACTGGGCGCTGGACCAGTTCGCCGCGGTGCTGGCGGAGCTGCGCGCCCGGCGGTGAGGGCGCGCGCTCACCCCGCCTCGACGGCCAGCGTCTCCACGGTGGCGCCCGCCACCACGTCGAAGGTGGCGTAGAGGGGGCGGCCCGGGCCGGTCTCGATCTGCTCGACGACCAGCGCGCCGACCGCCCGGTGCCCGTCGGCGTCGGGGTGGAAGGTGCTGCGGTCCACGGCCACCCCCGTGGCCAGGTCGCGCAGCAGCACCCCGTTGACCCAGGGGTCCTCCGTGCCGATCTCGTGGCCGTCCAGCGCGTGGTAGACGTCCACGAACTCCACGCTGCCGACCCTGTCGGAGGAGGCGATCCCGGTGTCGTGCGCCGCCACGGCCTCGGCGAGCTGCTCGTTGAACTCCCGGATGGTCTCGTTCAGCCACCGCTGGCTGCTGGCGGTCAGCGTGTAGTAGGCCCCGGTGGGCTCCTCGGGGAACAGCCGCGGGTAGCCCACCACCAGGACGCGGGCGTCGGGGGCGCGCCGCCGCACCTCGCCGATCAGCTCCTCGAAGGTCGTCTCGAACTTCTCCATCCGCTTGCGGATGTCCTCCTCCTGGGCGGTGCACGCCCCGCTGTCCAGCAGCGGGACCCGCACCATGCAGGTCTTGAGGACCGTGGAGAACCCCAGGTCGTTGCCGCCGATGCCGATGGTGACCAGGGAGGTGTGCGGGGCGTCCCAGGCCAGCTGGGAGCCGACCTCGTCGACCGCGTCGAGCATGGCGTGGCCCCGCTGGCCGCTGCACGCCAGGAAGGACAGCCGCCCGGCGAAGTCGTAGGAGTCGGCGACCAGTTCGGGGTAGGCGTTGGCCGAGCGCCAGCAGCCGCCCTGGACCGCGGTGCCGGGGTGGTAGTCGCGGGCGCCGTCGCCGGAGGAGTAGGAGTCGCCCAGCGCGTAGTAGTTGCCCCAGGTCGCGGCCTGCACGGGGGTCAGCAGCAGGAGTTCGCCGTCCTCGGCGGGCTCGCCCCGGGAGTCGACCGGCACCCCCAGGCACCAGTCCCGGGTGGCCTCGCACCACATCCGCCACGCCGCCTCGCGGCCGGTGGGCACCGCCAGCACGACCGCCAGTACCGCGGTCAGGACAACGGAGGGGACGCCCAGGAACAGTCGTCGTCTCGTGGTCGCCGACGCGCGTGCTCCGTTGCCCAAGAACCTCTCCCGTGGACCGTCCGGCCTCCGTCCGAAGCACAGGGTACCCGGGGCACAGCGGTCGTTTCCGGGACGGAAGGGGAGGCCGCCGCCCGGGTCAGCGCGGCGGCGGCACCGGGGAGCGCAGGGTGAAGGCGTGCGCGCCGGGGCCCGCGGCGCGCAGCCGCGCCAGCCGGGCCAGCCCCTCCGCCGCCTCCGGAGCGGCGGGGCCGCGCGTCCACCACAGGGCGCGCTCCGAGACGGGGACCAGGCCGGTGCGGGCCTGCCAGGCGCGGACCTCGGGGCCGCTGTCCAGCACGGCGGCGCGCAGGCCGGCGTACGAGGTCCACAGGCTGAGCAGCAGCACCGCGCCGTCGGCGGGCAGCGGCACGGTCGACACCGCCACCGCTCCGGCCCCCTCGGCCCGGCGCGCCAGCGACTCCGCCAGTTCCCGCAGTGCGGCGAGGGGGCCGCCGGGCGCGGATACGGACTGGGCGGAGGCGAGCAGCGGCGACGCAACGGGGCAGCGGCGCTGCGCGGCGGCGGGGGGCGCCGCGCCGCACGCGGGGGCGGGCGACGGGAAGGCGGGCATGGGGCTCCTCCGGACAGGCAGGGAGGGACAGGGGGCCGATCTGGTCTGGAACCGGGACCGTTCGAATGCCACTATGGATTCGGAAACGGGCGAATGGCAGGGCCAATGAGGTGGAAAATGGACTCTTTCGCGGACGGCGCCCACCGCCTGGCGGCCCAGCTGGGCAGGTGGTCCGACGGGGACGGCCCGCTCTACCGGAAGCTCGCCGACGCGCTGCGCCGGGCCGTGGCGGACGGCGTCCTGGCCGCGGGCGAGCGGCTGCCCTCCGAACGCGCCCTGGCCGCCGCGCTGGCGGTCAGCCGCACCACCGTGGTCGCCGCCTACGACGAACTGCGCGCCGCCGGACTGCTCCGCAGCCGCCAGGGCAGCGGCACCCGCGTCAGCGGCCACACCCGCCCCGCCCCCACGGACGGGTACGCGCCCGGCGGCAGCGCGAGAGCGCTGTACCAGCGGCTCATCGACGGCCCCGGCGACCTCGTCTCGCTGGCCTGCGTCACCACCGAGGCGATCCCCCCGGTGCCCGACATCATCCGCGAGACGGCCGACCGCCGCCTGGCGGAGCTGCTCGCCGAGACCGGCTACCACCCGCGCGGCCTGCCCGAGCTGCGCGAGGCCGTCGCCGACCACTACACCGGCCTGGGCCTGCCCACCAGCCCCGACCAGATCGTCGTCACCACCGGGGTGCAGCAGGCCGTCGCCTTCGTCTGCGACCTGTACCTGTACCGGGGCTCGGCGGCGCTCATCGAGTCGCCGAGCTTCGCGGGCTGCCTGGACTCGCTGCGCGCGGCAGGCGCCGACCTGCTCACCGTGCCCGTGGACGAGGAGGGCGCCGACGTCGCACGGATGCGCCGGATCATGCGGGAGCGCCGCCCCGACCTGGTGTACCTCATGCCCACCTACCACAACCCGACGGGCGTGCTCATGTCGGCGGCGCGCCGCCGACAGGTCGCCGAACTCGCCGCCGAGTACGGCGTGCCGGTCTTCGAGGACGGCGCCTACACCGGGCTGCGCGCCCCCCGCGAACCGCCGCCGATCGCCGCGTTCGCCCCGCCCGGCGCGGAGGTCATCACCGCTGCCTCGGTCGGCAAGACCGCCTGGGCCGGGCTGCGCATCGGCTGGCTGCGCGCCCCGGCCGCCACCGCCGAACGGATCAGCCGCCGCAAGGCCATCACCGACCTGGGCAGTCCACTGCTGGACCAGGCCGTCGCGGCGCGGCTGGTGCGGTGCTGGCCGCAGCTGGCCGCGGCCCGCTCCGCGCTGCTGGCCGAACGCATGGCGGTGCTGGAGGAGCGGCTGCGCGAGCGGCTGCCTGAGTGGTGCTGGCGCCGCCCCGACGGCGGGGCCGCCCTGTGGGTGCGGCTTCCCGACGGCACCGACGCCCGCGTCTTCGCCCAGGTGGCGCTGCGCCACGGGGTGGAGGTGGTGCCCGGTTCGGTGATGGCCCCGTGCGGCGACCACGACTCCTCCTTCCGGCTCACCTTCTCCCATCCCGTCGACACGATCGCGGTGCTGGTGGACCGCCTCGCCCGCGCCTGGGAGGACCTGCGCCGCCACGGCCCCGTGGAGGACTACGCGCCCCGGGTTGTGGTCTGACCCCAGCAATCGGTTCGGTTTGTGGGCGTTTTCCCCATACGGTTTCCGCGCCCCTCCGTGTTAGATGTGGTGCAGAACACTCCTCACCCGGGGGAGCGCTGTGGCCGCACCCGGTGCTCCCCGCGTCCACGAAGAGGTCGCACCCATGACACACAAGCCACAGCCGCCGGTCCTGTGGAGCCCCGACGAGGCGCGCCGCGAACGCGCCAACCTCACCGCGTTCACGCGCTGGGTCCGCGAGCACCGCGGCGTCGACGCCCCCGACTACGACGCGTTGTGGCGCTGGTCGGTCACCGACCTCGACGGCTTCTGGTCCGCGATCTGGGAGTACTACGGGGTGCGCTCGGCCACCCCCCACACCGCCGTCCTCGCCGAGGAGGCGATGCCCGGCGCCGTCTGGTTCCCCGGCGCGACGCTCAACTACGCCGAACACGTCTTCCGCGACCGCGACGACACGGCCGTCGCCATCCGCCACGCCTCCGAACTGCGCCCGCTGACCGAGTGGACCTGGGGGGAGCTGCGGCGGCGCACCGCCGCGATCGCCGCGGCCCTGCGCGGCCTGGGCGTGGGCCCCGGCGACCGGGTCGTCGCCTACCTGCCCAACATCGCCGAGGCGGCGGCTGCGTTCTTCGCCTGCGCCGCCATCGGCGCCACCTGGTCGTCGTGCTCGCCCGACTTCGGGGTGCGCAGCGTCCTCGACCGGTTCGCGCAGATCGAACCGAAGGTGCTGCTGGCCGTGGACGGCTACCGCTACGGTGGCCGGGACTTCGACCGCCGCGACGTGCTCAAGGCGCTGCGCGACGGACTGCCCACCCTGGAGCACACCGTCGTCCTGCCGTACCTGGGCGGCGAACCGGTCGCCGACACCCTGCCCTGGGACGAGTTCGAAGCCGCCGGGCGCGGCGCGGACCTGGAGTTCACCCCGCTGCCCTTCGACCACCCGCTGTGGGTGCTGTACTCCTCGGGCACCACCGGCCTGCCCAAGGCCATCGTGCACGGCCACGGCGGCATCCTGCTGGAGCAGCTGAAGAACCTGCACCTGCACCTGGACGCCCAGGACGGCGACCGGGTGTTCTGGTTCACCACCACCGGCTGGATGATGTGGAACTTCCTGGTCAGCGTGCTGCTGACGGACGCCTCCATCGTGCTGTACGACGGCAGCCCCGCCCACCCCGACCTGGGCGCGCTGTGGGACCTGGCCGAACGCGCCGGCGTCACCGTCTTCGGCACCAGCGCCGGATACCTGTCGAGCTGCATGAAGGCCGGAATCCACCCGAAGCGGGGCCGGGACCTGTCGGCGCTGCACGCCATCGGCTCCACCGGCTCCCCGCTGTCGCCGGAGGGCTTCGCCTGGTGCTACCAGGAGTTCGGCTCCGACCTGTGGCTGTTCTCCACCAGCGGCGGCACCGACGTGTGCAGCTGCCTGGTCGGCGGCGTGCCCACGCTGCCCGTCCACCAGGGCGAGATCCAGGCCCGCTCCCTGGGCATGGCGGTGGCCTCCTGGGACCCCGACGGCAACGAACTCGTCGGCGAGGTCGGCGAACTGGTGGTGACCCGCCCCGCGCCGTCCATGCCGCTCTACTTCTGGGGCGATGCCGACGGCTCCCGGCTGCGCGACAGCTACTTCTCCGTGTACCCGGGCGTGTGGCGGCACGGCGACTGGATCGAGATCACCGAACGCGGCACCGCGATCATCTACGGCCGCTCCGACTCCACCATCAACCGGGGCGGGGTGCGCATGGGCACCAGCGAGATCTACCGGTCGGTGCTGGCCCGCGAGGAGGTCCTCGACGCCCTGGTCGTCGACGTGCCGCAGCCCGACGGCGGCTCCCGCATCGAACTGTTCGTGGTGCTGCGCGAGGGCGCGGAGCTCGACGACGACCTGGTGGCGCGGATCGCCCGCGGCATCCGCGAGGACTGCTCGCCCCGGCACGTGCCCGACGGGGTGCGCGCCATCGCCGCGGTCCCGCGCACCCTGTCCGGCAAGGTGCTGGAGGTGCCGGTCAAACGCATCCTCATGGGGGAGCCGCCGGAGCGGGTGGCCAGCCGCGACTCCCTGGCCAACCCGGAGGCCCTGGACTACTTCGCCGGTCTGGCCCGGCAGGGCGCCGACGGGTAGCCGACCGCGGGGGCGGGCCGGGGCGGAGACGTCCCGGCCCGGGGCGGAGGGGCCGGTTCTCTTAGCGGAAGCCGACACGCGACCCCCTAGTCTGGTCCCCGTGTCGCACCAGCAACCCGCAGCACGCCACCCGCGTCTCCCCGTCCCCTGGCCGGAACCGGGACGGCTGGTCGGCGTGGACGTCGCCCGGGCCCTGGCGGTGTTCGGCATGTTCGCCGTCCACCTGGGCGTCACCTCGCTGGGCGCACTGGACGGACCCGTCGCCGAGACCGCCCACGAGCTGATGCGGGGCCGCTCCTCCGCGCTGTTCGCGTTCCTGGCCGGGGTGTCCCTGTCGCTGCTGTCGGGGCGGCAGACCCCGCTGCACGGCGAGCCGCTGCACCGGGTGAGGGTGAAGATCCTGGTGCGTGCCGCGCTGCTCGCCGTGATCGGAGTGTTCGCGGACCTGCTGGACACCTCGGTCGCGATCATCCTGGTCTACTACGCGGGCTACTTCCTGCTGGCGCTGCCGCTGCTGCGGCTGGGCGCGGCGGCGCTGGCCGCCGTCGCCGCGGGCGTGGCCCTGCTCGGCCCGCAACTGTCGTTCCTGCTCCGCGCGGCGCTGGGGGACCCCGGCTCGCCGCCCGCCTCCATCACCGGCGTCGGCGACTTCCTCCTCAACGGCTACTACCCGGCGTGCACCTTCATGGCGTTCGTGGTCGCGGGGATGGCGGTGGGCCGCCTCGACCTGCGCTCCACGGCGGTGCGCGGCGCGCTGGCCGGCGTCGGGGCGGTCCTGGTGCTGCTCGGCCAGGGACTGTCGTGGCTGCTGCTGTACCCGCTGGGCGCCGTCGACCGGATCGCCGCGGTCTTCGTCCCCGCCTACTTCGGCACCGCGGCGGGGTCGGTGTCGCCGGAGGGCTGGGCGGTCCTGCGGGTCGCCGCCGAGGAGGAGATCGCCTCCCGGCACGGCACCGTGCCCACCGACACCCCGGCGTGGCTGCTGGTGGCCTCCCCGCACAGCGGCACCACCTTCGAGATCGTCGGGGCCGTGGGCGCCGCCCTGCTGGTGCTGGTGGCCTGCCTGGTCGCCGCCGACCTGCTGCGCTGGGGCGTCTACCCGCTGGCCGCCGCCGGGTCGATGGCGCTGACCTGCTACGTGGGCCACCTCGTGGTGCTCGCGGCGCTGGGCGACCCCACCGGGGACGCGCCGCCGTGGATGTGGGAGATCTTCGTCACAGGAGCGCTGCTCTTCGCCGCCGTGTGGCGGGCGCGGCGGGGCCGGGGGCCCCTGGAACGCCTCCTCGGCAGCGCCGCCGACCTCGCGGTACGCGGGAGCGGGCCGCGCCCGTCCGACGGGCCGCCTTCCCCCGGGGCGGCGCCGACCGAGCCGAGCGACCCCCAGTAAACGGGTTTTCCGGACATCGCAGCCTGTCCTAACCTCGGCCCCTGATCGAAGACTCGTCAATCGGGGGACCCCTTGACCACCACGACTCCACCTGCCCGAGCCGCGGCACGCGGCCTGCGCGGCAGTCCCTGGGCCACCCTGGTGGCCATCTCCTTCGGCGTGATGATGGTGGCGCTGGACGGCACCATCGTCGCGGTCGCCAACCCCGCGATCGGCCGCGACCTCCAGGCGTCCCTGGCCGAACTCCAGTGGGTCACCCACGGCTACCTGCTGGGCCTGGCCGTGTTCCTGATCACCGCGGGCAAGCTCGGCGACCGCTTCGGCCACCGCCGCATGTACCTGGTGGGCGTGGTGGGGTTCGTCGCGGCCTCCGTGGCGATCGCCCTGTCGTCGGGCGTGGCCGCGCTGGTGGCCTTCCGCATCCTCCAGGGACTGTTCGGCGCGGTCCTCAGCCCCGCCGCGATGGGCCTGCTGCGCGCCAGCTTCCCGCCGCACCGGCTGGGCCGCGCCTTCGGCCTGTTCGGCAGCCTGCTCAGCGCCGCCAACGCCGCCGGGCCGATCGTCGGCGGCGTGCTGGTCAGCGCGTTCGGCTGGCAGGCCGCGTTCTACGTGAACGTGCCCGTCGGCGCGGTCGCGCTGGGCCTGGGCCTGTGGCTGCTGTCGGCGGACCGGCCCGCCGACACCGGCGCCCGCTTCGACCTGACCGGGGTCGCCCTGCTCACCGTCGCGATCTTCGCCCTGGTGTGGTCGCTGGTGGAGGCCCCCACCGCGGGCTGGACCGCCGTGTCCACCCTCGCGCCCCTCGCGGTCTTCGGCGTGTTCGGCACGGTGTTCGTGCTGTGGGAGCGCCGTCCCGCCGACCCGCTGCTGCCGCTGGGCATGTTCCGCCACCCGTCGGTGTCCATCGGCGTGGTGCTCATGCTGCTCATGGCGCTGAGCCTGATGGGCTCCCTGTTCTTCGTCACCTTCTACCTGCAGGGCGTGCTCGGCCTGTCCCCGACCCGGGCCGGGACGTTCCTGCTGCCGCTGATGCTGACGATGGGCGTGGCCTCCCCGCTGGCGGGGCGCCTGCTGGACCGGATCGGCGCGAAGACCCCCACCGTCGCCGGGCTGGTGTCCAGCGCGGCCGGACTGTTCCTGCTGGCCAGGCTGGACACCGACACCGCGTTCGGCTACGTCACGGCGGCGTTCGTGCTGCTGGGCGCGGGCCTGAGCCTGGTGATGACCGGCGCGACCGCCGCGATCGTCGGCAACGTGCCGATGCGGCTGGCGGGGGTCGCCTCCGGCATGCAGCAGTCCGCGATGCAGCTGGGCGGCTCGCTGGGCACGGCGGTGCTGGGCGCGGTGATGTCCACGGTGATCGTCGCGACCCTGCCCGGCCACTACCGGGCGGCGGGCCTGGCCGCTCCGGATGCCGGGCAGGCCGCGGACATGCAGAGCACGGTCGCGCAGGGCGGCGCGGTCGTCCCCGACGGCGCGGCCGCCGAGGTGGTGCACGCGGTCACCCGGGCCAGCCACGCGGCGTTCCTGGACGGCCTGCACCTGGCGTTCGGCATCGCCGCCGTCGTCATGGCGGCCGCGGCTGGGCTGGCGCTGTTCATGCGCACCGCCCGCGCGGCCGAACCCGCCGTGCACGTGTGAGCGCCGCCCGCCGACCGGCGGGCACAGACGGACCGCCCCGGCCCCGGTGCGCCAGCACCGGGGCCGGGGCGGTTGTCAGGCCAAGCGCCAGGCCGAGAGACAACACGATGCGCGGTCCGCAGGTCCGTACGGTCCGACGCATCCGGTCGACAGCGTCGACAGCCACCACCGCCCCCACCGGCGGGACGACGGAGCCGGTACCCCGGCTCCGGTCCGAGGTCCGAACCGGAAGCGGTGCTCCACACTCTAGGCCGCGGTCCCGCCCCGGACCCGCCGCCACCGTTTGCGGCAACATCCCGAGCTGGTGAAACCTCGGTCAAAGATCACGCGCGGATGACAACCTCAACGGTCGGTGCGCGACATCCGCGCGGCCGTGCGGTCCCGGTGCACCAGCGCGTCGCTGGTGGTGCGGGCCTGGGCGCGCAGCAGCCGTCGGGCGTCGTCGATCGCGGCACGCGCCACCTCGGGCCGCGCCGCCGGCCGCGGCCCCGCCCCGTCCTCGGGCAGCCCCAGGTCCGCGGGGAGCCCGGTGCGGCCCACCACCCGCAGCTGCGCCTCCTCCTGGGAGACCGACGGCCGGATGTCGCCGGTGGGGGTCTTCCAGTGCCGCAGCCGGTGCTCCAGCCACTCGGTGCCCTGGTAGCCCTCGCCGCGCGGCCAGGGCAGCCCGTCGGGGCGGGCCGTCAGCGCGTGCCGCAGGTCCGCCACCGACCACCCGGCGGCGAAGAACCGGGCGGCCTCGGCGCGGAACACGCCGAAGTCCACCCCCGCCAGCGACGGGTCCTCGCGGCGCAGCAGCTCACAGGCGCGGTGCACCTCCCGGGGCGTGTGCACGGGCCGGTTCAGCGGGTTCGGCTCCGGCGGGCGCAGCACCGCGTCGTCCACGGTCACCACGACCTCGCCGTCGCGGTTGTCCCACACGCTCACCCGCTCCCGCGGCCACCCCTGCGACTCCACCAGGGCCGTGGCGAGTTTGCGCAGGTCGACATCGTCGTCACTGGACAGCCGGAACTCCGCCAAGGCGTGTCTCCTCTCCTTCGCAGCCTCAGCGTAGGGCAGCGTTGGGACGGTGGACACGCCCCGGCTCCCCGCCGAAGGGAGGCTGGACGGCGGTTTCCGCGAGTAGGGTGATCGTTTCCCGCGTTCTCCGCGGGTGGGAGGAGGAGAAGAACAGGTGAGCATCCAGGCACACGCACGCGCCCGAGCGGCGGCCGACCGGCTGCGCGCCCGCACCGGGGTGGACCGCTACACCGCCGCGGTGGTCCTCGGCTCGGGCTGGGAGGCGGCGGCCGACGCACTGGGCGCCCCCCGCGTCGAACTCGACGCCACCCTGCTGCCCGGGTTCGTGGAGCCGGCCGCGCTGGGCCACCACGGCGTGGTGCGCAGCGTGCCCGGCCACCGCGGCGAGCTGCTGGTGTTCCTCGGCCGCCCCCACCTGTACGAGGGGCACGACCCGGACACGGTGGTGCACAGCGTCCGCACCGCGGTCGCGGCCGGCGCCGACACGATCGTGCTGACCAATGCCGCCGGGTCCCTCGACCCGGACCTGGCACCGGGCCGGCTGGCGCTGGTCGCCGACCACATCAACCTGACGGGACGCTCCCCGGTCGTCGGCCCCCGCTTCGTGGACCTCACCGACGCCTACAGCCCCGAACTGCGGGCACTGGCCCGCGAAGTGGACCCGGCCCTGCCGGAAGCCGTGTACGCGGCCGTGCCCGGTCCGCACTTCGAAACCCCCGCCGAGGTCCGCATGCTCCGCACCCTGGGGGCGGACCTGGTGGGCATGTCCACGGTCCTGGAGGCCATCGCCGCCCGCGAACTCGGCGCCCGCGTGCTCGCCCTGTCCCTCGTCACCAACCCCGCCGCGGGCCTCGGCCCCGGTCCCGTCAACCACGAGGACGTCCTCCGCACCGGCCGCGCCGCGGCCGCGAAGGTGGGCACGCTGCTCGCGGACGTGCTGAAGAAGATCTGACCGTGCGACGACCCCGTCCCCAGAGCCATTCCGGCGGGGGTCGGTGGCTTGGGGGACAGGGTCGTGGGGCCAGGCTACGACATCCGGCACGAACAGCAGCTCCACGCTCTGGAACTGGACTGCGTCCCGCTCCCCCGGGAAGCCCGCTCACCCGTGCCGTACGGCCGCACGCCCACCCGCCTCGTCCCCGTGGACGTGGTGCGGGATTCGTCCGGAAACCAGTGGTTCATCTGGGGGCGCACCAGGTCCGCGCATGTGTCGCGGGTAACCGGAGCGGCCGCTGAACTCTGCGAAAACGGCCGCGTGACCTCGGAAGATGTGTCACGCTCCCGGGTGAACCTGGTGGCTGCACGTCGCGCCATGCTGAGGGGAGCGGCTTGATGACCGACACCGCGAACACCAACGACGACTCCGGGGCTGACTCCGATCGTCTGTGTGTGGTCTCGGAGTTCTGGGAAATGCCGGGTGATCCCGTACTCTGCCCGGACCTGAGACACCGGGTCCGGGGCAGCCTCATCGGTTTCCCGCACGCGGCTGACGACGCCGAACTGGTCGTGGCGGAGCTGTTCGCCAACGCCTGCCAGCACAGCGTCAGCGGTCAGGGCGGCAAGGTGTCGGTGAGCCTGTCGGGGCTGCGTACCGGTCTGGTCCTGGTGTCGGTGGCCGACGAAGGACCCAGACCCGACCCGGTGACGGGGCGGCCGCGCAGCCCGCAGGTCCGGCCCGACGTGCACCCGTTCACCGTGGGCGGGCGGGGCCTGCGGCTGGTGGCGGCCCTGAGCACCGACTGGGGGCGGTGGACCACCGAGGACGGCGGCCACGCGGTGTGGGCGGTGTTCGAGCCCCCGCTGCCCGCGTTCACCCGCTGCCGCCGACCGTGGTGATCTTGACACCGTGGGGCACCAAACCGCAGAACACGGGCCGTTCTTGTCAAGATCATGGCCATGCAGGCGGTCGGGTGGCCGGCCCGCTTCCGTTCTCACAGCGGGTCCGGGGGCAGGGACCCCGGAGTGAGTTCCGCGTCGGCGGCATTGATGACCGGGACGTATTCCTCGTCCACCCAGAACTCCCGGCCGCCGAGTTCGAAGGTGGGGGACAGGTGGGTGTCGACGGGACCGATGCGGACCTCCCGGGGAAAGACCCGCCACACCTGGTGCGGGTGTTTCTTGCGGAACCTGCGGTTCGCCACGACCACCACGGAGGTGTTGGTGACCACCACGTAGCAGGACGCCGAATCGTTCCAGGCAGCGGGGAACACGTAGCGGATCTCGGCGTCCACCGGGAGGAAACCGCGCAGGCGGTCGCGGACCGTGCCGGGAACAGGCATCAGACCTCCTTGTGACGGTGTCGGAACTCGACTCGCTGCCCCCGACCACGCGGCCTTTGGTGTGCTCTTCCCCACTTTTGGGGAAAATCGCTGGTAGGCCGCTTTTCTAGTCTCAACTCCTGAGAAATGTGTGGACGGGGCTTTCCCCCCTTGGTTATTTCTTTCGAGGGAGAGTCGGGGGAGAGATCGGGGAAGTGGAAGGCGGAGCAGTGGCCAGTGACGAGCGGCGGCCCAGACGGCTGCCCGACAAGGTCGACCGGGTGATCATCGACGCGCTCGCCAGGGACGCGCGCATCGGCGTCACCGAACTCGCCGAGATGGCCGACATCTCTCGCGCCACCGCCTACAACCGCATCAAACGGCTCACCGACGACGGGGTGATCCGCGGCTACTCCGCCGTCGTCGACCACGCCCGGATGGGACTCGGCATCACCGCCCTCATCCTCGTCTCCGGCAGCCAGCCCGACTGGCGGGCCAACCGCGAGATCATCTCCGCCTACCCCGAAGTCGAATACTGCTGGTACGTGGCGGGCTCGGCCGACATCGTGCTGCTGGTGCGGCTCGCCGACACCGACCAGCTGCGCGACCTCATCCTCACCCGCCTCCAGTCGCTGCCGGGCGTCAACTCCACGCAGACCCTCACGGTCATCGACGAGGTCGTGCACCGGCCCGTGGTGCGGCCCCCGCAGGACGACTGACCCCGGGCTCAGCCGGACGACGCGCCCACCGGCTCCCCGGCGCGGGCCTGCTCCGCCTGGCGGGCCTCCTCCGCGCCCAGCGCGATCGGCGCGGCCAGCCACTCGTCGTTCAACCCGAACGCGTCCACCAGGGCGCGGGCGTGCGGACGCAGCCTGCGGCACAGCGAGTTCACGGCGGCGGTGACCGCCTTGGCGCGGGCCGGGGTGAGCCGCTCGTGCTCCAGGAACCAGGCGCGTTCCCGCTCCACCAGCGACAGCGTCGACAGGTCGCACAGCATCCCCAGCACGGTGCGCGTGCCCGCGTCGCCGGCCCGGTCCACGGCGGCGGCGAACGCCTCGAACACCAGCCGGTCCACGTGGGCGCGCGCCGCCAGCAGCACGTGGTCCTGCACGTCGTTGAAGACCGCGAACGGGTCCGCGCCCGCGGCGGACGCGGCGCGCAGCCGCCGCGCCAGCCCCTCCAGCACGTGGTTCTCCCGGTCCTCCAGCAGCGCCCGCTGCCACTCCCGGTCCAGCAGGCCGGCCTCGCCGTCGCGGCCCGGCGCGGCCTGCACCAGCCGGTCCAGCAGCGACCGGGCGGCGGTGCGCTCCACCACGGTGCCCAGGAACTGCCCGGCCACGAACTTGGCCATGCCGAGTGTGTCCAGGCTGCCGAACTCCTGCCGGTAGTTGGTGAGCAGGCTCTTGCCGACCAGTTGCAGCAGCACCGTGTTGTCGCCCTCGAACGTGGTGAACACGTCGGTGTCGGCGCGCAGCTGCGGCAGCCGGTTCTCCTCCAGGTAGCCCGCGCCGCCGCACGCCTCCCGGCAGGTCTGGATGGTCTCGGAGGCGTGCCAGGTGGCGACCGCCTTCAACCCGGCGGCGTGCGCCTCCAGCTCCCGCTGGCCGCGGTCGTCCAGCGGCTCGCCGCTCAGCCCGTCGTGCAGCCGCGACACCAGCTCCTCCTGGGCGAAGTGCAGCGCGTAGGTGCGGGCCAGGGCGGGCAGCAGGCGGCGCTGGTGGGCGAGGTAGTCCAGCAGCACCACCTCCTCGTCGCGGTCGGGGCGGGAGAACTGGCGGCGGACCTCGCCGTAGCGGACGGCGATCGCCAGCGCCGCCTTCGTGGCGCTGCCCGCGCCCCCCGCCACGCTGATCCGGCCGCGCACCAGCGTGCCCAGCATGGTGAAGAACCGCCGGTTCGGGTTGGCGATGGGACTGGAGTAGGTGCCGTCGGCGGCCACGTCCCCGTACCGGTTGAGCAGCGCGGTCCGCGGCACCCGCACCCGGTCGAACCAGAGGCGGCCGTTGTCCACCCCGTTCAGTCCCGCCTTGGGGCCGCAGTCCTCGATGCGCACCCCCGGCATCGGAGCGCCGTCGGCGTCGCGGACCGGCACCAGCAGCGCGTGCACACCGTGCCGCTGCCCGCCCGTGACCAGCTGCGCGAACACCACGGCCAGCCGGCCGTCGCGGGCCGCGTTGCCGATGTAGTCCTTGCGGGCCGCCTCGTCCGGGGTGTGCACCACGAACTCGTCGGTGTCCGGGTCGAACGTCGCGGTGGTGCGCAGCCCCTGCACGTCGGAGCCGTGCCCGGTCTCCGTCATCGCGAAGCAGCCGGGGATCTCCAACGACATCACCCCCGGCAGGTAGGCGGCGTGGTGCCGCTCGGTGCCCAGCGCCTGGATCGCGCCGCCGAACAGGCCCCACTGCACGCCCAGCTTCACCATCAGCGACAGGTCGCACACGAGCATCTCGAAGGCCACCACGGAGGCGCCCACGTCCCCCGCGCCCCCGTACTCGGGGGAGAACCCGTAGCGGGCCAGGTCCGTTCCGGCGAGCGTGTGCAGCTGCCCGGTGACGCGGGCGCGGTGCTCCTCCATGCCCAGGCCGTGCCGGGGCGCGAACTCCGGGCCGCGCAGCACCTCGCGGGCGCGGCGCCGTACCGCGGCCCACCGGCCGTCCAACAGGTCGCGCAGGGCCGCGGTGTCGACCGCCGCCGCGTCGTCGCGCTGTGGCATGGAAGCCTCCCCAGGAAGTCGTCTCAACCGTCCCCTTCACTTCTGCTCCGCCCCCGGGAGAACTAACCCGCACGATCCGGACGGAACGGGGACGGGACCGCGGGGCCGACCCGCGCGGGGGCGGTGCCGGGGAAAAGCCAGGGCGACACGTGGAAAATGCATAACGAAAACGCAACGGCGTGAACGGAAGTGTCCTGCTTCCCCGTCCCACAGCAGGGTGCAGCCGTTGCGGACAGGTTGGACGGCTCCCGTCCCGGCATGCGACCATCGGCACAGTTGAGAACGAGGAGAACACCGGCGTGCGCGAAGTGATCCTGTTGACGGCCCTCGCCCTCGCGGCGGTCGTGATCTACCTGCTGGTCCGGGAGCGCAGGAAGCGGGCCGCCGCCCCGCCGCCCGCCCCCAAGCCCCCGCAGGACCCCTTCGCCGACCAGGGCACCCAGGGCGACCCGCGCACCATCAAGGTCGGCGACATGCTCGACTTCGGTGTCGAACGGGTCTGGGTGCGCGGCACCCTGCGACTGTCCGAAGGCGGCTGGGAGTGGGCCGAGCACTTCGTCGACGAGGGCGGCACCGGACAGCGGCGCTGGCTGTCGGTGGAGGAGGACCCCGACGTGCAGCTGGTGCTGTGGACCAGCCGCCCCGACCTGGACGTCGTCCCCGGCCCCAAGCAGCTCACCGTCGAAGGCGTCACCTACCGACTCGTGGAGCGCGGCACCGCCGCCTACCGTTCCGAGGGCACCACCGGCCTGCGCGCCAGCGGCGGCATGGACTACGCCGACTACGAGGGACCCGACGGCAGGCACCTGGCGTTCGAACGGTTCGACCACGGCTCCTGGGAGGCCAGCCTCGGCACCGACGTCGCCCCCGGCAGCCTCACCGTCTACCCCGGCAGCAACTGACATGCGCGTCGCCGTCGACGTCCCGTTCAGCGACACCCGCGCCGCCGACCTCGCCTGGAGCGTCACCCACCGGCCCGTCGAGCCGCTGGTCGAACGCACCGTGCACCTGGCCGGGGCCCGCGTCCGCCTGCGCGTGCTGGGCGCCTCCCACCAGGTGGTCGTGGACCACGGCCCGGACCGTCTCGTGGAGACCGTCGCCTGCCTGCCGGATGTCCCCGGCGGCCTGCCCGAGGAAGCGGCGCCGCGCGTACCGGGCACGATGCGCTACCACTTCGCCAGCTCCGTGCGCCGTCTCGGCCCCGCCGAGTTCGCCGCCCGCGCCGCCGCCGTCCGCGACCGGCTGGCCGACCGCTCCGACGCGCTGTCGGCCGTCTTCCCCGGGGACCCCCTCGCGGTCACCGCGCTGCTGGTGGCCGCCGCCGGGCCGGTACTGCACTGGCTGACCTGGCACGCCTACCCGCAGAGCGGCGAACTGGTGGCCACCGTGTCCACCACCGTCCTCAGCCCTCCGCCCCCCGGAAGGAAGACCCCCGGCCATGACCGCTGACCACTCCGCCACCGTCAAGAAGAGCGTGCTCGTCGGCTTGGGCGTGCTGGCGCTCATCGTCATCTTCGCGGCCTCGTGCAGCTCCTCCGGCGCCCGCTGCGGCGACTACGACCGGGAGGAGGTGTACGTGTACCAGCCGGGCCGGGGCGACTACGAGAAGTCGGGCGGCCAGTACCGCTTCGTCGGCGCCAACAGGGGCGACTACGGCCGGGAGATCCGCTACGAGTACGACCCCAACGACGGCGACTACGACAAGCGCAACGGCCAGTACGTCTACGTCGGCTGCGACGACGGCCGCCGCGGCGGCTCCTCCTCTTCTTCTTCCAGCAGCAGCGGCGGAGGCGTCTGGTTCTTCGGCGGCAGCAGTTCCGGGAGCGGCAGCTCCAACCGGGGCGGCGGCCCCGGCTGGGGCAAGTAGCCCCCGCCCCGTACCACACCGACCCGACCGAGGAGAAACCCCCATGTACCTACTGCTCATCGACGTCCTCGCCTGCCTGGCCTACGGGGTGGTCGGCATCGCGCTGATGGCCCTGGGCTACCTGATCGTCGACCTGCTCACCCCCGGCAAACTGCACGAGCTGATCTGGAGCGACCGCAACCGCAACGCCACCCTCATCGTCTCCTCCAACACCCTGGGCGTGGCGATCGTGGTCGCCACCGCCATCGCCACCAGCGCCGAGGGGCTGGCCGCCGGACTGGTCAGCACCGCCGTCTACGGGCTGGTGGGCCTGGTCATCATGGCGCTGTCGTTCGTCCTCATCGACCTGCTCACCCCCGGCAAGCTCGGCTCCATCGTCGCCGAGACCGAGCTGCACCCCGCGGCCTGGGTCAACGCCTCCGCGCACCTGGCGGTCGCGGCGGTCGTGGCCACCGCCATCTACTGATGGCCGACCCCGCCGTCGCCGAACACCCGGCGGGCCAGGCCGAGCGGCTTCCCGTGCCGCCGCGGCTGGCCCGCTTCGCCGTGCTGTTCGCGGTGTTCGTCTGCGCCGCGTGCGGCCTCGTCTACGAGCTCGCGCTCGTCGCCCTCGGCAGCTACCTGCTCGGCGACACCATCACCCAGGCGTCCGTGGTGCTGGCGGTGATGGTCTTCGCGATGGGCGTCGGCTCGCTGGCGTCCAAACGGCTCACCGAGCGGCCCGCGTTCTGGTTCGCCGTCGTCGAGGGCCTGCTGTCGCTGGTCGGCGGCCTGTCGGTGCTGGTCCTGTACGCGGCGTTCGCCTGGTTCTCCCTCTACCAGCCCGCCCTCGTGGGCCTGTCCTTCCTCATCGGCGTGCTCATCGGCGCGGAGATCCCGCTGCTGATGACCCTCATCCAGCGCATCCGCCGCCAGGAGGCCGCCACCGCCGTCGCCGACCTGTTCGCCGCCGACTACGTGGGCGGCCTCATCGGCGGCCTCGCCTTCCCGTTCCTGCTGCTGCCCGCCTTCGGCCTGCTGGAGGGCGTGGTGCTGGTCGGCATGGTCAACGCGGTCACCGGCATGGCGGTCGTGCTGTGGCTGTTCCGCCGCTCCCTCACCCGGCTCGGCACGGCCGGACTCGCCGCCGGGCTCGCCCTGGTCATGGCAGCGTCGGTGAGCGTGCTGGCGCTGTCCGACCGCTTCGAGGTCGACGCCCGCCAGGCCCTGTACCGCGACCCCGTCGTGCACGCGCAGCGCTCCGACTACCAGGAGATCGTCCTCACCGAGAACCTGGCCCGCACCGACCTGCGCCTGTTCCTCAACGGCGACCTGCAGTTCTCGTCCCTGGACGAGTACCGCTACCACGAGTCGCTGGTCCACCCGGTGATGGACGGGCCGCGCCGCGACGTCCTCGTGCTGGGCGGCGGCGACGGACTGGCGCTGCGCGAGATCCTCGCCTATGAGGACGTGGCGCGCGTCGTCCTGGTCGACCTGGACCCGGCCGTGGTGGAACTGGCCCGCACCCACCCCCGGATCAGCGAACTCAACCGCGGCGCCCTCGACGACCCGAGGGTCACCGTCGTCAACGACGACGCGTTCACCTGGCTGCGCACCACCGCCGACCGCTTCGACGCGGTCGTCGCGGACCTGCCCGACCCCGACGACGTCGCCACCGCGAAGCTGTACTCGGTGGAGTTCTACGGGCTGCTGCGCCAGGCCATGACGGCGGACGCCCGGGCCGTCGTGCAGGCCGGGTCGCCGTACTTCGCGCCCCGCGCCTACTGGAGCGTGCAGCGCAGCATGCACGAGGCGGGACTGCACACCACCCCCTACAACGTGGACGTGCCCAGCTTCGGCAACTGGGGGTTCTTCCTGGCCCGCACCGACCGCGCCCCCGAACTGGCGCTGCCCGCCGACGCGCCCGACACCGCCTTCCTGGACGCGGCGGTGCTGGAGGCCGCCCAGGTCTTCCCCAAGGACCGCCGCCCGGACGCCCAGGGCGAACCCCTGCCGTCCACCCTGCTGCACCCGCGCATCATCGACTACCACCGCAACGCCTGGGCCGGCTACTGAGCGGGGTCACTCCTCCTCGTCGTCGAGCAGGCCCGCGTCGTGCACCAGCAGCGCGATCTGCACCCGGTTGGTGAAACCGAACCTGGCCAGGACGGCGGAGACGTGCGTCTTGACCGTGGGCACGCTCAGGTGCAGCGCCGCGCCGATCTGCGCGTTGGACAGGCCGCGGCCCACCGCCACGGCCACCTCCCGCTCCCGGTCGTTGAGCTGGGCCAGCCGCCGCCGGGCGCGGTCCCGCCGCCGGTCCTCGCCGGACTCGGCGACCCGCGCGATGAGCCGGCGCGTCACCTCCGGCGACAGCACCGGGTTGCCGCGCGCCACCTGCCGCACCGCCGCCACGATCTCCTCCGGCGGGGTGTCCTTCACCAGGAACCCGGCGGCCCCGGCGCGCAGCGCCCGCAGCACGTGCCGGTCGGCGTCGAAGGTGGTCAGCACGATCACCTCGGGGGCGTCCGCGCTCGTCCGCAGCCGCTCGGTGGCGGCCAACCCGTCCACACCGGGCATGCGGATGTCCATCAGCACCACGTCGGGACGGCACTCGGCGGCCAGGGCCAGTGCCTGCTCACCGTCGCCCGCCTCGCCGACCACCCGCAGGTCCGGCGCGCCGCCCAGCATCATCGTCAGCCCGGCGCGCACCAGCGGGTCGTCGTCGACGAGCAGCACCCTGATCGGCGTGTCGGCAGGCGAGGTCACGACGGCCAGGGTAGCCGGGCCGCGAGCCGCCAGCCACCGTCGGCGAGCGGCCCGTACTCCAGGCTCCCCCCGGCCAGGTCCACCCGCTCGGCCAGCCCCAGCAGCCCCTGCCCGGACCCGGCCGCTGGCACCGCCCCCGAGCCCGGCGCGGGCGCGGTGTTGACCACCGCCACCTCCAGCCCCTCACCCGCCGCCCCGGCGACGCGCACGGTCACCGCCGCGCCCGGGGCGTGCTTGCGGACATTGGTCAGCGCCTCCTGCACGATCCGGTAGGCGGTGCGGCCCGCCGGGTCGGGCACGTCCCCGTCGACCTCGGCCTCCAGCCGGACCGGCGTCCCGGCCCGCTCGGCCTCCTCGACCAGGTGGGAGAGGTCGGCGAAGACGGGCTGCGGCAGCTCCCCGACGGGGGCGCGCAGCACTCCCACGACCTGGCGCAGGTCCTGCAGCGCCTGGTGGGCGCTCTCCCGGATGACGCGGGCCGCGCGGGCGACGTCCTCGGCGGGCGCGTCCGGCCGGTACTCCAACGCCCCGGCGTGCACGCTCAGCAGCGACAGCCGGTGCCCCAGCACGTCGTGGATCTCCCGGGCGATCTCCTCACGGGCCGCGCGCCGCGCCTCCGCCTCGGCGCGCTCCCGCAGCGACGCCACCAGGCGGCGGCGGTGGTGCACGAACAGACCCCAGCCGACCGCGACCCCCTGCAACGCCGCACCCAGCAGGAACAGCAGGAGAGCGGGGGTGCCCGGCTCGGGGCGGAGCAGCACGTAGCCGAATGCGGTGAACAGGCTGAGCCCGAAGACGGCCAGGCTGGTGCGCGGCGGCCGGTGCACGGCCACCGAGAACAGCGCCACCAGCATCGCCCCGGCGATCGTCTCGGAGAACACCGACAGCAGCACCAGCGCCACGGCCAGCCCGGTCGGCCACCGGCGGCGCAGCCACAGCGCCGCGCAGCCCAGCACGCCCGTCAACTGGTCGAGGGTGAACAGCCACGCCGGGACCACGTCGGGGACCGCGCCCTCCTCCAGGCGCACCCCGGACAGCACCACACCCCAGACCACCGCGGTCACGAACAGGCAGCAGTCCACCAGCCAGTCGCGCAGGCCGCGGGAACGCGTGAACCCGGTCATCAGAGGACGAGCCTACGGGCCCCGCGCGCGGCCGTTCCACCGCGAACGCGCGGGCCGATACCCCGGTCACCGGAACCGATACTTTCGTCGCGCCCGCTCCCCGCCGACCGGAGACCTCGGTCGGCGGAGAGCATCCCGCGGACCGATCCGCGCGGCCGGGCGGCGCCCCTAGCGTCGACGGCATGCGCCAACCCCTGCAGACCGCGGGTTTCCTGCTGATGCTCATGGGCCTCAGCGGAGCCGTCGACCACCTCTACGTCCAACCGTTCATGGGGGCGTTCCTCAACGTCTTCAACCGGGTCGTCATCCCCCGTATCGACCTGCTCACCGGGTACGAGCTGTACGCCAACCTGAGCCTGGCCGTGCTGGGCTTCGTCGTCATGGTCGCCGGAGGCCGGATCCCCGAATGAGCGCCCCGCCCCGCTGGTCCGGGAGACCGCGCGCCGCCCGGACGCGGGCCGGCCGGGGCGTCCTGGCACTGACCGCCCCCTTCGGGGGCGGGCCGGGGTGGAGAACGCGCGCATCCATGATCTACGGCATACAGCCGCCACCTGGTTGTCCGAGGCGGGGACGAACCCGGGGGAGAGAGAAGACCGAGGAACGGAGACGAATCTCGACGAACTCGAACGGTCTTCCTCCGGTTGCTGCACCTGCTGCTGCGCCTGGGGGATCGGCAACGCTTCAGGGCGGGCACTCGGTGGGTGTCCGCCCTGTTCACTGGATGCGCGCCTGGCAGGATTCGAACCTGCGACCGTCGGATTAGAAGTCCGGTGCTCTATCCACTGAGCTACAGGCGCTCGGATTCAGTTGTGGCGGTGTGCTCCCGCCCCGGGAACCGTCCTGGCCGGCGGCGCTGACGGGTCGGTCCACCACCGGATGATCCGGAGCCGAGGCGACATTTTAGGGGATACCGCCGATGCCGCTCATGATCGCACGAAATCGTAGCAACTGGAGCCAATCGTCGTCACGGCTGTTTACCGTGCACTTCTCGCCGAACCGGTCGGTACGGCACCATCGCCCACGTTACCGCCCGCCCGACACCGCCCAGAATCGTGGCGACGGTGTTTCGTGAGGTGCGGCACACCGCCCCGAGGCGGTCCACGGGCACCGGTCCCGCTGGATCGCACCCCCGTTCACCAGGTCCAGTACTGGCCGCACCAGCCGAGAAGCAGGATGAGGTGAATCAGGTGCACGATGGGCCCCCTTCCGTCGCGGCAGCGGACAGCGGGGGGACGCGGAGTGTGCTTTTGCCCTCACTATAAGCATTGACCTGCCGGTATGTCCTTACTTCCGACAAGGTCCGGCGAGGTGTCCCGGGCGGTGCGCGGGGACCGGGCGACCCCGGCCCCCGCAGCGGCGCCCCGGACGTCCCGACCCCGACCTGGCCCTCGACGGCCTCACCTCGGCGCAGGCCGGACCCGCCGAACGCGCCGAGCACGCCCGCACCTGGCGCGACTACACCCGCCAGGTGCTGCGGCTGCGCCTGGTCCTGTTCGGCCTGGCCGCGGTCGTGGCCGTCCCCGCGGTCCTGGTCGTCGGCTCCGACAGCACCGGCGGGAGCGGAGGGGCCGCCGCGCCCCCCGAAGGCTACGACGCCGACGGGGTGCGGCTGGCCGGCGTGGCGGCGGACGCCGCACCCGCCGCTCCCTCCCCGCTCCAGCAGGCCCCCGCCGTCCCCTCCGAGGAAGCCGCCGAGACCGGCGCCCGCACCGCGCCGGCGCGCACGGAACCGGTGGTCCCGGAGGCCCCCGCCGAGCGCATCAGCGCCGAGTGGTTGGCGCGCGTCAGCGGGCAGACCGGCATCCCCGAGCGGGCGCTGCTCGGCTACGCGGGCGCCCAGCTGGTCAGGGAACACGAGAACCCCGCCTGCGGCGTGTCCTGGGTGACGCTGGCCGCCATCGGCTCGGTGGAGACCGAGCACGGCACCTGGGGCGGCGGCCGGAGCGGCGCGGACGGGACCACCACCGAGCCGATCATCGGCATCGCCCTGGACGGCGGCAACGGCACCGCCGCCGTCCCCGACACCGACGGCGGACGCCTCGACGGCGACACCGAGTGGGACCGCGCGGTCGGCCCCATGCAGTTCATCCCCGCCACCTGGCGGACCTGGGCCGCCGACGGCGACGGAGACGGAGTCGAGGACCCGCACGACATCGACGACGCGGCACTGGCGGCGGCCCGCTACCTGTGCGCGGACGGCCGCGACCTGACCGACGGCGACCAGTGGTGGCGCGCGGTGCACGCCTACAACCACTCCGACGCCTACGTCGGCGACGTCTACGAACGGGCCGACCACTACGCCACCCGCACGCAGTGACCGCGGCCGCCCCGGCGGGCGGCCGGCCGGACGGTGCCTCTAGGGTCGGGGCATGCGGAAGAAGCGTCGAACCGCCCGCCGGGCGCGGGCCCTGGGACTGCTCGCGGGCGTCGCCCTGGACCGGCTGGTCGCCGACCCCGAACGGGGCCACCCGGTCGCGCTGTTCGGAACCGCGGCGGCCCGGCTGGAACGGCTGCTGTACGCGCCCGACCGGACGCGCGGAGCGGTGTTCGCCGCCGCGGCCGTGGCCCCCGTCGCGGCCCTCGGGGCGCTCGCCGACGCGCGCGCCGCGACCGGCCGCACACTGGCCGCCACCGCCGTGGCCACCTGGACCGTCGTCGGCGGGGCCATGCTGGAACGGGAGGCCGCGGGCCTCGCCGACGCACTGGAGGCGGGGGACCTGGCCGAGGCGCGGCGCCGCCTGCCGCGCCTGTGCGGACGCGACCCCGCCGGACTCGACGAGGAGGCGCTGGCCCGCGCCGTCATCGAGTCGGTCGCCGAGAACACCGCTGACGCGGTCGTCGCCCCCCTGGTGTGGGGCGCGCTGCTGGGCAGCGCCGGACTGCTCGGCTACCGCGCGGTCAACACCCTCGACGCGATGGTCGGCCACCGCTCCGTGCGGTACGCGCGGTTCGGCTGGGCGGCGGCCCGCCTGGACGACATCGCCACCTGGGCCCCGGCCCGGCTGACCGCGCTGCTCGCGGCGGCCGCCGCCCCCGCCGTCGGCGGTGACGCGCGCCGCGCCTGGCAAAGCTGGCTCCGCTACGGGAACCGCCACCCCAGCCCCAACTCGGGCCAGTGCGAGTCCGCGTTCGCCGGAGCGCTCGGTGTCCGCCTCGGCGGACGCAACGTCTACGGCGGACGGGTCGAGGAGCGTCCCCGCATCGGCGACGGCCGGCCGCCCCGGGCCGCGGACGTCCGCCGCGCCGTCCGCCTGTCCCGCGCCGTCACCGTCGGGGCGGCCCTGGTCGCCGCCGCGGCGGCCAGGGGGCTGGACGCGGTCGACCGCGCGGCACGGCGCTGAGGAGCCGCGGCGCCGCGGCGGACCTCAGAAGGTCAGCGAACGGACGTAGTGGAACTGCTGGTGGACACGGGTGATGTCGGCCGGGGTGTGGACCGGGACCTGGGTGGTGTAGAACCGGTCGCCGTGGGCGACGGTGATCTGGATCGTCCCCGCCACCGAGGTCTCCTTCACCAGCAGCAGGAACAGGCTCAGAGCGCAGACCACGAGGAAGCCGACCAGCGCCAGGACCACGGCCCAGGTGGGGATCGTCTGCCGCACCGAGGTCATGTCGTTGATCGACCACATGCTTCCCCGCAGCGGAAACGACCCGACCGGCGTGATCACCGTGTTCTGGGTGACGGTGATGTCGCCGAGCACGGCGATCGGCTGTTCGGGGACGGAGGGCAGCGGGGCGGAGTAGCCGCCGGTGGAGTCGTACGGCGGGAACGGTCCCGGGGAGGCGCCGCCCTGGTCCCAGGGGCCGGGGGAGCCCTGGCCGCCGTACGGGTCGGGATAGTGGCTCATGCCCGGATTCTCGCAGACTCCGCCGGAAAAGGAACGGGGGAGCGGAAGTCGGCCGGGAGCGGCCGGGGTTGTCCGCCTGTCCCGCGGGCTGATCGGTCCTGTCCGAAAACGGACGGTGCAAAGGGGGCGGTTCGCGGGTAGCCCTAGGAATGCGCGCCACAGAAGGCGGGAGTGGGTATGCCGGTGTGGGTTGTCTGGTTGATCGCGGCCGTTGTGCTGGGTGTGGCCGAACTGTTCACGCTGACCCTCGCCCTCGGCCTGCTGGCGGCGGCGGCGCTGGTCGCCGGGGTGGCGGGCGCCATCGGAGTCGGCCTGTCCGGACAGATCCTGGCCTTCCTGGCCGCCTCGGCCGCGGGTCTGCTCGTCATCCGGCCGATCGCGCGCCGCCACATGGCCCAGCCGCCGCTGCTCCGCTCCGGCGCCGAGGCGCTGGTGGGACGGAGCGCCCTGGTCGTCGAGGAGATCACCGCGGACGGCGGCCGGATCAAGCTCTCCGGCGAGGAGTGGTCGGCCCGGTGCCTCGACGAGACCCGGCACATCCCCGCCGGAGCCCGCGTCGACGTCATGGAGATCGAAGGCGCCACCGCGGTGGTCTATCCGCGGGACGAACTGCCGTGACCCCGAACCGGTGAGGGACGACACGCCCCCGGCCCTCGCGACACCCGCCCCTCCCAGCGGGGCACCACCGAAGGAGGAGAGACAGCCGTCATGGCTACGGAGATCGTCCTCATCGCCCTCGCGATCATCGTGGTCCTGGGAGTGATGTCCACCGTACGGATCGTCCCCCAGGCCCGCGCCTACAACATCGAGCGCTTCGGCCGCTACCTGCGCACCCTGCAGCCCGGACTCAACTTCATCATCCCGGTCGTGGACCGCGTCAACACCAGGTTCGACCTGCGCGAACAGGTGTTCTCCTCCCGCCCGCAACCGGTGATCACCGAGGACAACCTGGTGGTCAACATCGACACCGTCCTCTACTACCAGATCACCGACCCGCGCGCCGCCGCCTACGAGGTGGCCAACTACCTGCAGGCCATCGACCAGCTCACCGTCACCACACTGCGCAACGTCATCGGCGGAATGGACCTGGAACGCACCCTCACCTCGCGGGAGGAGATCAACTCGCGGCTGCGCGGCGTCCTCGACGAGGCCACCGGCAAGTGGGGCATCCGCGTCAACCGCGTCGAGATCAAGGCCATCGACCCGCCGCCCACCATCAAGGAGGCGATGGAGAAGCAGATGCGGGCCGAACGCGACAAGCGGGCCGCGATCCTGCACGCCGAGGGGGAGCGGCAGGCCCGTATCCTCACCGCCGAGGGCGCCCGCCAGCAGGCCATCCTGGAGGCGCAGGGCCAGCAGCAGGCCGCGATCCTGCGCGCCGACGGCGAGGCCAAGGCCATCGAGCGGGTGTTCCAGGCGGTGCACGCCAACAACGCCGACTCCAAGCTGCTGGCCTACAAGTACCTGGAGACGCTGCCCACGCTCGCCCAGGGCGAGGGCAACACCTTCTGGGTCATCCCCGGTGAGCTCACCCAGGCGGTCCACAACCTCAGCAGGGCGTTCGCGCCCTCCGCCGACGGGGAGCGCGCCGAGCGGGAGGAACCGGACGGCGACGAGCCGGAGGGGACGGCCCCGGAGCTCACCTCGGGCGGCGGCCCCAGTGCCGAGGCGCTGCACGCCGCCGACCTGGCCGCCGACCGCGCGGCCGAGGCGGTGGCGGAGGCCAAGGCCGAGGCCCAGGCGGCGGCGGGGCCGTCCGGCCTGCCCGGCCAGCGGCAGAGCGAGCCGTGAGACAGCGGGGGCGGACCGGACCGGCAGCCCTCCCGGTCCGCCCCCGCCCGGGCGGTGCGCCCTAGACGAGCAGCAGCTTGCCCACGGTGGCGCGGGAGGCCAGGTCGGTGTGGGCCCGGTGCGCCTCGGCCAGCGGGTAGCGGCCGCCCACGTGCACGGCGAGTCCGCCGGAGGCCACCAAGCCCAGCACGGCCGAGGCGCGGTCCAGCAGCTCCTGCCGGGTCCGCGTGTAGTGGCCCAGCGACGGCCGGGTCAGGTAGACCGACCCGGCGGCGTTCAGCCGCTGCGGGTCGAACGGCGGGACCACGCCGCTGGACTGCCCGAACAGCACCAGCATGCCGCGCGGCCGCAGGCAGGCCAGGCTCGCGTCGAAGGTGGCGGCGCCCACGCCGTCGTAGACCACGGGCACCCCCTCCCCGCCGGTGAGCCGCCGCACCTCGGCGGCCACGTCGGCCTCGGTGGAGCGGACGACCTCGTCCGCCCCCGCCTCGCGGGCCCGGCGCTCCTTGTCCGCGGTGGAGACCGTGCCGATGACCCGGGCGCCGCGCTGCTTGGCGAACTGGACGAGGAGCCGTCCCGTCCCGCCGGCCGCGGCGTGCACCAGCACGGTGTCGCCCCGCTGGACCGGGTAGGTCGAGTGGGTGAGGTAGTGCGCGGTAAGCCCCTGGAGCAGGACCGCGGCGGCCTGCTCGGTGGTGACGCCGTCGGGGACGGGGACGAGGTCGGCGGCGGCGGCCACGGCGCGCTCGGCGTAGGAGCCCCGCAGCCCCACCGACGCCACCCGGTCGCCGACGGCCACCCCGGTGACGCCCTCGCCGACGGCGCTGACCACGCCCGCGCCCTCGCTGCCCGGAATCCACGGCAGGGACACCGGGTAGATGCCGGAACGCTGGTAGATCTCGATGAAGTTGACGCCGCGGGCGGCCAGGTCGACGACGACCTCCCCGGGGCCGGGCACCGGGTCGGGCGCCTCGCCCGGACGCAGCACCTCCGGGCCTCCGGTCTCCTCGACGACGATGGCGCGCATGCGTGGCCTCCTTCGAACTTCGCGGCTTGGTGCGGGACCCGACGTTACCGCTCCGACTCCCCGGCGTCCGCGCCGTCCAACCGGTACACGGCGAAGTCGTCGAAGACGACCACGAGGTTGCCGCCCCCGCCGGCGCCCCGGGTTGCCCGGATACCCGCCTGCGGGGCGCCCTCGCCGTCGTGGGGCAGCGGTTTGGAGTCGACCGCCTCCAGCACGTGCTCGCCGTTGAGCCACAGGTTGAGGGTGACCGTGTCGGCCGCGTCGTCCAGTTCGCAGGTGAAGTCGAGCGTGTTGACCGCCGGTTCGCCCCCGTCCTCGGGGGAGGCGGTGAACCCGGGCAGGAGGGGGTCGCCGATGGCCTCCTCCAGGTGGGTGGAGCCTTCCTCGCCCCCGTCGCGGCGGATCTGGGCCGCGGTGCCGTCCACCCGCACGCTGGCGTAGTAGGAGGTGACGGTGTCGTCCCCGTCGTCGTTGCGGAAGCAGTACAGCCCGTAGGTCCCGTAGTCGGGGCCGGACAGCACCCGGGCGGCGGCGCTGACCCGCACCCGGGTCGGCAGGTCGTAGACGGGGGCGGGGTGGCCGGTGGAGGTCCGGGAGTCCCCGTCGGCGCTGAGCGCGTAGCCGCCCTGGTAGTAGCCCCGCCAGTAGAAGGTGTCCGAGGGGTCGAAGTCGCGGTCGTCCCAGCCCTGGGGGGAGGTGAAGTCGTCGGCGTAGATCTGGATGCCCTGCGGCATCTCGCGGCCGCCGAACAGCCACGCGCCGCCCAGGGCCGCCGCGGCGGCCAGGACCAGCACGCCTGCACCCGCCCCCACCGCCCGCAGCGGGAGGGGCCGGCGGGGCCGTTCGGGCTGCGGGGAGTCGGCTGCCGGGGGCGGCTGGCCGCCCGGCGGGGTGGGGGTGGACGGCGGGGCGCCCTGGGGGAAGGCGCCGAAACCGCCGGACAGGGGTGCGGTGGCCGGCGCGGGCTGCCCGGCCGGAGGAGTGCCCGCCGGGGGCGGGGCGGCGAACGGCGGTGCGGCCGGGAGGACGCCGGCCGGGGGCGGGGCGGCGGTGGGCTGCCCGACCGGGGGAGTGCCCGGCGGCGGGGGGACGGGCTCCCGGTTCGGGGCAGCCGCGGGCTGCCCGGCCGACGGGGTGGCCACGGGCGGCAGGGCGGCAGCGGCCGCGGGCTGCCCGGTCGGCGGGGTGGTCGCGGGCGGGGCCGGCTGCGGACCCGAGGGAGCGGACTCCGGGCGCGCCACGGACGGCGGGGTCCAGGAGCGGACCACGGTCTCGTGGACGGCGTCGGGACTCGGCTCCTCTTGCCCCACCAGCCGGTTGAGCAGCTGCTGGGCGGTGGGACGGTTGTCGGGGAACTTGTCCAGCGCGCTCTCCACGAGTTCCCGCAGCGCCGGGTCGAGCCCCGACAGGTCGGGCTGCCCGGAGATGATCTGGTGCAGCACCGCCGGGACGGTGGGCGCGTTGAAGGGCGTGCGCCCGGTTCCGGCGTAGGCGACCAGGCAGCCCCAGGAGAAGATGTCGGACGGCGGTCCGGGAGGGTCGCCCGCGATGATCTCCGGGGCGAGGTAGGACGGGGTGCCCATGATCTGGCTGGAGCGGGTGACCGCGCTGTCGTCGTCCAGCGCCCGGGCGATCCCGAAGTCGATCACCTTCGGCCCCACCGTGGACAGCAGTACGTTGGCGGGTTTGAGGTCGCGGTGCACCACGCCCGCGCCGTGGATCGCGGTGAGCGCCGCCGCGACCCCCACGGCCAGGCTCTCCAGGGTGCCGCCGTGCATGGGGCCGTCGGTCTTGACCGCCTCGGCCAGGTTGGGGCCCGGAACGTACTCGGAGACGATGAACAGCGGGTCGCTGTCCAGCCGCGCGTCCAGCACCGCGGCGGTGGAGAACCGGGCGACCCGGCGGGCCGCCGCCACCTCGCGCGCGAAGCGCTGCCGGAACGCGGGGTCCTCGCTGAGGTCCGGGTGGATCAGCTTGACCGCGACGAGGCGCCTGGCCGCGTCCCTGCCGAGGTAGACCGTTCCCATGCCGCCCCGGCCCAGACGCCCGACGATGCGGTAGTCGCCCAGTTCGGTCGGGTCGCCGGTGCGGAGGGGTCTGGCGCGCTCGTGCCCGTTTCGCGTCACAGTTGGGGGTTCCTTATGTGATGAGGGGTGCGGTTCGCCTCCCACAGCCTAGCGAGCCCGGGGCGGGGCGGCGGGGAGCGCGGTGTCTCGGGATGCCGGAAGTCAACCACGGGGGAGCGGCGGAAGGCGATTTCGCGAGAGTGGGGGCGCGGAGCTCGGAAACCCGGGAACATCGGCGGTTTCGCCCCTGCCCCGCGGCACCCTCCCCTATCATTAGAACGTGTGTTCGAATTCGGTTGTGGCCTGAACGCTGGTCGGCCGCGTGCGCGCTTGTGCTGGGGGGTTCATGGGAGCGGTGATGACGGGACAGGGCTACGGCGTGCCAGTGCGGGTGTGGGACAGGGACGGGCGGCCGACGCGGTTCGTCTGGCAGGGGCGCGTCCACGTGGTCCGGCAGGTCCTCGACCACTGGGTCACGGTGCGCGCGGACTTCACCGGGGACGGGAGGCGGCCGGAGCGGGTCTTCTGGCGGGTGCGTGCCGGGGCCGGAGCGGACCTCGGGCTCTACGAGCTGCGGTACGACTCCGCCACCGGCGTCTGGCTGCTGGCCCGGGTGGCCGCGTGAGAGGCGCGGGGCCGGTCCCGACGGCGGACCGGGTCAGCCGGCCGCGCCGCCCCCGGCGTCGTGCGGGACGCGTCGGGGCGTCGCGGTGGGCGGCGGCAGGCGGGTGAGGCGGGCGAAGAGCAGCAGCAGGGGGGCGAGCACCGCGAGCAGGACGCCGACGAGTAAGAGCCAGACCACGAAACGCTCCGGGAGGACGGGGTAGGGGACATTCGTCCAACACCCTGCCAAACCGTGGCCGCTCCCCGGAAACGGGGGCGGCGACCCCGGCGGGGCGCTGCTTGGCCGGGGCCGGACGGCCTTGGCACACTGGCCCACAGCAGTCGTCCGGTGGCGGAGCGGGGTCACCGGGAACGGGGCGGCCGTCGCACCGCGGCCGGCCGCCCGGCCCGCAGAGGAGCGAGTGTGTCCACCGGCCCGATCATGCCCAGCGTCATCCTGGAGACCGAGCGCCTGGTCCTGCGCGCCTTCACCGAGAACGACGTCGACGACGTGCTGCGCGCGGCCAGCGACCCGCTCACCCAGCGCTGGCTGCCGATCCCCGCGCCCGGCCGCCCCTACACCCGGTCCGACGCCGTCACCTGGTGCGTCGACACCGCCCCGGCCACCCGGGCGACCGGAGACGGCCAGCACTGGGCGGCCGTGTGCCGCCGGACCGGACGCTATGTCGGGTCCTTCGGGGTGGTCCGCACCAACTGGGCGGCGCGCACCACCGAGATCGGCTACCTGATGGCGCCGGACGCGCGCGGCCGCGGCCTGGCTCCCGAGGCGGTCGTCGCCGTCACCCACTGGGTGCTGCTGGACCAGGGGTTCGAACGGATCGCGTTGAAGGCCGCCACGGACAACACCGCCTCGCGCCGCGTCGCGGAGAAGGCCGGATACGTCTACGAGGGCATCGAACGCAACGCCATGCCGCTCCACCGCGGACGCACCGACCTGGCCGTCTATAGCGTCATCCGCCCCGACCTGGTCGGTTGACCCGGGCACCGGGCCGCCTCCGCGCAGCCCGGCCGCGGCCCGGCGAACCGCCGACACTCCGTGGTCGCTCCGCCACGTACGGCACCGCCCGGGTGCGGCGGAGCAGGGGAGGAACGGCCCGGGACGGACCCGGGCGGTAGGTTTCGTGCGACGGAAGCCATCCAGCGTCTCGAGGAGCGCGAGGACACATGGTCGATCTGCGCCACCACGGCGACACCGAGGTCGGGCCCGGCCTGCTCGACTTCGCGGTCAACGTGCGCGACCGCACCCCGCCGCGCTGGCTGGCCGAACGCCTCGCCGCCTCCGTCGCCGACCTGGCCGCCTACCCCGACCCGGAACCGGCCCGGCGCGCGGTGGCCCGCCGCCACCGCCGGACGACCGCCGAGGTCCTGCTCACCGCGGGCGCGGCCGAGGCGTTCGTGCTGCTGGCGCGTGCGCTCACCCCGCGTCGCGCGGTCGTGGTGCACCCCCAGTTCACCGAACCCGAGGCGGCTCTGCGCGCCGCCGGACACCCGGTCGAGCGGGTCGTGCTGGACGGCGACTTCACCCTCGACCCCGGCGCCGTCCCCGACGACGCCGACCTCGTCATGGTCGGCAACCCCACCAACCCCACGTCGGTGCTGCACCCCGCCGGGACCCTGGCCGCCCTCGCCCGGCCGGGCCGCGTCCTCGTCGTGGACGAGGCGTTCGCCGACTGCGTCCCCGGGGAACCGGAGTCCCTGGCCGGCCGCGCCGACCTGCCCGGCCTGGTGGTCGTGCGCAGCCTCACCAAGACCTGGGGACTGGCCGGGCTGCGCGTCGGCTACCTGCTGGCCGAGCCCCCGCTGGTCCGCCGCCTGGCCGAGGCCCAGCCGCTGTGGTCGGTCTCCACGCCGGCGCTGGTGGCGGCGCGCGAGTGCAGCACCCCCCGGGCGCTCGCCGAAGCCGAGTCCTGGGCGGTCGACCTCGCCGGACGGCGCACCCGCCTGGCCGAGGACCTCACCGCCCTGGGACTGGCCGTCACCCCCGACCCCCGCGCTTCGTTCCTGCTCGTGCGGACCCCCGGGGCGGACCTGCTCCGCACGCGACTGCGCGGACGCGGTGTCGCGGTGCGCCGCGGCGACACCTTCCCCGGCCTGGGAAAGGACTATCTACGCATCGCGGTCCGAGCGGCCGAGACCAACGCGCGGCTCGTGGCACTTCTGGCAGAGTTGCTCTGAGTGGAGGAGATGTCCGGCGCCCCGGCCCCTCCACCGTGCCGCGGAGGTCCGGCGTGACCGAGGAGCCACACGCCGTCGCCCGAAGACCGAGACCGACCAGCGACCACGGAGGAACCCTTGAGCGGTGACCGCACAGACAGCGTTCCCGGAGACGAACGGGACGCCGGCCAGGGACGGGCCCGGAGAGGGCCCGCCTGGGACGTCCGTGCCGTGTCCGAACCGTCCCCGCAAGGCCGCTGGGCCGCGGTGCACCCGCCCGACGGCCCCCGGTCACCGGGCGGACTGCTGGACGGCCTGCCCGAGGCGGGGCGGGGCGCCGGCCTGCGCCCGCCCCCCGCGCCGCCGGCCGTCCGGCCGGCGCCCGGCGCGACCGTGCGGCCCGACGCCCGACCGCACCGGGACCGGACGGCGCCGGACCGGCCCGCCCAGGAGGGCGGCGCCCCCGCCGCGGAGCCGGCCGCGCGCACCGTCGTCCCGCTGCGCCCGACGGCCGGGGAGCGCGCCGCACCGCACGGCCTCGAACCGCCCGCCCCGCCCACCGATCCCGCAACCGCACAACCCGAAGGTCCCAGCCACCCCGTGAACGCACAGCCCGCGGCACTCCCGCCCGAACCCGAAGCGGCCGAGGCGGCCGGAGCCGCCCCGGCCTCCCCGGCCGCGACCGAGGAGGAACCGGTCGGCTACGACCCCGACGAGGTCGTCGCCGAACCGGCCGGCGAACCGGCCGCGGAGCCGGCCGCGGAGCCGGCCGCGCCGCACGAGACCGCGCCCTCCGCGGACCCCGCCGCCCACGCCTACAGCGACGTCGAACGCGAGGCCGTGTACCGGGCCATCCGGGAGCGCCGCGACGTCCGGGTGGGATTCCGCCCCGACCCCGTCCCCGACGACGTCCTGGTCCGCGTCCTGGAAGCCGCCCACCACGCGCCCTCCGTCGGCTTCTCCCAGCCGTGGGACTTCGTGGTCATCCACGACCGCGGCACCCGGGCCCGGGTCCGCGAGCTCGTGCAGCGGCAGCGCGAAGCCTACGCCCGGGCCCTGCCCGGGGCGCGGGCGCGCACCTTCTCCGGGCTCAAGGTCGAGGCGATCCTGGACACCCCGCTCAATATCGTGGTCACCGTCGACCCCACCCGGGGCGGACGGCACACGCTGGGGCGGCACGTCCAGCCGCAGACCGCGGCCTACTCCACCGCGCTGGCCGTGGAGAACCTGTGGCTGGCCGCGCGGGCCGAGGGGCTCGGCGTGGGCTGGGTGAGCTTCTTCTCCGAACGGGAGCTCGCCCGGGAACTGGACCTGCCGCCGCACCTGGAGATCGTCGCCTACCTGTGCGTCGGCTACGTGGAGGAGTTCCCGCCCGAACCCGAGCTGTCCCTGGGCGGCTGGGCGCAGCGCCGCCCGCTGGCCTGGGCGGTGCACTGGGAGCAGTACGGCCGGCGCGGCCTGCCGGGGGAGGAGTCCACCAGTTTGCTGGAGGAGACGATCGCCGGGATCGGCCCGCTCAACCAGCGGGCCGTGGAGGAGGCCCGGGAACGCCAGGCCCGTATGACCAAGCCGGCCGGCTCGCTGGGCGTGCTCGAAGACGTCTCGGTGCAGTTGGCCGGGCTGGCTGGGGAGTGCCCGGCGCCACTGCCCGAACCCGCCGCCGTCGCGGTGTTCGCCGCCGATCACGGCGTCCACGCCCAGGGGGTGACCGCCTGGCCGCAGGAGGTCACCACGCAGATGGTGCACAACTTCCTCGCCGGAGGCGCGGTGGTCAACGCCTTCGCCGCGCAGGTCGGGGCCGAGGTCACCGTGGTGGACGTGGGGGTGGTCGACGACCTGCCGGCCGTGCCGGGGCTGCTGCCCCGCAAGATCGCCCGCGGCACCGCCGACATGACCAGGGGCCCGGCGATGACCCGGCTGCAGGCCGAGTACGCCATCGAGGCGGGCATCGAGGTCGCCCGGGACCTGGTGGCAGCGGGCAACCGCTGCCTGCTCACCGGCGACATGGGCATCGCCAACACCACCGCGTCGGCCGCGCTGGTCTCGGCGTTCACCGGCCGCGACGCCGCCGAGGTCACCGGCCGGGGGACCGGCGTCGACGACGCCGTGTACGAGCACAAGGTGGCGGTCGTCCGCGCGGCGCTGGAGGCCAACCGGATCGACGTGTCCGACCCCGTGGGCGTGCTCGCCGCCGTGGGCGGCCTGGAGCACGCGGCCCTGGCCGGATTCATCCTGGGGGCGGCGTTCCTGCGGGTCCCGGTCGTGCTGGACGGGGTCATCGCCGGAGCCGCGGCCCTGGCCGCGGTGGCGCTGGCCCCCGACGCGCGCCTGGCCTGTGTCGCCGGGCACCGTTCCAGCGAGCCGGGGCACTCCGTGGCACTGGAGCACCTGGGGCTGCGCCCCCTGGTCGACCTGGACCTGCGGCTGGGGGAGGGCTCCGGGGCGCTGCTGGCGCTGCCGTTGGTGCAGAGCGCCGCACGCGCTCTGCGGGACGTGGCGACCTTCGAGGCCGCCGGGGTGACCCAGAGCGACTGATGAGCGGACCCCGCCGCCGTCGGCACCGGACGCCGACGGCGGCGGCCGCGCCCCGTGCGGCGCGGCCGCCGGGCACCGCCGGGAGCAAGCCGACCGCGCTCGTTGGGGAGTAGTAGCGGTAAAGGAGTGACCAGCAGGGTATTTTGGGACCGGGTCTGGAATAGGGGTTTTCGTTGTGCCCCGTTTCGTCCACACGGCCGGAATCCGGTGCCGAACCGCTCCTGAACAGATCACGCGACATCCCCCGCCGTCCCCGCCGGACGCCGGGGACGGACCGGGCGGGACAGGCGTCCACCACGACCCGGGACACGAACGTGGCACAACCCTCGGACGCCAGGGGCTGGAAACGGGATCTGGAGGCTGCCTCGGTGACGTATCTCCTCGGTTTGCGACTGCAGGGGCGGGAGGTGCTCGTGGTGGGCGGGGGACGCGTCGCCCAGCGCCGGGTCCCCGTGCTGCTGGAGGCGGGAGCGCGGGTCACGGTGGTCTCGCCGCAGGCCACCACCATGCTGGAAGGGCTCGCCGAGACCGGTCGGGTGCGCTGGGAGCGGCGCGCCTACCGCCCCGGCGACGTCACCGCGCTCGGCCGCTTCTGGCTGGTCCACGCGGCGACCGACTCCGCGGAGGTCAACGCGGCGGTGACGGCCGAGGCCGAGGCCGCGCGCATCTGGTCGGTCCGCGCCGACGAACGCCACTCCTCCAGCGCCTGGACCCCCGCCACCGGAAGCGCCGCGGGGATCACCGTCGGAGTGATCGCGGGCGGCGACCCCCTGCGTGCCGCGGGACTGCGCGACGCCATCGTCGACGGGCTGGCCGAGGGCTCCCTGGACGCCCGCCGGGGACGCGCCCCGATGCGCGGCGTGGCCCTGGTCGGCGGCGGCCCGGGCGACCCCGGACTGATCACGGTGCGCGGCCGGCAGCTGCTGGCGCAGGCCGACGTGGTCGTGGTGGACCGGCTCGCCCCCACCAGCCTGCTCGACCAGCTGCCCGGCGACGTGGAGGTCATCGACGCGGCCAAGATCCCCTACGGCCGCTCGATGTCCCAGGAGAGCATCAACGAGGTGCTCGTCGACCGGGCGCGGCAGGGCAAGTTCGTGGTCCGGCTCAAGGGCGGCGACTCCTTCCTGTTCGGCCGCGGCGGCGAGGAGGTCGCGGCGTGCGTCGCCGCGGGCGTCCCGGTCACCGTGGTCCCCGGAGTGACCAGCGCGCTCGCCGCTCCCGCGAGTGCGGGCATCCCCGTCACGCACCGCGGCGTCGCCCAGCACCTGCACATCGTCTCCGCCCACGTCGCCCCGGGGGACGAGCGGTCCACCGTGGACTGGTCCGCGCTCGCCCGCAGCGGCGGCACCATCGTCGCGCTCATGGGGGTCGAACGCATCGGCCGGATCGCCGACGCGCTCATCGGGTACGGTCGTGATCCCCGTACCCCGATCGCCGTCGTCCAGGAGGCCACCCTGCCGACCCAGGCCACCGTGGTGGCCACCCTGGAGACGGCTGAGGAGGCGGTCGCGGCCGCCGGGGTGCGACCTCCGGCGGTGCTCGTTATCGGAGAAGTGGTGAACACGGCCCGAGAGCTTGACATACTGCACAGAGGTCAAAACGCCACGGAAGCTCCGACCGCTCCCGGCGGGAGAACCGGCCGGGGCTGACGAAGGCCGCGGGGAATCGGGTGCTGTGACGACGAATACCGACGAGAAGGGCGGAATCGCCATGACCCGGCCGCCTGCCGTGCCGGAAGCGACAGGACCAGGTGAACCGATGCCGGACCCCTTCCCGAGCAGCGCGGATCGGGGAAGCGACACGGCCCGGGGCGGGAGCGTCCCGACCGGTGCGTCCGCTGCGGCGCGTTCCCGCAGGAGCGGCAGGGGAGGGGCGCACCGCGGAGCGACGGCTCGGGACACCCGACTGGAACAGAACCTCGAAGCGCTGCGGGACAGGATCCGCGCGATCGAGTTCGCCGACGGCCTGCCCGGAGCCGAGGAGGGGCGCACCGCGCGCAGCGACGTCCTCGACCAGCTCAACGACTACGTGCTCCCGCGGGTGCGCCGGACCGACGTCCCCCTGCTGATCGCCGTCGCGGGTTCCACCGGAGCCGGAAAGTCCACCCTGGTCAACAGCCTGGTGGGCGCCCAGGTGACCACCACCGGGGTGCGCCGCCCCACCACCAACAGCCCCGTGCTGGCCTGCAACCCGGCGGACGTGGACTGGTTCAGCGAGGCCTCGTTCCTGCCGTCGCTGCCCCGGGTCCGACAGCAGGGACTGGCCATGCCCGGCAAGGACGGGATGCTGGTGCTCGCCGCCACCGAGCACATGCCCGAGGGCGTGGCGCTGCTGGACACCCCCGACGTGGACTCCGCCGTCGCCGCGCACCACGAGTTCGCCGCGAAGTTCCTGGATGCGGCCGACCTGTGGGTGTTCGTCACCACCAGCAAACGCTACGCCGACGCCCGGGTCTGGCAGTTCCTCCAGGTCGCCCGGGACCGCGACACCTCGCTGGCGGTGGTGCTGTCCCGGGTGCCCCGGCGCGGCCGACAGCAGATCGTCGCCCACTTCGGGGCGATGCTGGAGGCCAACGGCCTGGGGGCGGCGCCCCGCTTCGTCATCCCCGAGACCGACCAGATCGCCGGCGGCCGGTTCACCGCCAACACCGCGGACCAGATCCGCGGATACCTCGCCGACGTCGCCGGGGACGAGGTGGAGCGGGAGCGGATCGCGCGCCGCACCCTCCTCGGCGTGCTCGACAGCTTCCGCACCCGCATCCCCGAACTCGCCAAGTACGTCGAGACGCAGGCCGAGGTGGGGCGGACGCTGGCCACCTCCGCGAGCGCCGCGTTCGCCGACGCCCTGGCCGAGGTCGACCGAGGCACCTCCGACGGCTCGCTGCTGCGCGGCAACGTGCTCGCCCGCTGGCAGGACATCGCCGCCAGCGGCGAACTGGCGCGTTCCCTGCGGATCCGCAACCGGCGCGGCGCCCGGACGCAGGCCGAGGACCGCACCCGGGTGCACGCCCTGGAGCAGGCGATCCGCGACGCGGTGGAGGCGCTCGTGGTCGCCGCCGCGGAGCACGCGATCGAGACGGCGATGCAGCACTGGCGGCAGATCCCCGGGGCGCTCGCCCTCGCCGAACGCCACACCATCGACCGGCTCCCCGCGGACTTCGCCTACCGGGTCCGCACCGCCGTCGCCGACTGGCAGGCCCGGATCACCGAACTCATCTCCTCCGACGGGGTGGCCAAGCGCTCGGTGTCGCGGTTCTTCACCTACGACGTCGAGGCGTTCGGCCTCGTCCTGACCGTCGGCCTGCTCGGCTTCGGCATCTCCGACCACGACAGCGCCGTCCCCCCGCCGCCCAACGCCGCACCGAACCGGCTGCTCAAGGCACTGTTCGGCGCGGAACCGCTCCGCGTCATCGGGCAGCGGGCACGCGACGACCTGCGCACGCGCGTCAGCGCACTGTTCGAGGCCGAGAAACTCCGCTTCGCGGAGGCGCTGGCCGCGACCAACCTGCCGGACCACTCCGAATCCCTACAGCTCCACCAGGCCACGGACCACCTTGAGATTGCACGATGACAACCCCTCCCCACTCCGCTCACCCCGGGCGGGAACCTGACATGGCGGACCGCGAAGCCGACCACCTGGAGGGCGGCCGCCCGTCCCCGGACGGCGGGCCGCGTGCCGCCGGCGAGACCCCCGACGGGTTCCGCTACCGGGTGCCCGCCGCCCCGGCCGACAGCGGTGCCCCGCCGTCGCGGGGCCGACACGCCACACCGTCCCACGGCACGCCCGCCACGGCGGTGGACGCCGAGGAGGCCCCCGCGAGGGGGCGCTCCGACCCCGACGACCCGGACAACCTGGCAGGCTGGGTGGACAGCCTCGCACAGGTCGAGGAGGGCGAGATGATCGCCGGGCGCCGCACCGGCCCGCTGCCCACGCTCGCCCACCGGCCCGCCGCCGCGCCCGCCTCCTCCTGGGACGTCGACGAGGAGGAGTACCAGCCCACCCGCCGCGAACTGTGGCAGCCGATGCCGGCCACCACCCGCGCGGAGCTGATCTCCAAGCTCGACGCGCTGGCCGTCCTCGTCGAGGTGGGCCGCGGCCATTTCGACCCCGAGCTCATCGAACGCGCGCGGGGGCTGCTCAAGCACGCCGGGGCGCGGCTGCGGCTGTCCGCCGACCACACCGTGATCGCCCTGGCCGGAGGAACCGGAAGCGGCAAGTCCTCGCTGTTCAACGCGCTGTGCGGGCTGGAGCTGTCCCGGGTGGGCGTCACCCGGCCGACCACCACCGCCGCGCACGCCTGCGTGTGGGGGACGGAAGGGGCCGACGACCTGCTCGGCTGGCTGGGAGTGCCGCCCCGCTACCGGCACTCCCGGGTCAGCGAACTCGACCGGGACGACTCCGACATCACCGGCCTCATCCTGCTGGACCTGCCCGACCACGACTCCGTGCGCGCCTCGCAGACCGCCGAGTCCGACCACCTCATCAGGACCGCCGACCTGCTGATCTGGGTCCTGGACCCGCAGAAGTACGCCGACGCGGCCGTCCACCACCGCTACCTGGCCGAGATGTCGGGGCACGGGGCGGTGATGGTGGCGGTGCTCAACCAGATCGACCGGATCGACCCGGAGGAGGCCGAGGAGCTCCTGACCGACCTGCGCAGGCTGCTGGAGAACGAGTCGGGGGTGCAGCCGCGGGTGCTGACCACCTCGGCGGTCACCGGGGAGGGGCTGCGGGAGCTGCGCCAGCTCCTCGTGGAGACCGTCGCCGACCGCCGTGCCGCCGTGGACCGCCTCGTCGCGGACCTGGACCAGGTGGTGACCGGCTTCGCCGCCTACGGAGAGGCGGGCGGCACCGCCGAACTCCCCCCGCCCGCCCGGGCCGCCCTGGTGGACCGGCTGGCCGAGGCCAGCGGGGTCGAGGCGGTCGCGGAGGCGGTGGAGGCCGCGCACGAGCGCCGCGGGGCCCGGGCCGTGGGATGGCCGCTGCCCCGGTGGGTGCGGCGGTTGCGCCGCGACCCGCTGCGCGTCGCCCAACTGGACTTCCTCACCGAGGACGCGGCGCAGCCGAGCACCGGGCCGGTGGGGGCGCAGCGTGCCGAGATCGCCACCGCGATCGCCACGGCGGCCGAGGCGGCGGCCGGTTCCCTGCCGGACCCGTGGCCGCAGCGGGTGCGTACCGCCGGGCGGACGAACCTGGAGACGCTCCCCGACGAACTGGGTGCGGCGATCGCGGGCGTCCTTCCCGACGAGAGCACCGCGCCCTCCTGGTGGCAGGCGGTGCGGATCGTGCAGTACCTGCTGGTCGCGTCCGCCGGAGGCGGACTGGTGTGGCTGGGCGTGCTGCTGGTCGGCTGGGTCGGCGGAGGGCTGACCGGACCGGCGCTGCTGCTCCTGGCCGCCGCGCTGGCCCTCGCCTCCCTGCTGCTGGGCTGGCTGGCCGGGGTGGGCTGCCGCAACCTCGTCGCGGTCGAGGCCGCACGCCGCCGCGAGTACGTCGAGATGCACGGCGCCGAGCAGGTCAAACGGATCGCGGTGGAGCGGGTCGTCGCGCCGCTGGAGGCCGAGCTGCGCACCTACGAGCGGTACTGCCAGGCGCTGGAGGAGGCGCGGCCCGCCGGACGCGGGTGACGCCGTCCCGTCCACGAGCCGGTTTTCGCGCCCGCGCCGCAGGCTGAGGCCCGCGGCGCGGGCGCGTTTCGGTGCGGGCGCAGCAGGGCGCGGCCCCGGCCGGGGGCTTCTTCCGCGATGTCCCGGATGTCCGTCGAGGGACGTGCCGCGGGAGTGGAAACCGGTTTCGATGTGCCGGTTCTCCGGCGGTTTTCACGAATGGCGATTAGAATATTACCTAAAGTAGTCTCCCATTGGTGCTCCGTTTTCCCGGGCAGGACCGGAGGACAGGACCGGGCGGCGGCGGAGCCGGTGTGCCCGCCGTACCGGGTCGGCCGACAGCGAGGAGGCCCCGATGACACTCACCCGGCATCCGACTGCTGAAAGTAACTGTCGAGTGCTGTTCCGTCCCCGGGAGTGGGCGCTGTTCACCCAGCCGCGGGCCGTGGTCGGGTACGTGGTGACGCTCGTCGCCGTCGACGTGCTGCTGGCGGTGGTCGGACTGTGCACCACCGTCCTGCGCGCGGAGGAGCTGCTCACCGCGGCGGCCGTGGTCGCCTCCGGCGCGGTCTGCGTCGAGGCGATGCGCCGCCTGGGCATGCCCCAGGGGATGGTGCGCGACCTGCTGGGCACCTGGTGGATCCCGGTCGTGCTGCTGCTGCCGCCGCTGTACGCCCTCCTCACGCCGATCCCGCTGTACCTGCTCATGCAGTACCGGATCCAGCGCGCCGTCGTGTTCCGCCGCGTGTTCAGCGCGGCGGTGGTCGCACTCGCCGGGTTCTCCGCCTCCACCGTGTTCCACGCCCTGGTCCCCGGACCGGTGGTCCTGCTCGACGGGGTCGCCGGAGCAGCCGGGGGCAGCGCGCTGATCAGCGGGGAGGGCATCGGGGCCGCGGTGCTGTGCGCGGTCCTGTTCACCGTGTGCAACACCGTGCTCATCGCCGGGGCGCTCCGGCTCAGCGTCCCCGAGGAGCCCCGCCGCACCACGGTGTGGGACTCCGAGTCGCTGCTGCTCGACGCGGTCGAGGTGTGCGTGGGGCTGATCGTGTCCGTGCTGTGCGCGCTGTCGCTCCTCCTGCTCCTGGTGGTGCTGCCCCCGGTGCTGCTGCTCCAGCGCAGCCTGCTCTTCCAGCAGCTCCAGACGGCGGCGCGCACCGACCCCAAGACCGGGCTGCTCAACGCGGTCGCCTGGGAGCGGGTGGCCAAGACCGAGCTGGCGCGGGCGCTGCGCACCGGCTGTCCGCTGGCCGTCCTCATCGTCGACATCGACCACTTCAAGAAGGTCAACGACACCCACGGGCACCTGATCGGCGACCAGGTGCTGCTGGGTGTCGCCACCGCGCTCAACCACCAGCTCCGCCAGTACGACGTGGTCGGCCGGTTCGGCGGCGAGGAGTTCGTGGTCCTGCTGCCCGGGGCGGACATGGCCGAGGCGTGCCGGGTCGCCGAGCGGCTGCGCACCCGGGTGGGGCGCACGGCGCTGCCGGTCAACGACACCACGGTGACCGTCACCGTCTCCATCGGGGTGGCTCTGCTCCGGGTGCACGGACGGGACCTGCTGGAACTCATGGCCGCCGCCGACCTGGCGCTGTACCGGGCCAAGGACTCCGGACGCGACCGCGTCTGCCTGCCCGTGGCCAAGGCGGTGGGGATCCCCGTCCGGTCCGCCAACGACCCGCCCGCCGAGGCCCGCGGCTCCTGACCCCCGTCCACAGGGCGCGGATCCGGCTTGCGACCGCCCGGGGACGGTGACGGAGAGTGGGAGCATGACCACCGAAGAGCACTTCCGCTTCCCCGTCCGCCTCTCCGTGCGCAACCCGGTCGACCTGATCGCGGCCGTCCCCTACCTGGTCGGCTTCCACCCCTCCGACTGCGTGCTCGTCCTGGGCACCGACCGCCGCGACGGCTCCATCGACTTCGCCTCGGGCTGCGGCCCCCTCACCGGAACCGGCCACGGGCCCCGCGCACTCGCCGAGCGCCTCGCCCGCTCCTTCGTCGGCCAGGGCTGCTCGCGGGCGGTCGTCCTCGGCTACGGGCCCGAGGAGCCGGTCACCCCCTACCTGCTGGCCACCCGCGACCGCCTGGTCGACCTCGGCGCCGCCGTCGCCGAGACGCTCCGCATCACCGGGGATCGCTACTGGTCCCACCCCCGCCCCGACACCGACGGCTGTCCCCCCGAGGGAGTGGCCTACGACGTGCACCGCTCCACCATCCCCGCCGCGGCGGTCGCGGCGGGACTGCGGGTCCGCTCCGACCGGGGCGAACTCCTGGCCCTCGTGGCTCCCGTCGACGGCGCCGAACGCGCGGAGATGGCCCGGGCCACCCGGGACGCGGAGGAACGCTGCGCCCGGCTGTGGGGGGCCTTCCCGGCCCCCCGGCACGCCGCCTTCACCGCCGAGGGGGTCCGCACGGTGCGGTCCGTGGTGTCCGCGGCGCTGGACGGTGCACCGCCCGACCCCGCGACCGTGGCCTGGCTGGGCGTCCTCCTGGTCGACCTGCGCGTCCGGGACGAGGCCTGGGCCCACATCCACCGGGAGCACGCCGTCGCGCACGTCGGCCTGTGGTCGCACGTGCTGCGCCGCGTCGACCCCGCCTACGCCGCGGCGCCCGCGTCCCTGCTCGGGTTCGCCGCCTGGCAGAACGACGACCCGCTCCTGGCCGACGCGGCGCTGGACCGGGCGCTGGAGGCCGAACCGGACTACTCCATGGCCCGGCTCGTCCGCAGGGCGGTGCACTGCGGACTGCCGCCCCACCGCTGGGAGGGCTTCACCCCCGACCAGCTCGCCGAATGCGCCCCCCTCGGGGACGGCGACGCGACCGTTCGGCCGCCCCTGGACGGCGGCCGGTGACCCCGGGGGCGGCCGCGCCGCCGGACGCCGCGCCCCGGAGCGCTCCACCGCCCGGGCCCGCTCGGCCCGCGCGGAGCTGGCCGGTGCAGGCGGCCGAACAGCCTAGGCTGGGAGACATGGCGGAGTACATCTACACGATGCGAAACGTGCGCAAGGCGCACGGTGACAAGGTTGTCCTGGACGACGTCTCGGGCTCCTTCCTCCCCGGCGCCAAGATCGGCGTCGTGGGTCCCAACGGCGCGGGTAAGTCCACGCTGCTGAAACTGATGGCCGGCATCGAGCAGCCGTCCAACGGCGAGGCACGCCTCATGCCCGGGTACACCGTCGGCCTGCTCGCCCAGGAACCGCAGCTCGACCCCGCCAAGACGGTCCTGGAGAACGTCCAGGACGGTGTCGCGGAGACGAAGGCGATGCTCGACCGCTTCAACGAGATCGCCGAGAAGATGGCTACGGACTACTCCGACGAGCTGCTCGAAGAGATGGGCAAGCTCCAGGACGCCCTGGACCACCGCAACGCCTGGGACCTGGACAGCCAGCTCGCCCAGGCCATGGACGCGCTGCGCTGCCCGCCCGCCGACGCCGACGTCTCGGTGCTCTCCGGCGGTGAGAAGCGCCGCGTGGCCCTGTGCAAGCTGCTGCTGGAGCAGCCCGACCTGCTGCTGCTGGACGAGCCCACCAACCACCTGGACGCCGAGAGCGTGCAGTGGCTGGAGCAGCACCTGGAGAAGTACCCGGGCACGATCATCGCGATCACCCACGACCGCTACTTCCTGGACAACGTCGCCACCTGGATCCTGGAGATCGACCGCGGACGGCTCTACCCCTACGAGGGCAACTACACCACCTACCTGCAGACCAAGGCCGACCGGCTCAAGGTCGAGGGCGCCAAGGACGCCAAGCGCAAGAAGCGCCTCCAGGAGGAGCTGGAGTGGGTCCGCTCCAACCCCAAGGCCCGCCAGTCCAAGAGCAAGGCCCGCCTGCAGCGCTACGAGGAGATGGCCGCCGAGGCCGCCAAGACCCGCAAGCTGGACTTCGAGGAGATCCAGATCCCGCCGGGTCCGCGCCTGGGCAGCACCGTGGTCGAGGTCAAGAACCTCACCAAGGGCTTCGGCGACCGCGTCCTCATCGAGGACCTGACCTTCTCCCTGCCGCCCAACGGCATCGTCGGTGTCATCGGCCCCAACGGCGTGGGCAAGACCACACTGTTCAAGATGATCGTCGGCGAGGAGCAGCCCGACAGCGGCTCCATCACCATCGGCGACACCGTCCAGATCTCCTACGTCGACCAGTACCGCGGACGGATCGACGACGACAAGAACGTCTGGGAGGTCATCTCCGACGGCGAGAGCTTCATCCGGGTCGGCAACGTGGAGATCCCCAGCCGCGCCTACGTGGCCGCGTTCGGGTTCAAGGGCTCCGACCAGCAGAAGAAGGCCGGGGTGCTGTCCGGCGGCGAACGCAACCGGGTCAACCTGGCCCTGACCCTCAAGCAGGGCGGCAACCTGCTGCTGCTGGACGAGCCCACCAACGACCTGGACGTCGAGACCCTCGGCTCGCTGGAGAACGCGCTGCTGGACTTCCCCGGCTGCGCCGTGATCACCAGCCACGACCGCTGGTTCCTGGACCGGGTCGCCACCCACATCCTCGCCTGGGAGGGCGGCGCCGACTGGTTCTGGTTCGAGGGCAACTTCGAACAGTACGAGAAGAACAAGGTCGAACGTCTCGGCCCCGAGGCGGCCCGCCCGCACGCCGTCACGCACCGCAAGCTCACCCGCGACTGACCGGTCCCACGCCCGCCGTCCTGGCCGCTTCGCGCACACGCCGCGGGTTCCGCCCCTTGCGGGCGGAACCCGCGGCGGGCCCGGGGCCGCCACCGCATACCCTGTAGGCGCTATGACTTCCCAGCACGATGACCAAGTGACCTTCTACGAGGCGGTCGGCGGCGAGGAGGCGTTCACCCGCCTGGCCCGCCGCTTCTACGAGGGGGTCGCCGCCGACCCCGTCCTGCGCCCCATGTACCCCGAGGCCGACCTGGGGCCCGCCGAGGAACGGCTGCGCCTGTTCCTCATGCAGTACTGGGGCGGCCCGAGCACCTACAGCGAACGGCGCGGCCATCCGCGGCTGAGGATGCGGCACTTCCCGTACCGCATCGGGGCCGAGGAGCGCGACCGCTGGCTGACGCACATGCGCGCGGCCGTCGACGACCTCGACCTGCCACCCCACCTGGAACAGCCGCTGTGGGAGTACCTGGTCCGCGCCGCCTACGGCCTGGTGAACGTGCCGGAGGACGCCGAACCTCCCGTGATCAACCGGTCCTTCACCATCACCAGCCGCGACCGCCGGGACGGCGACGAGGGCGAGACGATCCGGGTCTCCCTGAGCTGACCGCCCGACGGCGCGAACCGACCCGGAACGGGACCGTCACGGCCGGGCCGCGGCCCGGCCGCCGGACCGCGGCGCCACGGGGACCACGGCGATCGCGGCGGCGCCGAACAGCGCCGCCGCGACGAAGGCCGCGCGGTAGTCGAACCAGTCGACCAGCGCCCCCATCACCACGGGGGTCAACGAGGAACTGACCGCCTGCAACGAGTTCTGCGCCGCCATCGCCCGGCCCGCCCACCCCATACCGGCGGTCTCGGCCACCGCCGTGAACGTCAACCCGTTGTGGCTCATGGTCAGCACCGCCGCGACGACCAGCAGCACCACGGCCGCCTCCGGCAGCGGCGACACCGCGGCGAGCAGCACCAGCGACACCGCCCCGCACCCGGCGATGATCCGCACCGGCCCCAGACGGCTGCCCACCCGGTCCGACCAGACCCCCGCCCCCAGACGGGCCAGCGCACCGGGAACCTGCACCGCCGCCAGCAGCGCCCCCGCCGTCGGCGCACTCCAGGAGTGCTGCTCCACCAGGTACACCAGCGCGTACGTCACCACGGTGAACTGCGGCACCCCCAGCAGCATGCTCACCCCGTGCACCCGCCAGATCGTGGCGTGCCGGTAGGGCGACGAGTCCGCGGCCGGCCGCACCCGCGCGGCACCCGCCGCCCGGGTGCCTCCCGGAGGCACCGCGAACAGCACCACCAGGGGAAGGACGGCCACCGCCAGGACCGCCGGGAGCAGCATCGCCACGGCGAAACCGTGGTGGTGGGCGAGCACCGGCAGCAGCGCTGCCGACATCCCCATGCCCAGCGGCTGCGCGGTCTGCCGCAGCCCCATCGCCAGCCCCCGCTCCCGCGCCGCGAACCAGCCCATGACGAGCCGGCCGCTCGCCGCGTTCACCGGTCCGCCCGCCGCCCCCACGCCGAACAGCAGGATCCCCGCGCCCAGCGGTGTGTCCACCGTCGGGAACAGGGCGAGGAGGCACGCGGTGAGCGTCAGGCTCGCCGTCATGGTGACGCGCTCGCCGTAGCGGTCGATGAGCACGCCCCAGCCCAGCAGGGTCAGCAGCAGGCCGAGGCTGGGCAGTCCGGCCAGGGTGCCCGCCTGGGTGACGGTGATCCCGTACGTCTGCCGCAGCTCCGGGAGGACGAACGCCACCCCGAACAGCGCCGACAGGCTCGCCATCTGCGCGACGACCGCCAGACACAGGATCAGCCAACGTTTCCCCACGCAGAAAGGCTAGACAAGCGCCGGTCGGCCCCTCGGACCGGCCCCCATCAGGCGAGATACCGCTCCAGGTGGGCGCGCTCGGCCGGGCTGAGACGGCGCGGGCGCTGCTCGGCCAGGTCGTAGGCGACCAGGACCGACAGCGCCCTCAGGTACACCGCGTCGTCGTCGAGGATCTCGTAGCGCAGGGTGAAGCTGGCGTTCCTGATCTCGGTCACCCACGTCTCCACCCGGAAGGGGGCGCGGCGCAGTGTCAGCGGCCGCAGGTAGTCGGCCTCGTGCCGGGCCACCACCAGGTTGCCGAAGGCCCCCGGGCCGTCCTCGTCGTCCCAGTGCAGGAAGGAGATGCGGGCGTCCTCCAGGTAGGTCAGCATCCGCACGTTGTTGACGTGGTTCAGCGGGTCCAGGTCGGCGAAGCGGACCTGCCCCACGTGGACGTGGCGCCGTGCGGTGCCCGTTGTGCTGCCGGTGCCGTCTGTCACGGCTGCTGCGCCCACTCCTGCCACCCTCCGTCGGTCGTGCTCTTCCCCGATTGTGGCAAACCCCGGCCGCGGGGCCCGTGACCGGGGTTTGCTCTCAGTCGTTCCGGGCGGCCCCGGGGACCCGCAGCCCGGTGTGGTGGGCGAGGAAGGCCAACTGGTCCGCACCCAGCCGGACACTGCGGCTCACCGAACGGGAGCTGTGCCCGACCTCGGCCTCCCGGCGCAGCAGGATCGGGGCCTGTTCGAGCGGCGCCGACGTGGCGTGCTGCAACGCCGCGCACATCTTGCGGGCGTGCAGCGGGTCCACCCGGGTGTCGTTGTCGAAGACCGTGAACAGGGTCGCCGGATAACGCACCCCCTCACGCACGTTGTGGTACGGGGAGTAGGCGAGCAGCCAGCCCAGCGCCTCGGGGTCGTCGGCGCTGCCGTACTCCACGCTCCACAGCTGCCCCAGGCCGAACCGCTCGTAGCGCACCATGTCCAGCAGCGGGGCCGAGCACACCGCGGCGGCGTACAGGTCCGGACGCTGGGTGATCGCCGCGCCGACCAGCAGCCCCCCGTTGCTGCCGCCCATCACGGCGAGCTGCTCCCGGGTGGTGATCCCCGCGTCGACCAGGTACTCGGCGGCGGCGTGGCAGTCGTCGAACACGTTCTGCTTGTTGCCGAGCATTCCGGCCCGGTGCCACTCCTCGCCCTCCTCCAGGCCGCCGCGCAGGGACGCGACCGCGTAGACGCCGCCCGCCTCCACCCACGCCAGCGCCGACGCCGAGTAGGCGGGGGTCAGCGAGATCGCGAAACCGCCGTAGCCGTACAGGACGGTCGGCCGGGGCCCCTCGGCGTCGGGCGGGGAGACCACCAGCATCCGCACCGGCGTTCCGTCGCGGGAGGTGTAGGTGACCTGCTCGGTGCGGACCCGCGGGGGGTCCACTACCCCGGGCGGCCCCTCCCACAGGGACACCTCGCCGGTACGCGCGTCGTAGCGGTACACCGCCGTCGGGGAGGTGGTGTCGGTGTAGGCGAACCACGCCTCGGCGCCGCCCTCGGGGCGGGTGGTGAAACCGCCCACCGACCCCAGCCCGGGCAGGTCGAGGGTGCGCACCCGCTCCCCCGTCGCCAGGTCGTGCACACTGATCTCGCTGAGCGCGTGCCGCTCCCAGAGCGCCAGCAGCACCGGCGCGTCCAGTTCCGCGCCGTCCAGGATCGCGTACCCGCCGAGCACCGCCTCCGGGTCGCTGTCGAGCAGCGTGCGCCAGTGCTCCGGGCCGGGGGAGGTGGGATCGGCCACGCACAGCCGGCCGCGCGGCGAGTCGCGGTCGGTGAACAGGTACAGTCGGCCGTCGCGGCCCACGTGGGGGAACGTCTCGGCGTCCACTCCCGTCTGCACCTCGGTGAGGGCCGGTGCCTCGGGGGAGGACGCGGCCAGGTCCGCGATCCAGACGTCGTTGCGCGGCGCGGTGCCCGGCGAGGCGGCCAGCGTCAGCCACCGCCCGTCCCGGCTCACCGACACCCCGAAGTACTCGGTCTTGTCCCGCCCCTCCCCGAAGACCAGCGTGTCGGAGTCGGGGGAGGTGCCCACCCGGTGCAGGTAGACCCGCCGGTGGTACTGCTCCTCACCCTCCGGCACCTGGTGCGGGGGCAGTCGGCGCACGTAGTAGAACGCGTCGCGGTCGGGCAGCCAGGCGACGGGGGAGTAGGAGCACCGGTCGATCGGACCGTCCACGACCGCCCCGGTGTCGATGTCCATGACCCACAGCCGGGACTGCTCGTCGCCGCTCTCCGACAACTGGTAGGCCAGCAGCCGCCCCCGCGGATCGGGAACCCAGGCGTCCAGGGTGGTGGTGCCCGCCGGGTTCACCACGGTGGGGTCGATGAGCACCCGTTCGGGCCCCGAGCCGTCGCGGACGTACAGCACGCCGTGCTCCTGGCCGGCGGCACGCCGCACGAACAGGCGACGCTGCCCGCGCCAGACCGGGGAGCCCACGTACCCGGCCCCCAGCAGGGCGCGCAGCCGGTCGCGGAACCAGCCGGTCGCGGCCCACGTGGCGGAGACCTCGTCGAACAGGGAGTCCTGGGCCCGCGACCACTCCTTGGCGGCGGCCGAACCGGCCTCCTCAAGCCAGCGGTAGGGGTCGGTGACGGTGCGGCCGTGCAGGACCTCGGACAGTTCCCAGCGCTCGGCGAACGGGTAGGAGGCAAGAGGGGACATGCCCAGCACTCTAGCCGCAGCGCCGCGGCGCCCGGAGCGGGCCGCTGTCCGCCCCGGGGACGTGAAGTGGAGGTTTTTCGGTAGCACGGCGGTGAAATGGGGTGGCGGCGGCCAACCCCGACCAAGCAAACTGAATGAGGGACATCACTCGGCGGGAACCACCCACGGGAGGTCCGTGTGGCAACGCGAAGAGTGCCGGCCGTCCGGCCGGTCCACAGGGAGGTCTCCTGGCTGGCTGACAGGCTGGCCGGGGAGGAAACACGGGGGGCCGACACGTCGGCCGCCCGGAGGCGTTCATGAACGCCTCACGCGGTACGGAGGGCGGTCCAGTCCGCCGTCACGTGCTGCTGCTCAACGCCAGCTACGAACCACTGACGACGGTGCCGCTGCGACGCGCGGTCCTGCTGGTCCTGCGGGAGAAGGCCGAGGTCGTGCACGGCGACTCCACGGGAGCCGTGCTCCGCTCGACCACCGCCTCGCTGTCGGTGCCGTCGGTCATCCGACTACGCCGCTACATCCGGGTGCCCTACCGGCGCAGGGTCCCCCTGACCAGGGTGGCGCTCATGCGGCGCGACAACTACCACTGCGCCTACTGCGACAGGCGCGCCGAGACCATCGACCACGTCATCCCCCGCAGCCGCGGAGGCCAGCACGTCTGGGAGAACGTGGTGGCGGCCTGCCGGTCCTGCAACCACCGTAAGGCCGACCGGCTCCTCGACGAGCTCGGTTGGAAACTGAACGTCACCCCCACGGTTCCGCGGGGCGTCCACTGGCGCCTCATCAACGGCGAGAACCACAGCGACCCCCTCTGGGCCCCCTACATGGCCAGAGTGCGGGTCTGAGCACTGGGCTCCCGGGGCCGGTCCCGGTCCCACCCGGCCCCGGGCCCCCAGCGCTCGACAGCACCGACCACCGACGGGGGCGTCCCGAGCCCCGGTCCGCGCCGAACGGCTCCCGAACCGCCGTACCGCCCGGTCGTATGCTGATCCCATGCCTCGTTACGAGTTCCGCTGCCGCGCCTGCGGCGAGACCTTCGAAGTGTCCCGGCCCATGGCCGAGGCCAACGAACCGGCCGAGTGCCCGCACGGGCACGACGACACCGTCAAGCTGCTGTCCACCGTCGGGGTGAGCGGCCTGGCCCAGAGCCCGCGCCCGGCCGGGGGCGGCTGCTGCGGGGGCGGCTGCTGCGGCTGACCCGTCCCCGTGACACGGGCGGGGCCCGGCCACGTGGCCGGGCCCCGCCGCACGGGTCTCAGGAGCGGTGCCGCTCGACCTGGGTGACGTCGCGGGCCGCACCGGTGGAGGCCGAGGTGGCCATCGCCGCGTAGGCGCGCAGCGCCGCGCTCACCGGCCGCTGCCGGTCCCGCGGCCGGAACCCGCCCAGCTCCTTGAGCAGCCGCTCCCGGCGGGTGTTCAGCTCGTCCTCGGCGACCTCAAGGGTGATCGACCGGTTGGGGATGTCGATGGTGATGATGTCGCCGTCCTCGACCAGGGCGATGTCGCCCCCGGCCGCCGCCTCGGGGGAGGCGTGCCCGATGGACAGCCCCGAGGTGCCGCCGGAGAACCGGCCGTCGGTGACCAGCGCGCACGCCTTGCCCAGCCCACGGCCCTTGAGGAAGCTCGTCGGGTACAGCATCTCCTGCATGCCCGGACCGCCCTTGGGGCCCTCGTAGCGGATGACCACCACGTCACCGGGCTGGACCGCCTTGTTGAGGATGCCGTCCACGGCGTCCTCCTGGCTCTCGAACACCTTGGCCGGACCGCTGAAGGTCCACAGCTCCTCCTCCACGCCGGCGGTCTTGACGATCGCGCCGTCGGGAGCGAGGTTGCCCTTGAGCACGGCCAGGCCGCCGTCGGCGGTGTAGGCGTGCTCGACCGAGCGGATGCATCCGGAGACGCGGTCCAGGTCCAGCGAGTCCCACCGGGTGTTCTGCGAGAACGCCTCGGTGCTGCGCTTCCCGCCGGGGGCGGCGTGGAACAGCTCCACCGCCTCGGGGCGCACGTTCGGCGAGGCGATGTCCCAGGCGTCCAGGTACTCGCCGACCGTCATGCCGTGCACCGTGGGCAGCGAGGTGTCCAGCAGCCCGGCGCGGGCCAGCTCGCCCAGGATCGCGGGGATGCCGCCCGCCCGGTGCACGTCCTCGATGTGGTACCGGTCGGTGTTCGGGGCGACCTTGCACAGGCACGGCACCCGGCGCGACAGCGCGTCGATCTCGTCCAGCCCGAAGTCCACGCCCGCCTCGGTGGCCGCGGCCAGCAGGTGCAGGATCGTGTTGGTGGAGCCGCCCATCGCCACGTCCAGCGCCATCGCGTTGCCGAACGCCGCCGGGGAGGCGATGGACAGCGGCAGCACCGACTCGTCGTCCTCCTCGTAGTAGCGGCGCGCCGCCTCCACGACGAGCCGCCCCGCGTCCTGGTAGAGCTGCTTGCGCGCGGTGTGCGTGGCGAGCACGGTGCCGTTGCCGGGCAGCGCCAGGCCGATGGCCTCGGTCAGGCAGTTCATCGAGTTGGCGGTGAACATGCCCGAGCAGGAGCCGCAGGTGGGGCAGGCCGCCTCCTCCAGGGCGTCCAGCTCGCTCTGCGAGACGCTCTCGTCGGCGGCGGCGATCATCGGGTTGATCAGGTCGAGCTTGCGCACCGTGGTGGCGGTGCCGTCGACGACGGTGACCTTCCCGGCCTCCATCGGCCCGCCGGAGACGAACACGGTGGGGATGTTCAGCCGCAGCGCGGCCAGCAGCATGCCGGGGGTGATCTTGTCGCAGTTGGACACGCACACCAGGGCGTCGGCGCAGTGCGCGTTGACCATGTACTCCACGGCGTCGGCGATCAGTTCGCGACTGGGCAGGGAGTACAGCATGCCGCCGTGGCCCATGGCGATGCCGTCGTCGACCGCGATGGTGTTGAACTCGCGCGGCACACCGCCCGCCGCGCGCACCGCGTCGGCCACGACGTCGGCGACCTCGCGCAGGTGCACGTGTCCGGGCACGAACTGGGTGAAGCTGTTGGCCACCGCCACGATGGGTTTGCCGAAGTCCTCACGTGCCACGCCGGTGGCGCGCAGCAGCGCGCGCGCACCGGCCATGTTCCTGCCGTGGGTGACCGTCCGTGAACGAAGCGCGGGCATGGAAGTCTGCTCCCGTCGAGAGAAGAACCGGCACCGGCGACGGGACGGAAACGGTGGGGTCCCCGCCGACGGTCCGCGCGGCGTGCCCTGTGGAGGGTGCCGCACCGGGTCGAAACTGGAGTCGTTCTACCGATGGTAGTCCCCCCGGTCGACCGTCGACGCCGCAGACACCCGGCCTTCCCGGAGCCGTGCGCGGCGCCGGGAAGGCCGGGTGTCTGCGGCCGCCGCCTTGGCGCGAACGGCGGTGCGGGGTCAGTACCGCGGCGGCAGGACCTTCTGGGCTGCCCGGTAGATCTCCTCGATCTCCTCCTCGGTCAGCCGGTCCTTGCCGCTGCGCAGCCACTTGCGGACCTTGGTGCCGACGATGATGTCGACCCCGCGCAGCCGGTGGCTGTCCCAGGGCATGCTGGGGCCGTAGATCGCCAGCGCGGCGCGCACCTTGATCTCGCGGCCCAGTTCCTCGCTGATCAGCCGTTCGGCGTTGCGCGCCTCGGCCAGCGCCTCGTCGATGCGCTCGTTCTTGGAGAACCGGCCGTGGTAGAGCTTCTCCAGTTTGTTGCGGAGCGGCAGCCGCTTGTCCCAGGACTCGGAGTCGATGGCGAAGGCGCCGCGCCGCCCCACGATGAAGTGGTCGATCTGGCCGTTGCCGTCCTGGATGCGCCGGGCGTGCAGCACCCGGTAGCCGAAGCGCTGCATGACCTTCAGCTGCGCCTCGGTGCGCCGCTGGGCGGAGGAGGGCCTGCGCCACTGCGGGACCTCGGACTGGCGCTGGGAGGTGTGGACGATGAATCCGACGAGCACCGCGGCCCCGGCGGTCACGCCCACGCGCCAGCTGCTGAACAGCAGTCCCAGGGCCACCGCGGCCGCCAGGCAGGCGACGGCCCGGGGCAGCCAGCGGCGCACCGTGTCCGGTCGCAGCAGCGAGCGGTAGGTCCGCACCAGCACGTCCGTCCTGGGGGCCGTGGGACTGCTGGTGGGCCGGGTGAAGGGGGAGGGGGCCCCGTTCTCCCGCCGGTCCTTGCCGTCGGCGGTCGGGGGCTCGTCCGGTCTGGTGCTGGTTGCCGATTCCACGTCTCAGAAGGGTAGTTCGATCCGGAGCGCGGTCCTAGTCCGCCAGGGCTCATACTTTTGTTCCCCTCCCGACGCTTTCCTACGGGTGTTTCTCCCCCGCTACCTGGGAAGAATGAATACTCGCCCGTTTTCGTCCGGGACGTAGGGGACTTTCCGACGTCCCGCGGGCCGCCGGCCCCGTCTACCCTCGGTGCCCGTGAGCGAGATCCACGACCTGACCGCGGTGCGGCAGGCAGCGCTGTTCCGCCGCAGGGAGCTGTCGCCCGTCGAGGTCACCGACCACTACCTGGACCGGATCGAACGGCTCGGCGACGAGGTCGGCGCCTTCGTCACGGTCACGCCGGAACTGGCCCGGCAGCAGGCCCGCAACGCGGAGAAGCAGCTGTTCGCGGAGGACCCGGAGCGGCTGCCGGCGCTGCTGGGCCTGTGCGTGCCGGTCAAGGACCTGGACATGGTCGCCGGGGTGCGCTGCACCCGGGGGTCGCGCGTGTTCGCCGACCACGTCGCCGACGCCGACGAGGGCTACGTCGCCGAACTGCGGCGCGCCGGGGCGGTCCTGCCCGGCAAGACCAACACCCCCGAGTTCGGGCTGCCCTGCTACACCGAGAACGAGGTGGCCCCGCCCGCCCGCACCCCGTGGGACACGACCCGTTCGGCGGGCGGCTCCAGCGGCGGCGCGGCGGCCGCGGTGGCCGCCGGACTGGCGCCGTTCGCCCAGGGCGGCGACGGCGGCGGCTCGATCCGCATCCCCGCCAGCGTGTGCGGGCTGTACGGGATCAAACCCACCCGGGGCCGGGTCACCGCGGCGCCGCTGCGCACCGCCGACCCGATCGGACTGTCCGTCACCGGTCCGCTGGCCCGCACGGTCGCCGACGCGGCCCTGCTGCTCGACGCGCTCACACTCGGCGACGTCGGCGACCCGTTCCCGGCGCCGCCGCTGCCCGCGGGCGAGACCTTCCTGTCCCACACGCGGCGCGACCCCGGCCGACTGCGCCTGGCGTGCTTCGCCACCCCGCCGCTGCCCGGGACCGAGGTGCACCCCGACGTGCTGGCGGCCCACCACGGGACCGCCCGGCTGCTGGAGGAGCTGGGACACGACGTCACCGAGATCACACCGCCCTTCGACGGCTCCCACATGGACCACTTCGCGACCGTGTGGGCGGTGGCGGCCGCCTCGGCCCCCGTCCCGGACGGGCAGGAGCACCGGCTGCGCCCGCTGACCCGCTGGCTGCGGGAGCGGGGACGGGCCGTCCCCGCCCCCGACTACGTGGAGGCCGTCGCGCAGCTGCGCCGCTTCGCCCGCCTCGCGCTGACCGTGTTCGCCCCCTACGACGCGGTCCTCACCCCCACGCTGGCCACGCCCCCGGTACCGCTGGGGCACTTCACCGCCACCGGGGACCCGGCGGAGGAGTTCGCGCGGATGAACGCGTTCACCCCGTTCGGCAACGTCTACAACATCACCGGCCAGCCCGCGGTGACCCTCCCGCTGCACACCACCGCCGACGGGCTGCCCGTCGGCGTGATGCTCGCCGGGCGGATCGGCGCGGAGGGCACGCTGCTGTCCCTGTCCGCCCAACTGGAGGCGGCCCGCCCGTGGCTGGACCGCACCCCCGGGATCTGGCGCCGCTAGACCGGCGCCGGACCCCGCGGCCGCCTCCCGCCGGCGGGAGCGGGAGGCGCACTCCCGGGGCTACCCGTCGTCCCGCTCCCCGCCCCCGCCGTCCGGGTCGCCGGGAACCGTGCCGCCCAGCCGTCCCACGCCCAGGGTGAGCGCGGCGGCCAGCAGCACCATGACCGTGCCGCCCACCACGCCCAGGGCGGGACCGCCCGAGTCCACCAGCCACCCGGTCACCGGGGCGGAGAACGCCACCCCGGTGGTGATGCCGGTGTTCATCCAGCCGAACGCCTCGGCGCGCCGGTGGGCCGGAGCGGCGTCGCTGATCCGCTCGGTGGCCGCCGCCAGCGTCGGGGCGATCGCCAGGCCGGCGACGAACAGCACCGGGATCAGCAGCCACGGCGAGGGCAGTTCCAGCACCGGCGGCAGCAGCGGGATCAGCAGCGCGACGCCCGCCGTGGCGGCGAACGCCCGGCGGCTCAGCCGCGGCGGGCCCGCCAGCCCGCCCGCGACCAGTCCGCCGACCAGGGAACCGAAGGACCAGAGGGCGGCGAGCACCCCGGCGACGCCGGGACGGCCCATCTCCCGCGCCCAGGCCACGATGACGAGGTCCACCGCCGCCAGCCCGGCGATCAGCAGCATGCACACGGCGACCAGCAGCGACAGCTCCGGCCGCAGCAGCAGGGACCGGTGCCGCCGCGCGTGGTCCGCGGTGTCGGGGCCGGACGCCGGAGGGGAGGCCAGGCCCGCCCTGCGGATCGTCAGGGCGAACCCCCCGGAGCCCGCCACCGACACCGCAGCGATCAGCAGCACCGCCCCGGCGCCCCCGCCCACGCCCACGGCCGCGGCCGCCACCAGCGGCCCCAGGACGAACACGAGTTCCTGGAAAGTGGACTCGGCCGCGTACATGGCGGTGCGGGTCCGCCCCGAGGTCAGCCGGGGCCACAGCGCACGGCCCACCTGGGAGGCCGGAGGCGTGAACAGACCGGTGACCAGGGACAGGGGGAAGGCCAGCCACCACAGCGCGGCGGGCAGCAGGGCCAGCGCCACCAGCCCGACCCCGTAGCAGAGTCCGCACAGGGCCATGAGCCGGTCGGTGCGTCCCCGGTCGGCGCTGCGGCCGCGCAGCGGTCCGGCCACCGCGGCCCCCACGGTCAGGGTGGTGCTGACCGCTCCGGCCAGGGCGTAGGAGCCGGTCCAGTCGGCCACCAGGAAGGTGATGCCGATCGGCAGTCCGGCGATGTTCAGCCGGGCCGCCAGCGACCAGGCGAAGAGCCCGGGCAGATGGGGGACGGACAGCAACGGACGGTAGGAGTTGAGCACCAGAACAGTATGACCGGATTCATGGGATGACTTTTCCCGTCTTTCGGCCCACACCAGAGCGGATCTTCGCCGAAGCGGCGAAAACCGGACGACTTCGCGACTGGCGGGCCGCAGATCCCGCTGATCAGGGCCGCGCTGCGGCATGATCGGGTGGTGTGAGCGATGCTGAACTGGTCCGGCTGGCCGAGGAGCACGGCGTCTCGACGAACTACGTGGACTGGCGGGGGACCTGGACCACGGTCTCCGTGGACACCCTGCGCCACGTGCTCACCGCCCTGGGAGTGGACGTCAGCGACCCCGCCGCCGCCCTCGCCGAGCTCCGGGAGCACCGGGCCGCGCACCCGCTGCCCCCGGCCGTCGTCGTCCGCCGGGGACGCGTCCCGCAGCTGACGCTCCCCGCCGGCGCCCGCACCCGGGTGGAACTCGCCGACGGGGGGCACGCCGAGATCGGGGCGGCCCTTCCACTGGGCGTGCACCGGCTGCACGTGGAGCACGACCGCGGCCGCCGCGCCGTTCCCCTGCTGGTGGTGCCCGACCGGCTGGCGCGCTCCACGCGCCGCCGTGTGTGGGGCCTGATGACGCAGCTGTACTCGGTCCGCTCCCGCGTCTCCTGGGCCCTGGGGGACCTGCACGACCTCGCCGAACTGTCCGCCTGGGCGGCCCGCGACCTGGGCGCGTCCTTCACCCTCGTCAACCCGCTCCACGCCACCGAACCGCTGCCGCCCCTGCAGGACTCCCCCTACCTGCCGGTGGGCCGCCGCTACGCCAGCCCTCTCTACCTGCGGATCGAGGACGTCCCCGAGTACGCTCGGCTCAACTCCGTGCAGCGCGAGACGATCCAGCGGCTCGCCCGTCCGCTGCGCGACCGGGGACGCACCGCCGACCTGCTGGACCGCGACGCGGTCTGGCAGGCCAAACGCGCCGCGCTGGAGATCCTCCACGGGGTGCGGCGCTCCACCGACCGGGAGGAGGCCTTCCGCGCCTACCTGGACCGGGAGGGCGAGGCGCTGGAGTCCTACGCCACCTGGTGCGCGATCGCCGAGGAGTACGGCCCCGACCACCGCCGCTGGCCCGAACCGCTGCGCGACCCCGGATCCGAGGCGGTCCGCGACGAGGCGCGGCGCCGCCGGCGGCGGGTCGACTTCCACCGCTGGGCGCAGTGGATCCTGGACGGACAGCTCGCCGACGCCCAGGCGGGCGCCCGCCGGGCCGGGATGGACATCGGGATCGTGCACGACCTCGCGGTGGGCGCGCAGAGCGGCGGCGCGGACGCGTGGATGTACCGCGACACGCTCGTTCCCGGCGTCCACATCGGGGCGCCCCCGGACGAGTTCAACCAGCAGGGACAGGACTGGGGACAGCCGCCCTGGCACCCGGTCCGCCTCGCCGAGCGGGGCTACGGCCCCTTCCTGGAGCAGCTGCGCCAGGTGGCGCGGCACGCCGGCGGCATCCGCATGGACCACGTCATGGGGCTGTTCCGGCTGTGGTGGGTGCCCGAGGGCGCCTCGGCGGCCGACGGCGCCTACGTGCGCTACGACCACGAGGGAATGGTCGGCGCGCTGCTGCTGGCCGCCCACGAGTCCGGCGTCCTGGTGGTGGGCGAGGACCTGGGCACCGTCGAACCGTGGGTCCGCGACCACCTGGGCGAACGCGGGGTGCTGGGCACCTCGGTGCTGTGGTTCGAACACGACGGGCAGGGGGCCCTGCGCCGCCCCGAGACCTGGCGCACCGACTGCCTGGCCACCGTGGCCACCCACGACCTGCCGCCGGTCGCCTCCTACGTCATGGCCGAGCACGTGGAACTGCGCGCCCACCTCAACCTGCTGACCCGCCCGGTGGAGGAGGAACGCGCCGACGCCGAGGCTCGGGTCGCCGCCTGGCGTGCACTGCTGGTGGAGCTGGGCCTGCTGGATCCGTCGGTCGACCCGGTGGCCGACCCCGCCGCGGTGGTCACCGCCCTGCACGGCTATCTGGCGCGCACCCCCTCCGCACTGGTCGGCGTGGCCCTGACCGACCTGGTCGGCGACCACCGCATGCAGAACCAGCCGGGGACCAGCAGCGGATACCCGAACTGGCGCATCCCGCTGACCGACGGCGAGGGCGAACCGGTGTTCCTGGAGGACCTGGTCACCAACCCGGAGCGGGTCGTGTCGGTGCGCGCCGCCCTGGGCGACCTGGCGGACCTGTCCCCGCGGCCCCGCCCCGGCGGGCAGCTGTCCGCCCCGCGCCGCCCGAGGCCTCCGATGCTCGACCCGCGCCCGGGACAGTAGCGCCGGAGGCCGCCGGCCCCGCGGACGGCGACGGCCGCCGCACCCCGGGGTGCGGCGGCCGTCGGGCGGGCGGCGTGCCTCAGCCCGCCGCCGCGGCGTCCTGGGCCCGGGCGTGCAGGGCGCGCTCCACGCCCGCGCGTCCCTCCAGCAGCAGGCGGCGCAGCGCCGGAGCCGGGTCCTCCGACTCCAGGTAGGCGTCGGTGCGGCGCAGCGTCTCCTCCTCGACCAGGTAGCCCGGGTAGGCGAACTCGGCGAAGGTCTGCGCGAACTCGCCGGTCCACTTGGCCCACGCCTCAGCGAGCTGCCCGAAGTAGCGGTCCACGTAGGGGCGGAGCAGTTCGGCGTGCGCGGGCTCGGTGAACCCGCCGAGGGTCGCGCGGAACTCCGCGTTGGCCAGGGTGCCGCCGGTGATCCGCTCCCAGGCCGCTGCCTTGGCGTCGGCGGTGGGGATGGCCGCCCGGCAGCCCGCGGCGGCCCGCTCGCCCGCGGCGGTGGCGTCGCGCTCCAGTTCGGCGGCGATCTCCTCCTCCCCGGCGGCCCCGGCCGCGACCAGGCGGCGCAGCAGCGTCCACCGCAGGTCGGTGTCGACCTTCAGCCCGTCCACCTCGATCGCGCCGTCGTAGAGGCCGCGCAGCAGCGACAGGTGCTCGGCGGAGCGCGCCGCGTCGGCGAACCCGTGGGCGTAGACCAGTTGCAGGTCGCTGCCGGGCTCGGCGGAGGTGAGGAGCTCCCGCAGCCGGGTGGCCAGCAGGTCGAAGCCCTCCTCCTGCCAGGCCGGGTCGACGTAGTTGACGAGCGCGGAGACCGCCTGGCGCTGGAGGGTCTGGGCCACCGCCACGTCGTCGACCCCGGCCAGGTTGGCGCCGACCAGGCGCACGTAGTCGCGCGCGGGCATCTCCCCGTCGCGGGTCATGTCCCAGGCCGCGGCGAAGGCCAGCGCGCGGGGCAGCGACTCGACGATCTCGCCGACGCTCTCCACCACCGTGCGCAGGCTCCGCTCGTCCAGCCGCAGCTTGATGAAGGTGAGGTCGTCGTCGTTGATCAGCACCAGGTCGGGCTGGGCCCGGCCGACGAGCTCGGGCACCTCGGTGCGCTCCCCGGTGACGTCCAGCTCCACCCGCTCCCGGCGCACGATTCCCTTGTCGGTGCGGTCGTACAGGCCGATGGCCAGGCGGTGCGAGCGCAGCGTCGGATGCTCGGCCGGGGCCTCCTGGAGCACCGCGAAGGAGGTGAAGTTGCCGTCGGCGTCCACCTCGAACTCCGGGCGCATGGTGTTGACTCCCGCGGTCTCCAGCCACTCCCGCGACCAGTTCGACAGGTCGCGCCCGGAGGCCTCCTCCAGCTTCGCCAGCAGGTCCGACAGCTCCGTGTTGCCCCAGGCGTGCTCGTCGAAGTAGGCGCGCACCCCGGCGAAGAACTCGTCCACGCCCACGTAGGCCACCAGCTGCTTGAGTACCGAGGCGCCCTTGGCGTAGGTGATGCCGTCGAAGTTGACCTCGACCGCCTGCATGTCGGGCATGTCCGCGGCGATCGGGTGGGTGGAGGGCAGCTGGTCCTGGCGCAGCGCCCACGCCTTCTCCACGTTGGCGAAGGTGGTCCAGGCGTCCCTCCACCGGGTCGCCTCGGCCTGGCAGTACACGCTGGCGAACGTGGCGAACGACTCGTTCAGCCACAGGTCGTCCCACCAGCGCATGGTGACCAGGTTGCCGAACCACATGTGCGCCATCTCGTGCAGGATCGTCTCGGCGCGGCGCTCGTAGCGGGCCTCGGTGACCCGCGAGCGGAAGACGTAGTCCTCCAGGAAGGTGACCGCGCCGGCGTTCTCCATCGCCCCGGCGTTGAACTCCGGCACGAACAGCTGGTCGTACTTGCCGAAGGGGTAGCGGACGCCGAAGACCCGGTGGAAGAAGTCGAAGCCCTGCTTGGTGACCTCCAGGATCGCGTCGGCGTCGAGGCACTGGGCGAGGGAGGCCCGGCAGTACACGCCCAGCGGGATGCCGTCGTGCTCGTCGCGCACCACGTGGTAGGGGCCGGCGATGAGCGCGGTGATGTAGGTCGACATCCGCTTGGTCGGCGGGAAGTGCCAGCGCACCGCCGTGTCGTTCTTGACCGGCTCGCGCACCACGTCGGGCGCGGTGTTGGAGACCACCTCGAAGTCGGCGGGGGCCAGCACGGTCAGCTCGAACGTCGCCTTCAGGTCGGGCTGGTCGAAGCAGGCGTACATCCGGTGCGCGTCGGCGGTCTCGAACTGGCTGTAGAGGTAGACGTTGCCGTCGACGGGGTCCACGAACCGGTGCAGGCCCTCGCCGGTGCGCATGTAGGCGGCGTCGGCCACGACGCGCAGCTCGTTGTCGGCCTGCAGCGAGGGCAGGGTGATCCGCTCCCCGTCGAACACCTCGGCCGGGTCCAGGGCGGCGCCGTTCAGGGTGATCTCGCGCACGGTCGGAGCCACCAGGTCCACGAAGCTGGCCGCCCCCGGTTCGGAACAGCGGAACCGGACCACGGTGGTGGAGGCGAAGGTCTGGTCGCTTGAGGTGAGATCGAGTTCCACGGCGTAGGAGTCGACGCTGAGGATCCGCGCCCGCTCCCGTGCCTCCTCACGTGTCAGGTTGCCCGCCACGACGCTCCCTTCACAGCCTGTCTCGGTGTCGACCGCGGTGGCGTCCGCCCCCGCGCCCACGCGGAGCAGGCGGGCGGCCACCGTCTGATGATCAGCTCCGATCCTGCCACGCCGGGGGGTGGAATGCGGAACTGATCGCCGTGGTTTCTGCTTGGGGAGCTGGGCGTTTTAAGGAGCGCGCCCGGTTTTTTGGTGACAGGCGTAAGGAGACAACGGTGACTGACGAGCGCATCCCAGCGGACCTGTGGTTCGACCCCCTCTGCCCGTGGGCGTGGATGACGTCGCGCTGGCTGCTGGAAGTCGAGAAGGTCCGCCCGGTGCGTGCCCGCTGGCACGTCATGAGCCTCGCCGTGCTCAACGAGGACAAGGACGTGCCCGAGAAGTACCGGGAGATGCTCCGGGAGCAGGCATGGTGGGGGGTGCGCGTGGCCGTCGCGGTGGAGCAGCGCCTGGGCAACGAGGAGCTGGGCCGCTTCTACACCGCCCTGGGCACGCGGCTGCACAACCGCGCCGAGCCGTGCTCCGTGGAGACCGTCGCGGCGGCGCTGGCGGACGCGGGGCAACCGGCGGACCTCATCGAAGCCGCGCACAGCACTGACTACGATGAGGCCCTGCGCAAGTCGCACCATGACGGCATGGACAGGGTCGGCCAGGAAGTGGGCACTCCCGTGATCGCGGTCGAGGACGTCGCCTTCTTCGGCCCCGTTGTGTCCCCCGCCCCCAAGGGCGAGGCCGCCGGTCGGTTGTGGGACGGCGTTCTGCTGGTCGCGGGAACCGACGGGTTCTTTGAACTCAAGCGGAGCCGGACCCGCGACCCCATCTTCGACTAGCCGCGACGGTGTGAAGGAGCGAACATGAGCGAACCGGACGAAGAGCGCCTGGTCGTCTTCGACGACGAACTGGAGATCCTGCCCGACACCACCTCCGACGAGTACGGTGCGGGCTGGGGCGAAGCCGTCGAACAGGACGACCGGTCCCGCATCGAGGAGTTGCTGAACGACGTTCCTCCACACTGGGCCTGACCGCTTTACCCTCCCGATACCCGCTGGTGGCGGGCGGTAGCATCGTTCTTGGCGAGTATTTTGTCCGTTTCTGTCGAGGTGGTGTGAGTTGAGCAAGAAGACGGAGTCCAAGGCGGCCCCGCTGAGCAAGGACGTCAAGCTCCTGGTGTTCATCAACCTGGTCTTCCTCCTGTCCGCCGTGGTCTTCGGCGTGCTGGGCGCGGCGGTCACCTTCGCCGCGAACTGAGCGGCCCGCAGGGCTCTTCCGACCGTCCGGCGGTCGCCGACCGCCGGACGGCGCTCCCGGGGACACGGCTGCCCGGCGCACCTGCGAAACTGGAGGCGTGCGTATCTACATCGGATCTGACCACGCCGGCTACGAACTCAAGCAGCACCTCGTCTCCTGGCTGCGGGAGCACGGACACGAGGTGGTCGACGCCGGCCCGGCCGTCTACGACGCGGCCGACGACTACCCCCCGTTCGTCCTGCGCGCCGCCGAGGGGGTGGCCAAGGACCCCGAGGCGCTCGGTATCGTGCTCGGCGGCTCCGGCAACGGCGAGCAGATCGCCGCGAACAAGGTCAAGGGCGTGCGTTCGGCCCTGGTCTGGAGCAAGGAGACGGCCCGGCTCGCCCGCGAGCACAACGACGCCAACGTGATCAGCATCGGCGCGCGGATGCACTCCCTGGAGGAGGCCACCGGCTTCGTCGAGACCTTCCTCGACACGCCGTACAGCGGCGAGGAACGCCACAGCCGCCGGATCCGGATGCTCTCCGACTACGAGACCACGGGACAGCTCCCGCCCCTTCCGTAGGAAGCAGCGGCCGCGTCGGGCCGGCACCGGGGAGCCGGGCGGGGGAGTCCGCCGCGCTGCCGTGGGCGGACACCGACCCCTCTCGCCTCCCCGGGCGGCCGGGCCGTGCTCCGCGCGCAGGGGGGCGGCGCGCCGGGAAGCGGCCCGGAGGCGACGCCCGCCCGTCCGCGCGGCGGAAGGGCTGCCGGGACGGTACCGGGCGTACCACTCCGGACGGTACCGCGCCGCGGCCCGCCGCGACAGTCGCCCGGCGGCGACACCGTCCTCACCCCGCGGACTCAGAAGATGACCGAGCAGTGCGGCGCCGCCGGCGTGGTCAGAGCCGCGGACAGCTCCAGGACCGCCTCCGGGCGCGACTGGCGCACCAGGCCGGCGGCCGCGTACCCGGTCAGCGGCTCGCCGCCCAGGTACGCCGAGCTGAGCACCTCCACGTCGAGGGAGAGGTCGGCGTCGCGGTCGGTACGCGCACAGTGCGCGGAGCCGCCCTGGACGACGAGGCGCCAACGCCCCCGGTTCCACGGGCACACCGCGTCGGACACCTCGACGACCACGTCCACCGGCGCCGCGTAGGAGCGCTCCGACAGCGCCCGGGGCAGGTCCACCAGCCGTCCCCAGAACCCGGTGCCGGGGGTCCACCGCGCCCGGTGGCGGTCCGCCAGCAGGTACAGCAGGGGGTCGTCGACGGGGCGCAGGTCCGCCGTGACGCTGCCCACCAGGTCCCGGTTGAGCAGGAACTCCCACAGCTGCACCAGCGCCGCCGTCCGGGTGGCGTGCAGTTCCAGCACCTCCAGGGCGCCGTCGGCGTTGCCGTGGGCGTCGTAGCCCTCCCGGGTCCGGTACAGCGCGTACCCCGCCGGTCCGGCGCCGTCCTCCGCCATGACGCACTTGGCCGGGCCGTAGCCGCTGTGCCGCTCGCCGAAGCGCCTGAACAGCCGGTCCCACCATTCCCCGTCCCGGTGGAACTCGCCGACGCGGCCGCTCCGGGCGGCCGCGTGCACCCGCGCCATCTCCGCACGGACCTCGGCGGGCGCCGCCATGCGGAGGCGCAGCCCGGGATCGCGCGGGGCGTCCGCGCGCAGTACGCCCTCGCCGCGGCGGATCGTGACGGTGCCCAGCAGCGAGCCCAGACCGTAGCCGAACCGCCCGTAGATGCCGCCCTCGGAGGCGAACAGCGTGGCCACCGCCTCCTCCCCGCGTTCGTGGATGTCGTGCAACTGGCGGCGCATCAGGGCGGTGAGCACGCCCCGGCGGCGGTGCGTGGGCAGTACCCCGACCGCGGAGACGCCCGCGACCGGGCGGCTGCCCCCGGGCAGTGTCGCCTCGAAGGAGAACGCCAGCGCGGTGCCGACGATCCGGTCGCCGTCGAAGGCGGCGAGCGCGCGGTCCAGGTCGGTTCGGGCGCGCAGCGACTCCAGGCGGTCCTCGTCCACGGGGGCGGCGAGCAGGGCCTCGTGGAAGGTCCGGCAGAACTCGGGGAACTCGGCGTCGGTCACGGGGCGGACCGGCCACGGGGCCGACGCGGCGGGCCGGTGTGGAGTGGGCATGGCCTCCTGCCTACCGCGGGAGGCGCCGTCCGCGCCACCGGTTTTTCCGTCCGAATTCCCGTGCCGGGAGAGCGGTGGGACGGCAGGGGCGATCCGTGCGGGAAGGGGCGGAGGTGACGCCCCGGACGGGACCGCGGGACGAACATGAGAGGTTTTTCGCTTTTCTCGCAGGCGGGGAACCGGCCCGCGGCCCTGACGGACGGGGCTGGGGAGGCCCATACTGAATCATGGTCTGTTCTGTGCGTTCCCACGCGTGTGCGCTGCGCGGATATCGGTTGGTCCGTTATGGGAGGTCTCGCCGCGAGTGGACGCGGCACGACGTGCTTGGGTAGGTTTCCCGCGCTACAGTTCGGCAACGATGAGCACTTCGCCGCCCGCCCGCCTCCTGCGCTCCGCCCACTCCCTGGCGGAGCGCGTCCTCGCGTTCCTCCGCCGCAAAGTGCTCTTCCGCTACCGCCTCGTCCTCATCGTCCTGGTCCTGCTCGCCGTCGGGATCGGGGTGGGCGCGGTGTGGGGCCCGCAGGGCTGGTTCCCGCCCAGCGCCGTCATCCTCACCGTCCTGGCCGGGGGGCTGCTCCTCAAACGGAGGAGCCTGGCCTTCCTGCTCGGGGTCGTGGCCGTGGTCCTCGCCTGCACCGCCTACGCGCTGGACCTCAGCCAGGTGGGCCCCGGGCTGGCCGTCACCATCGGGGTCACCGGCGTCGTGGCCTACCTGCTGTCGGGGGTGCGCGAACGGCTCGGCGTGCAGGGGCTCGACGGCGAGAAGATGCTCCTGGAACTGCGCGACCGCATCCGCACCCAGGGACGGCTGCCCGACCTGCCCGCCGGATGGCACGCCACCCAGGTGCTGCGGCAGGCGGGCGGCTCCTCCTTCGGCGGCGACTTCGTGGTCTCCATGCTCCGCGACGACCGGCTCGACATCGCGGTGGTCGACGTCTCCGGCAAGGGCGTCGACGCGGGCACCCGGGCGCTGCTGCTCTCCGGGGCCTTCGGCGGACTCATCGGCGCGGTGCCGCGCGGCGAGTTCCTGGAGCACTGCAACGACTACCTGATCCGCACCGCCGTCGGCGAGGGCTTCGTCACCGCCGTGCACCTGAGCGTCGACCTGACCACCGGGGAGTACCTGCTCGCCTCGGCCGGGCACCCGCCCGCCGTGCAGTTCGACCACACGACCGGCGAGTGGGGCACCGCCGAGGCCAAGGGGGTCGTGCTCGGCGTCGTCCCGGAGATGAGCTACCCGCCGGTGCGGGGCCGCCTGCGCCCCGGCGACGCCGTCATGCTCTACACCGACGGCCTCGTCGAGACCCCGGGGGAGGACCTCGACGCGGGCGTGGACCGCCTGCTGGGAGCGGCCGAGAGCCTGGTGGCCGTGGGCTTCGGCCCCGGAGCCGACCAGTTGGTCGACACGCTGAGCAAGGACAAGAACGACGACCGCGCCCTCGTGGTGCTCTGGCGGACCCGCTGACGCCCCTGCCTCCCGCGCGGCGTACGGTTTTCTGGGACGCGGCCGCGCACCTTCCGCGTCGCCGGGCGTGTGTGGGGAAGACTCTCCTGCTGGGGTCCGTGCCCGCCGCCGCGGGAGCGTCGCCTCTCCGCAGTCCCGGCGGTGTCGCCGCGCCCGTCCGCGCAGTCCCGGCGGCGACACCATCGTCCCGGTCGCTGTGCTGCGGTTCACACCCGCGCTGACCGCTGTGAGGAGGTGCGGTGTCCCCGGCTCGCGCGAGCCCGGAGGTTCCACACCGCGATTCAGATGACCGACGCCGAGAAGCCGATCGAGTTGACCGACCTGCTCGACACCAACGACCTGGTCGGGATGCGGCTGTGGCTGGCCGAGCACCAGCCCTACGAGATCGCCGACGCGCTGGCCCGCCTGCCCCCGGAACGCGCCGCCGTCCCCTTCCGGCTGCTGGACAAGGACCGCGAACTGGAGGTCTTCGAGGAGCTCGACCCTGGACAGCAGCAGGCGATCCTCGCAGGACTGCGCGACTCGGCCTTCCGGGAGCTGCTGGAGAAGATGGAGCCCGACGACCGGGCCCGGCTCCTCGGGGAGGCCCCGGCCAAGATCGCCACGAAGGCGCTGGCCGGGCTGAGCCCCGCCGAACGCCGCATGACCGCGGCGCTGCTGGGCTACCCGGAGAACTCCGTCGGCCGGTTCATGACCCCCGACACGGTGATCCTGCACCGCGACCTCACGGTCGCCCGCGCCCTGGAGGTGGTGCGCGCCAAAGGGGCCGAGGCCGAGACCGTCTACGTGCTGCCCGTGGTCGACAACGGGCGCCGCCTCTCCGGCATGGTGCAGCTCAGCGACCTGGTCACCAGCGCCCCCGACACCCTCCTCAAGGACTTGGTGGACGTGTTCACGCCCCGCGTCCAGGCCACCGGTCCGGCCGAGGACGCCGCGCGCCTCATGCAGGAGGCCAACCTCGTCGCACTGCCCGTCGTCGATTCCGAGGAACGCTACGTCGGCCTGCTCACCTTCGACGACGCGCTGGAGCTGATCGAGGCGGCCGACTCCGAGGACATCGCCCGCCAGGCCGGAGCCCAACCGATCCAGGGGCACTACGCCGCGGTCGGCGTGCTGCGCCTGGCCCGCGCCCGCGCGGTGTGGCTGCTGCTGCTCATCGTCGCCTCCACACTGACCGTCAACGTGATGCAGGGGTTCGAGGCGACCCTGGAACGGGTGACCGCGCTGGCGCTGTTCGTCCCGATGCTGACCGGTACCGGGGGCAACGTCGGATCGCAGTCGGCCACCGCCGTGGTGCGCGCCCTGGCCGTGGGCGAGGTGCGGCTGCGCGACCTGCACCGGGTCGTCTGGAAGGAGTCGCGGGTCGGGCTGCTGCTGGGGGTGATGCTCGCGACGATCGCGCTCGTCATCGGCTCCCTGCTGGTGGGGACCGGGATCGCGGCCGTGGTGGCGCTGTCGGTGGTGGCGATCTGCGCCTGGGCCTCGATCATCGGCAGCACCATGCCGCTGCTGGCCCGCCGGGTCGGGGTCGATCCCGCGGTGGTGTCCGCGCCGCTGGTCTCGACCCTGGTCGACGCCACCGGTCTGCTCATCTACTTCTCCGTCGCGCGCGTCGTCCTGGGGGCGTGACCCCGCGGAGCCCGGGGAGCGCTCCCGCTCTCCCGACCCGGGCACGCACCCCCGCAACGGGCATAAGCACTGGTCGACGGGGAAGGGGGAGAGCGGAACGCGAAGCGGGGACTTCGTGTCCGTACGGGGGAGGAGCACATGGGAATCAGGGACACCTTCGACAAGGCCAAAAAACTGGCCGGAAAGCACAGCGACAAGGTGGAGCAGGGCCTCGACAAGGGGGCGGAGCAGGCCAAGCAGCGCACCGGCGGCAAGTACGACGAGCACATCGACAAGGCCGACGAGGCCGCCGGCGACTACGTCAGGAAGCAGGGCGAGCAGGACCAGGAGCGCTGAGCGCACACGCCGCGGCCGCCCGGACCGGACGAGGCCGGGCGGCCGCGGCGTGTGCGCCGGCCGGGACCGCCCCGGCGGACCGGATCAGTCCGCCGCGCTGCGCCGCGCCCGGTCCTGGGAGGCGAACTGGGTCCGGTACAGGGCGGTGTACAGCCCGCCGCGCTCCAGCAGCTCCTCGTGGGTGCCGCGCTCCAGGACGCGGCCGTCCTCCAGCACCAGGATCAGGTCGGCCTCGCGCACCGTGGCCAGCCGGTGGGCGATGACCAGTGAGGTCCGCCCCCGCAGCGCCTCGGCCAGGGCCTCCTGCACCGCGGCCTCCGACTCGGAGTCCAGGTGCGCGGTGGCCTCGTCCAGCACCACCACCGACGGGGCCTTCAACAGCAGCCGGGCGATGGCCAGCCGCTGCTTCTCCCCGCCCGACAGGCGGTAGCCGCGGTCCCCCACCATCGTGTCCAGGCCGTTGGGCAGCACCTCCAGCAGCGGGCCCAGCTGGGCGGCGCGCAGCGCCGCGACGAGCTCCTCGTCGGTGGCGTCCGGGCGGGCGTAGCGCAGGTTCGCCCCGATGGTGTCGTGGAACAGCTGGGTGTCCTGGGTCACCACCCCCACCGCGTCCCGCAGCGCCTGGCCGCGCACCCGGCGCAGGTCGACACCGCCGATGCGGACCACGCCCTCGGTCGGGTCGTACAGCCGCGACACCAGGTGGGTCAGCGTCGTCTTGCCCGCCCCCGACGGGCCGACCAGGGCCACCAGCTGTCCGGGACGCGCGGTGAACGAGACGTCGCTGAGCACCTGGGTGTCGTCGGCGTGCTCCGGCTGCGGCACCAGCTCCAGGGACGCCAGCGAGGACTCGGACCCCGGGTAGCGGAAGGAGACCCGGTCGAACTCCACCGACAGCCCGCCCCGGGGCAGCTCGACGGGGTCCGCGGGCTCGGCCACCGACGGCTCCATGTCCAGGACCTCGAACACGCGCTCGAAGCTGACCAGCGCCGTCATGACGTCCACCTGCACGTTGGACAGCGCGGTGACCGGACCGTACAGCCGGGTCAGCAGGGTCGCCAGCGCCACCAGGGTGCCGATCTCGAACGCGTCGCGCAGCACCAGGTTGCCCCCCACGCCGTAGACCATCGCGGTGGCCAGCGCGGTGATCAGCCCCAGCATGGAGTAGAGCAGGCCGCCGTAGACGCTCTGGGTGACCCCGATGTCGCGGACCCGCCCGGCGCGGGCGGCGAACTCGGCGCTCTCCTCCTCGGGGCGGCCGTACAGTTTGACCAGCATCGCGCCGCCCACGTTGAAGCGCTCGGTCATCAGCGAGCTCATCTCCGCGTTCAGGTCCATGCTCTCGCGGTGCACCCCGGCCAGGCGGCGGCCCAGGTACTTGGCGGGGACCAGGAACAGCGGGATCGCCGCCAGCGAGGCCAGGGTGAGCTGCCACGACAGGGCGAACATCGCGCTGAGCACCGCCGCCACGCTGACCGCGTTGGCGACCAGCGACTGCAGCACCGAGGTGATGGCCTTCTGCGCGCCCACCACGTCGGTGTTGAGCCTGCTGATCAGCGACCCGGTCTGGGTGCGGGTGAAGAACGCCAGCGGCATGCGCTGCACGTGCGTGAACGCCTGGGTGCGCAGCAGGTAGATGACGCCCTCGCCGATGCTCGCCGACAGCCACCGGCCGGTCAGGTTGAGCCCGGTCTCCAGCAGGGCCAGCGCGGCCACGGCCACGGCCAGCCAGGTCACGAGGGAGGCGTCGGCGCCGGCGATGCCGCGGTCGATGATCGTCTTGAGCAGCAGCGGGTTGGCCACGACGATGCCGGAGCCGGCCGACGTGGCCAGCAGGAACAGCAGGATGCGCCGCCAGTGCGGGCGGGCGTAGCCGAGGACCCGCCGCAGGGTGTCCGGACGGAGGGCCGCGTTGCGGGCCGAACCGTCGTTGACCAGTGTCCGGACCGTGCGGGGACCGCCCATCATCATCGCTGAGCCACCCTTCGTGCGGGATACGGCGGAAGCGGCCGGCCGCGCCGTGGGCCGCGGCCGGCCGTCGTCCAGGTCTGTTCTTCGCGGCCCGCGGGCCTACAGGGAGCGGGCCAGCTGCCCCAGGGTCGCCGTGGTGGACCGGCCCAGGGTCAGCGGCAGCTCCCAGGCGAGCGCGCCCAGTTCGGCGGCGCCGCGCTGCTTGGCCTCGGCGTAGGGGTCGCCCTCGGTGTAGGCCAGCGCCGCGGGGCGCAGCGGGGCGAGCAGGTCGGCGTACTGCCGCCAGTGGACGGCGCTGGGCGGCCCGGAGATGATGAACACCCCGTCCACGCAGGCCAGTTCGGCGAGGACCTCGGCCCGCTCCTCGGCGGGGTTGACCGGACGGCCCGGCCCCTTCCAGGCGCGCACCCGCTCGTCCGACTCCACCCCGACGACGAGGGGGAAGCCCCGGGCGCGCACGCTTTTGAGGTAGCGGACATGTCCCACGTGCAGGATGTCGAAAGCCCCGGTGACGACCGCGGGGCGTTCCGCGCTGGCCGGCCGGGAGATCCAGTCCAGCGTCAGCGAGGGCGCGGCCTCCCGCGTCGGATCGGTTCCCGTCATTTCTCACCCATCGAAAAGCCCTGGCACACGACCGTGCACGCCGAGGGGCGCCCGAGGACTCCGTGTCGGACGCTGTCGTGCGGTCCTGACCATTGACGATACTCCTGCCCCCGAAGCGGGCGGGCAGCCCGTCCGGGCCGTCCCCCGACCGGTGACGGGAGAAGGGGCGACACGGGGCCGACTCGTCGCGCCGGACGGAGGGGAGGCGGGGGCCCGATCCTGCCGCGCAGGGCGCCGAAGCAGCCGGAAAAGTGACAGAGAACACAGCGGCGACAGGCCGTGGGACGGCCCGCGGACCGGGAAACGCACCGGGGCGCTCCACGCGGAGCGGTGGGGACGCGACCGGCCGCCCGGCGTGGAGCGGGTGGTGCCGGACGGGGCGGCCGCGGGGGCCGCCACCGGGCGCAAACCTAAGGCCAGGCCGGGTGGAGAACCACCTCTGACCTGGCCTTTCGTGCAGAGCGGGTGACGGGAATCGAACCCGCACGGCCAGCTTGGAAGGCTGGAGTTCTACCATTGAACTACACCCGCATGGCGCGGCCCCCTCCGAGTTTCCTCTAGACTCGTGGAGCCGACGGAGACAAGATTACCGCCTCCGCGGTGCGGGTTGTGCACTTTGCCGCGAACCCGCGTGGCCCACGGGGAGTGGCGCAGCTTGGTTAGCGCGCATGCTTTGGGAGCATGAGGCCGCGGGTTCGAATCCCGCCTCCCCGACGAAACCGTCGACGGCCCGCGTGACGCCCAGTCCCGACGGGGCCGTCGCCTTTCCCCGTCTGCCCTAGACTGAGCGTGATCGCAGACCGCAGGACCATGCTGGAGATCACAGCAGTCTCTTGACGCCCACCGGTCGTCGCCCATCGGCCGCCGCCGTGCCGCGGTGCGGCGGGCGCCGTGCCGGGCGTCACCGCCGGAAACCTAGGAGTACCGCCCCGTGAAGACCGATGTCGAGGAGCTGAGCCCGACCCGGGTCAAGCTGACCATCGAGGTTCCCTTCGAGGAACTCGACCACGCCTTCGACGTGACCTACAAGTCGCTCGCCAAGCAGGTCCGGATCAAGGGGTTCCGGCCCGGAAAGGCGCCGGCGCGGCTCATCGACCGCTACGTCGGCCGTGGAGCGGTGCTCACCGAGGCGGTCAACCACGCGGTCCCCGAGCTCTACAACGAGGCCGTGCAGAAGGAGGAGGTCTTCGCCCTCGGCCAGCCCGAGGTGGAGATCACCAAGCTGGAGGACGGCCAGGAGCTGGCCTTCACCGCCGAGGTCGACGTCCGGCCCAAGTTCGAGGTCACCGGCTACGAGGGCATCGAGGTCACCGTCGACGACGCCGAGGTCACCGACGAGCGGGTCGACGAGCGGCTCGACGCGCTGCGCCAGCGCTTCGCCACGCTCACCGGCGTCGACCGGCCCGCCGAGCTCGGCGACCACGTCTCCATCGACCTGTCCGCCGCGGTCGACGGCGAGAAGCTCGAAGACGTCCAGGCCAGCGGGATCTCCTACGAGGTCGGCACCAACACCATGCTGGAGGGCCTCGACGACGCGATCACGGGCCTGCGCGCGGGCGAGTCCGCCACCTTCGCCACCACGCTGGTGGGCGGCGAGTACGAGGGCCGCGCTGCCGACGTCACCGTCACCGTGCACAGCGTCAAGGTCAAGGAGCTGCCCGAGCTGGACGACGAGTTCGCCCAGCTGGCCAGCGAGTTCGACACCATCGAGGAGCTGCGCGCCAGCGAGGCCGAGCGGCTCGGCGAGGTGCTGCGGCGCCAGCAGCTCGCCCAGGCCCGCGACCGCGTCCTCGACAAGCTCGTGGACTCCATGGACATCCCGCTGCCCGAGAGCGTGGTCACCCAGGAGGCCGACCGCCGCCGCGAGGCCCTGGAGCGGCAGCTCTCCCAGAGCGGGCTGACCAAGGAGTCCTACCTGGAGTCCCAGGGGCAGAGCGAGGAGGAGTTCGAGGCCGAGCTCGCCGAGAACGCGGCCAAGGCCGTCAAGACCGGGTTCATCCTCGACCAGCTCGCCTCCCAGGAGGAGCTGGCCGCGGGCAACGAGGAGCTGACCCAGTACATCGTCGAGCAGGCCCAGCTCATGGGGATCTCGCCCGACCAGTTCTTCCAGAGCCTGATGCAGGCCAACCAGCTCCAGCTCGTCTACGTCGAGGTCGTGCGCGCCAAGGCGCTGGACCTGGTGCTGTCCAAGGCCCGGATCACCGACGAGTCCGGCAACACCGTCGAGCCGCCGGCCGCCCCGGCCCCCCAGACCGAGACCGTCACGGTCGCCTCCGGCGCGGAGGAGGCGGAGCGGGCCGAGGAGTCGGACAAGACCGAGGAGTGACCGGCCGACCGGTCGTGCGCGGGCCCCGCGTCCCCCAGGGACGCGGGGCCCGCCGCTTTTCGCCAGACGCGAAACTCCCTGGTGGCCGACCGGGCCACCTGCGCTCACAGCGAACAGAACAGGGAACTGGTGCGAGCAGGTCGGGGAACGGCGTTAGTGTCGCAAGCGTCGCAACCGTTTCGATCCCGCGGAGCAGGTGACGAGAGTGCCGCCGACCCATAATGAGTTCATGCGAACCGAAGCCCGTACTGCCGAAGCTCCCGTGCAGCCGATGTTCGACCAGACGGCGCAGCGACTGCTCAGGCAGCGCATCGTCGTCCTCGGCCAGCAGGTCGACGACGAGATCGCCAACCGCATCGTCGGTGAGCTGCTGCTGCTGTCCGCCGAGGACCGGGAGCGGGACATCACGCTGTACATCAACTCGCCCGGCGGTTCGGTCACCGCGGGCATGGCGATCTACGACGTCATGCAGTACATCCCCAACGACGTCCGCACCGTCGGCATGGGACTGGCCGCGTCCATGGGCCAGATGCTGCTGTGCGCCGGAACGCGGGGCAAGCGCTACGCGCTGCCGCACACCCGGATCATGATGCACCAGCCGTCGGGCGGCATCGGGGGAACCGCCTCCGACATCCGTATCCTGGCCGACCAGCTGCTCTACGTGAAGAAGATGTTCCTGGAGCGTATCTCGCTGCACACCGGCCAGACGGTCGAGCAGATCGAGAAGGACGCCGACCGGGACCGGTGGTTCACCGCCCAGGAGGCCCTTGAGTACGGCTTCATCGACGAGGTGCTGTCGAACACCCCCGACGTCACGGGCGGTCGGTCCTGAACGACTCCCGCCCCAACAGCCCTTTGGACCGGCGCAGTGTGGAAGGCCAGGAAATGAGCGAGTACAACCCCAGCTCCTACTACCGCTACGGCGGTGGGATGGCGCCGGCGGCTCCGCAGAGCCGCTACGTCCTCCCGTCCTACGTCGAGCGCACGACGTACGGCGTCAAGGAGATGAACCCCTACAACAAGCTCTTCGAGGAGCGGATCATCTTCGTGGGGGTGCAGATCGACGACACGTCGGCCAACGACATCATCGCCCAGATGATGACGCTGGAGCACATCGACAGCGACCGCGACATCACCCTGTACATCAACTCGCCGGGTGGGTCCTTCACCTCGCTGATGGCGATCTACGACACGATGCAGTTCGTGCGCCCCGACATCCAGACCGTCTGCGTCGGGCAGGCCGCCTCCGCGGCCGCCGTCCTGCTCGCGGGCGGCACCAAGGGCAAGCGCACCGCGCTGCCCAACTCGCGGATCCTGATCCACCAGCCGGCCACCGAGGGGACGCACGGCCAGGCCAGTGACGTCGAGATCATGGCCAACGAGATCATGCGCATCCGCAACCAGCTGGAGACCACCCTCGCGCGGCACACCGGCCGCAGCGTCGAGGAGATCTCCCGCGACATCGAACGGGACAAGATCCTCACCGCGGAGGAGGCCAAGGAGTACGGCATCGTCGACGACGTGCTCCCCTACCGGAAGGCGTCGGCCAAGTAGGAGCGGCGGCACGGAGGCGACGGGAAGGGGCCGGCCGGACACCGCGGGCGGTGCGGCCGGCCCACTCCTCCTCCCCCTTCCGGACGGAACGGACGCACGGACCGCCCCGTCCGGCGTCCCGGCCCCGCACGGCCGGGACGGGCGGCGCAGCGGCCGCCGCGGGAGTGCGCGCCGGCGGCGGAGCCGTGCCGAGCGTGGCGTCCGCCACCGCGGGGCGCCCGGGGACCAGGAGCCGAGGGGCGGCGAGGTCGGTCCGCTGCTTCGCTTAGGCTCGACAGGAGCGACGCACAGACCGTCCCGTTAATGGCTCCACGCGGAAGGCATATCCTGGAAATCGGTGGTCGTCCGGTGAGCCGGGATCGCCCCGCCTTCCCGCGGACCGCGTCGGGCACCCAGGGTGTCTGGAACCCGCGGTGGTGGGAAGGAGGCGTGTGACGGGACGGCCGACGTTTTAAGGAGTGGCTGGGTGGCACGCATCGGCGACGGTGGAGACCTGCTGAAGTGCTCGTTCTGCGGCAAGAGCCAGAAGCAGGTGAAGAAGCTCATCGCGGGCCCCGGTGTGTATATCTGCGATGAATGCATCGACCTCTGCAACGAGATCATCGAGGAAGAATTCGCGGATGCGACCGAGCTGAAATGGGACAGTCTTCCCAAACCTCGGGAGATTTACGAATTCCTCGACTCCTACGTCATCGGTCAGGAGCAGGCGAAGAAGGCCCTGTCCGTGGCGGTCTACAACCACTACAAGCGGGTGCGGTCCGAGGGGGAGCGGCCCCGCGACGAGGATGTGGAGATCGCCAAGTCCAACATCCTGCTGCTCGGTCCCACCGGTTCGGGCAAGACGCTCCTGGCCCAGACCCTGGCCAAGATCCTCAACGTCCCCTTCGCCATCGCCGACGCCACCGCCCTGACCGAAGCCGGCTACGTGGGCGAGGACGTCGAGAACATCCTGCTCAAGCTCATCCAGGCCGCCGACTACGACGTCAAGAAGGCCGAGACCGGCATCATCTACATCGACGAGGTCGACAAGGTCGCGCGCAAGAGCGAGAACCCCTCCATCACCCGCGACGTCTCCGGCGAGGGGGTGCAGCAGGCGCTGCTGAAGATCCTGGAGGGCACCACCGCGAGCGTCCCCCCGCAGGGCGGCCGCAAGCACCCGCACCAGGAGTTCATCCAGATCGACACCACGAACGTGCTCTTCATCTGCGGCGGGGCGTTCTCCGGGCTGGAGAAGATCATCGAGGCGCGCACCGGCCAGCAGGGCATGGGGTTCAATGCGGTGCTGCGCTCCAAGAAGGAGATGGAGAGCGCCGACCTGTTCCGCGAGGTCATGCCCGAGGACCTGCTGAAGTTCGGCATGATCCCGGAGTTCGTGGGACGGCTCCCGGTGATCACCAGCGTGCACAACCTCGACCGCGAGGCGCTCATCCGGATCCTCACCGAGCCGCGCAACGCCCTGGTCAAGCAGTACCAGCGGCTGTTCGAGCTGGACAACGTGGAGTTGGAGTTCACTCCCGACGCGCTCGACGCCATCGCCGAGCAGGCGATCATCCGCGGCACCGGGGCCCGCGGCCTGCGCGCCATCATCGAGGAGGTGCTGCTCTCGGTGATGTACGAGGTGCCCAGCCGCGAGGACGTCGCGCAGGTGATCATCACCCGTGAGGCGGTCCTGGAGCACGTCTACCCGACGATCGTGCCGCGCACCGCGCTGCCGCCGGAGCGCGAGGAGAAGAGCGCCTGAGCCGCCGCCGGTGGGGCGGTGCGGCCACTCCACCGGCGGACGGCGGTCAGGAGTCGACCGCCACGACCTGACCGTTCTCGGTGTCGACGTCGACCGTCCGGTCGTCGTCGACCTCGATCTCCCAGACCCGTCGACCGTCCTCCTCGTCCACCGAGGCGTCGGTGGCCCGGCTGCCGCCGCTTTCCGCCAGGGCGGCCTCGACAGCGGTGTCGAGGCTGTCGGCGGACAGGCCGGCCAGGTTCGTGTCCGGACCGTCGGGGGTCTCCCCCTCCAGTTCGGAGACCTTGCCGCTGCCCGTCTCGACCCCCAGTTCGCGTTCGGTCCCCTGGTGGACCAGTTCCACGTCCCACTGGCGCCCGTCCTCCTCCAGTTCGACGTCGTAGACCACGCCGCCGGGGTACTCCCGAAGCGCCGCGTCGCGCGCGCCCAGCAGGTCGACGCCTCCCGCGGGGGCCTCGGGGGTGGGAGAGGCACTGGTGGGGTCCTCCTGTTGCAGCGCTCCGGTGGGACGCGGATCGCCGCCGCCCTCATCGGGGGTGACGTCGCCGCCGCAGCCGGACGCCGCGACGAACGCGGCCGCCAGTGTCCCCGCCGCCCACAGGCGCCCGGAACCGGTGCTTCTCTCGCGTCGCATGCCGATACTCCCCTCGTCCGGTGCCAACCTCCCCTCCACCACTGTCCGGTGAGCGCGGGACAGAGCACCGGCGACGGCAAAGAGAGGCCAAGGGGCGGGGCGGGCCGCGCACCGGGGCGGCCGGGGCCCGTCGGCCTCCGCGGTGGAGGGGCGCGGCGGCCGCCGGGGTAGGCTGAAACCGCAAGTCGCCGGAAACCGACGCTGTGAACAGGGGACACGTGCATCCGCAGTACCAGGAGGCGCAGAAGGAGATCCTCGCGCGCGCGGGCGAGTCGGTCATCCACCCCACACTGGACCGCATGCGCGCGGCCATGGACCTGCTCGGCCACCCCCAGACCAACTACCGGGTCATCCACGTGACCGGGACCAACGGCAAGACCTCCACCGCGCGGATGATCGACGCCCTGCTCCGCGAGCGGCAGCTGCGGGTCGGACGCTACACCAGCCCGCACCTGAGGAGCATGCGCGAACGCATCGTCATCGACGGCGAACCCGTCTCGGAGCAGGCGTTCGCCGACCTCTACGCCGACGTGCTGCCGTACGTGCGGATGGTGGACGAGCGAAGCGACGTGCCCATGTCGTTCTTCGAGGTGCTCACCGTCATGGCGTACGCGGCGTTCGCCGACGCGCCCGTGGACGTGGCCGTGGTCGAGGTGGGCATGGGCGGCGCCTGGGACGCCACCAACGTGGTCGAGGCCGACGTCGCGGTCGTCACGCCCGTCGCCGTCGACCACACGGAGTACCTGCCCGACACGGTGGAGGGCATCGCCGCGGAGAAGGCGGGCATCATCAAGCCCGGCAGCGTCGCGGTGCTCGCCCAGCAGACCCTGCCCGCCGCCCAGGCCCTGCTGCGCCGCGCCTCCGAGGTGGGCGCCCAGGTGGCGCGGGAGGGGCTGGAGTTCGGCGTGGTCCACCGCGACCTGGCCGTCGGCGGCCAGCAGGTCGCGGTGAAGGGACTGCGCGCGGGGTACGACGGGATCTTCCTCCCGCTGTTCGGCGTCCACCAGGCGTCCAACGCGGCCGTGGCGGTGGCCGCGGTCGAGGCGTTCGCCGCCCCCACCGAGGGTGAGGAGGGGCTCGACCCCGAGCTGGTGCGTGCCGCCCTGGCCACGGCCACCTCGCCCGGACGGCTGGAGATCGTGCGGACCAGCCCCACCGTCCTCGTCGACGCCGCGCACAACCCGGCGGGCATGGCCGCGACGGCCGAGGCGGTGCGCGAGGCCTTCTCCTTCGACCGGCTGGTCGGGGTGGTGGCGGTCCTGGCGGACAAGGACGCCGAGGGGATCCTGGAGCCGCTGGAGCCGCTGCTCGACGAGATCGTGGTCACCGCCAACTCCTCGCCGCGCGCGCTGCCGCCGGAGCAGCTCCACCGCGTCGCCGAGGACGTCTTCGGCGACGACCGCGTCCACCTGGCGGCCCGTCTCGACGACGCCATCGAGGCGGCCGTCACCCTGGCCGAGCGGGACACCGAGTTCGGCGGCGCCGGGGTGCTGGTGACCGGCTCGGTGGTCACCGCGGGGGACGCCACCCACCTGATGAAGAAGGAGTGACCGTGCGGACCGTCTGCGCCGTTGTCCTGGCCTTCGAGGCGGTGGTGCTGGGACTGGCCGTCCCCGTCGCCATCCAGCTCGGCGGACACTCGCCCGCCCTGGCCGGAGCAGTCTGGGGCGGTCTCGCCCTGGCTGCGCTGGTCCTGGCCGCGTTGCAGCGCTTCACCTGGGGCTTCTACGCCGCGTGCGTGTTGCAGGCGGCGTTCCTGGCCAGCGGCCTGGTGGTGCCGGGCCTCGCCTACCTGGGCATCGTCTTCGTCGGCCTGTGGATCGCCGGGGTGGTCCTGGGACGGCGCGTCGAGGCGATGCGCGGCGCGTCGCAGGACGCGGGCGGAGCCTGACCCGGCTGCTGCCGCCCGGAACGCGCGGGACGCGACCGCCGAACCGGTAGGGTACCCACCACCGGGGCGGAACGCCGCACGGAAGCGGCGGGCCCGGCCGGTGGCACCGTGCACAGTGAACGACCCGTCGAGGAGAGAAGAACCGTGGAGCGCACCCTTGTCCTGATCAAGCCCGACGGCGTGCGTCGCAACATCGTCGGCGACGTCATCTCCCGCATCGAGCGCAAGGGACTCAAGATCATCGCGCTTGAGCTGCGCACCCTGGACGAGGAGACCGCCAGGAGCCACTACGAGGAGCACACCGACAAGCCGTTCTTCTCCTCGCTGGTCGAGTTCATCACCGGCGGTCCGCTGGTCGCCATGGTGGTGGAGGGCAACCGCGCGGTCGAGGCGTTCCGCTCCCTGGCTGGCGCGACCGACCCGGTCCTGGCCGCCCCCGGCACCATCCGCGGTGACTACGGCCTGGACGTCCAGGCCAACATCGTGCACGGTTCGGACTCCACCTACTCGGCCGAGCGCGAGATCAAACTGTTCTTCCCCGACCTGGCCTGAGTTCGGCGGCCCCCGGACACCGGCACAGCGCATCCGCACCGCGGCCGGACGGAACCATCCGTCCGGCCGCGGTGCTGTCTGCGGCACGTTGCGACAAACCGGCGCGTTTGTGTAACTACGTGACTTCGGAGAGTTACGCTAGGGGGTGGCGGGTCACGGAGCGCTCCGCGGCGCCCGTGGCCGCGCCGCGTCCGCCCGACGAGCCGTAGCCCGTCCGACACCGCTGAGGATGCCCATGACCACCACACCCGTCGGCCCCGGCCGTGACACGGCGGCCGGACCGGGAACCGCGGACGCCTCCGCCTCCCCGCGCGGGCGGGCGGGGGGCGCGCTCCCGGCGGTGGTCAGCGGCGCCTCTGCCGTCCCGTCCGGCCCCGCACCGGGGCCGCGGCCCGTCCGGCGGCGCACGCTCCCCCCGCCGGCGGATCCGCCGCGACCGGCGCCGCGGCGCGGTCGGAAGGGGAGGGGAACCGATGGGTGATCCGGTGCGGGCCCGCGGGCACTGGCCCGTGCTCGCAGCCCAGGCGCTGGTGGTGTGCCTGCTGGCGCTCCTCGTGGGCCGGCTGTGGTACCTCCAGGTGCCGATGGGGGAGCACTACCGGGCGCTGGCCGAGAACAACCACGTCCACGTGGTCGCCCCCGCCGTCCAGGGGCGGTTCCTGGACACCGCCGACTGCCCGCCGGCGCGCCACGGGCCCCCGGCCGGGGCCGGGGGCGGGTGCGCCGGGGGACGCATGCGGCCGGCCGACGGCGCCGCACCCCGCTTCGCCGGACCTTTCGAGGACCAGCCGGACGGAGCGGTCCGTCCGGTCGACGAGTGATCCGGAAAGGCGCCGCATGTCGCTCCGTTTCGACCAGTCCGTGCGACTGCCCGCTCCGCTGTCGCGCCTCGTCCGGCTCACCGCCCGGGTCGTGCCCCGCCGCCTCGACTGGGTGCTGCTGGCAGCGGTGCTGACCCTCGGCGTGCTGGGCGCCCTGATGGTGTGGTCGGCCACCCTCCAGCCGGGCGGGCCGCCGGGGCCCACCGGGCACGCCTGGCGGCATCTGGGACACCTCCTGCTGGCCCTGCCGCTCTGCCTCGCCGTCGCCGCGGTGGACCACCGGAGGGTGCGCGCCTACGCCCCGGTGCTCCTCGTGGCCGTGACCGTCGCGCTGCTGCTGGTGCTCGGCCCGCTGGGGGAGGTCGTCAACGGCTCCCGGGCCTGGATCGCCGTCGGCGGCCTCCAGGCCCAGCCCGCCGAGACCGCCAAGATCGCGCTGATCCTGACCGTCGCCGCGGTGCTGGGCGGACCCCCCGACCGGACACGCGCCCCCGCCGCCCGGGAGGTGCTGCTCAGCCTGGGAGTCCTGGCGGTGCCGACGGGGCTGGTCCTGCTGCAACCGGACCTGGGCAGCGCGCTGGTGCTGGGCGTGATCCATCTGGCCATGCTCGCCCTCTCCGGTGCCTCGCCGCGCTGGCCGCTGGGCCTGCTCGGCTGCGGCGCACTGGGGGCGCTCGCGGTGTGGTGGCTCGGCCTGCTCAAGGACTACCAAGTGGCGCGGCTCGTCTCGTTCCTCGACCCGGGCGCCGATCCGCTGGGGGCGGGGTACAACGTCAACCAGGCGCTCATCGCGGTCGGCTCGGGAGGGCTGGGCGGGGCCGGACTGTTCCAGGGCTGGCAGACCAGCGGCAAGCTCGTGCCCGAGCAGCACACCGACTTCATCTTCAGTGTCGTGGCCGAGGAGCTCGGCTTCGCCGGGGGGTGCGCGGTCATCGTGCTGCTGGGCGTGGTGCTGCTGCGCGTCCTGCGCACCGCCGCCCGCTGCGACCAGCCCTACGGCCGCCTGGTCTGCGTCGGGGTGGCGGCCTGGTTCTGCTTCCAGGTGTTCGTCAACATCGGCATGACCCTGGGGCTCAGCCCGGTCACCGGACTGCCGCTGCCGTTCGTCTCCTACGGGGGCAGCGCGGCCGTCGCCAACCTCACCGCGGTCGGCCTGGTCCTGGGGGTGCACGCGCGCACCGGGGAGGCACGGTGACCGCGGACCGGCGGAGGAGAGGGCTCGCCCCCGGCGGGCCGGGACGGGCCGCGGCGGAGCACAGCGCGAGTCCCGCGGCCGCCGGCGGTCCCGACGGCGCCGCCCGCCCGGTCGACCCCGGGGACACCGGGGCCGCTCCCGCGATTCACCGCATTGCCCCGAGGGCGCCTATCCTGGCAGGAACAGGCGCCGTCTCCTGTCCGTCGCCGAGCGACCGCGAACGTGAGGCCCTTTTTCCGATGACTGTCGAATCCGTCTTCCCGCAGTTGGAAGCGCTGCTGCCGCACGTGCAGAAGCCGATCCAGTACGTGGGGGGTGAGCTGAACTCCGTCGTCAAGGAGTGGGACGACACCGAGGTGCGGTGGGCGCTGATGTACCCCGACGCCTACGAGGTGGGTGTCCCCAACCAGGGCGTCCAGATCCTCTACGAGATCCTCAACGAGCGCGAGGGAGTGCTCGCCGAACGCGCCTACGCGGTCTGGCCCGACCTGGAGAAGCTCATGCGCGAGCACGGGGTGCCGCACTTCACCGTGGACGCGCACCGCCCCCTGGCCGCCTTCGACCTGCTGGGCGTCAGCTTCGCCAGCGAGATGGGCTACACCAACCTGCTCACCGCGCTGGACCTGGCGGGCATCCCGCTGCACGCGGCAGACCGCGCCGACGAGCACCCGATCGTGCTGGCCGGCGGACACGCCGCGTTCAACCCCGAGCCCATCGCCGACTTCCTCGACGCCGTCGTCCTCGGCGACGGCGAGGAGATCGCGCTGGCGATCACCGAGATCGTCCGCGAGTTCCGCCGGGAGGGCTCCCCGGGCGGACGCGACGCGCTGCTGGCCCGTCTGGCCGCCACCGGCGGGGTGTACGTGCCCAAGTTCTACGACGTCACCTACCTGCCCGACGGCCGCATCGAGCGGTACACGCCCAACCGGGAGGGGGTGCCGTGGCGGGTGCACAAGCACACCGTCATGGACCTCGACCGGTGGCCCTACCCCAAGAACCCGATCGTCCCGATCGCCGAGTCCGTCCACGAGCGCTACAGCGTGGAGATCTTCCGCGGCTGCACCCGCGGCTGCCGCTTCTGCCAGGCCGGGATGATCACCCGTCCGGTGCGCGAGCGCAGCGAGCAGGCCGTCGCCCGGATGGTCGACCAGGGGGTGCGCTCCTCGGGGTTCCAGGAGGTCGGCCTGCTGTCGCTGTCCAGCGCCGACCACAGCCAGATCGGCGACATCACCAGGAACCTCGCCGACCGCTACGAGGGCACCCACACCGGCCTGTCCCTGCCCTCCACCCGGGTGGACGCCTTCAACATCGACCTGGCCAACGAGCTCACCCGCAACGGCCGCCGCTCCGGGCTCACCTTCGCGCCCGAGGGCGGCAGCGAGCGGATGCGCCGGGTCATCAACAAGATGGTCACCGAGGCCGACCTGATCCGCACCGTCACCGCCGCCTACGCCGCGGGCTGGCGACAGGTCAAGCTGTACTTCATGTGCGGGCTGCCCACCGAGGAGGACGCCGACGTCCTGGCCATCGCCGACCTGGCCCGCGAGGTCATCAGGGCCGGACGCGAGGTCACCGGACGCCGGGACATCCGCTGCACGGTGTCCATCGGCGGTTTCGTGCCCAAGCCGCACACCCCCTTCCAGTGGGCGGGACAGGCCCCGCACGAGGTCGTCGACGCCCGGCTGCGCAAGCTGCGGGACGCGCTCCGCTCCGACCGGGAGTACGGCAGGTCGATCGGCCTGCGCTACCACGAGGGGAAGCCCTCCATCATCGAGGGGCTGCTCTCCCGCGGCGACCGCCGACTGGGCCGGGTCGTGGAACGGGTGTGGCGCGAGGGGGGCCGCTTCGACGGCTGGAGCGAGCACTTCTCCTACGAGCGCTGGATGGACGCCGCCGAGGCGGTGCTGGCCGACGAGCCGGTGGACGTGGACTGGTACACGGTGCGCGAGCGCGACGCCGACGAGGTACTGCCCTGGGACCACCTGGACGCGGGGCTGGACCGGGAGTGGCTCTGGCAGGACTGGCAGGACGCCCTGCACGGCGAGGAGGCCGTGGAGGTCGACGACTGCCGGTGGAGCCCTTGCTACGACTGCGGCGTCTGCCCGAGCATGGGGACCCAGATCCAGACCCACGACACCGCGGGGCGCCGACTGCTGCCGCTGAGCGTGGTGTGAGAGGCGGGGCTGCGCGGGAAGTGCCCCGGGAGACGGGGTACGGCCCGGCACCCCGCTCGCGCCGGGCCGTACACGTACTTGGACGTACCGGGGGCGGGATCGGTTGGCAGCGGACCGGGACTTTTTCCCGGGGCCCCACGCCTTCGCCCCGGCGGCGGACGGGCCCGGGGCGCGCCGTCGCCGGACCGCCCGTCCCAAAAGGTGCGCTTTTCAACTCCGGTCGCAGTGGGAAGAGCATTGACTGTGGCGGAACACACGCTCGCCGCGAGGGGTTGTACCTCGATGAGGGCGGTGGCGCGGAGTCGCCGACACGCCCCGTAGGCTGAAAAGAAGACGAACCTCTCCCGAGGGGACACGGTCCTGCCGTGCCGGCCCGCGGGAGTCCGAGGAAAGGAGCAGAGCTGCCCCCCGCACTTGAGGGCGCCGATTCGCTCTCCACCGGTCACCAGGCCCAACGGATGCGCGTGCGGTACGCCAAACGCCACCGGATGAGATTCGCGAGCCATCGCGACATCGCCCGCGTACTGGAACGTGCGCTGCGCCGGGCCCAGGTACCCGTGGCCTTCTCAGCGGGGTTCTCGCCTCATCCCAAGATCTCCTACACGGGCGCGGCCCCCACGGGAGTGGCGAGTGAGGCGGAGTATTGCGAACTCACTCTGGCCGAGCCGATGGACCCCGAACGGTTGCGCGAGCGACTCGACGAGGCGATGCCCGAAGGCATCGACATCCTCACGGTGGCCCCGGCAGCGGCGGGCGGTCTGGCAGACCGCCTGGAGGCGTCGGAGTGGCGAATCGAACTTCCGGGCGTCGACCCCGACGACGCCGCGGCAGCCGTGGCCGCGTTCCTCGCGGCCGAGCGGATCGAGGTGGAGAGGCTCACCAAGAAGGGACGCCGCCGCTTCGACGCCCGCTCACCCGTCTTCCTGCTGGACGTCGACAGGCGCGCCGCAACGGAACAACAAGAGACATATGCCATACTTCGCTTGATCGTGCGGCACACCACTCCTGTCGTACGACCCGACGACGTGGTGACCGGCCTCCGTCAGATCGCCGACCTCGCCCCGCCGTCATCGACGAAGATGACCAGGCTGGCGCAGGGGCCGCTCGACGAGGACTCCGGAACCATCGCGGACCCGCTCGCCGCGGACAACGCGGCCTCGGAGTCAGGCGCCACCGTCGTCAGCGCACACGCCGGATCCGCCTCGGCGCGGTCCGGATCGGGGAACGTGAGCGCACCTCAGGGACTTTGACCGGCGTCGCGGTCGCGACGCCGGCGCGGATTATTGACAACGACAGTTCTTGCGCGCCGCGGCCGGGCACCACGTGCGGGGCCGCGCCCGAGAACTTGACGGGAGACCGCCCGGATGCTCGAAAACGAGCCCAACAACGGTGCAGACGGCACCGAGGGGACAACTGAAACAGAGACAACCACACGACCGAACGGTTCGACGGTCGCGGGAACGTCCGGCACGGTGCGCCTGGCCCAGCCGGTGCGCCGGGGCCGTGCCGCGAGCAGGCCCGCCGGACCGCCGCCCGAACCCGACCCGATCCCGGTGTCGACGCCCACGACCGTGGCCGCCGTCTCCGTGGAGCTGGTGACCGCCGAGGAGGCCCCGCCGGAGGCGGCCGGCACGGACGCGGGCGAGGAGACGGCCGAGGAGACGGCGTCGAAGCGGCGCAGCCGCAAGACCACGGCCCGCACCCCGCGCACCCGTACCCGCAGCCGGGTCAGGGCCGTCGACGCCGAGGACACCGAGCCGCCCGACCAGGGCGCCCCGGACACGGTCGGGGGGGCCGGCGCCGCGCAGAGCGCTGAGGCGGCCGGAACGGACGAGCCGCACGCCGCCGACCCCGCAGCCGTGGCCGCCGTCACCTTCCAGCCGCCCATGGTGCTCTTCCAGCCCCCGGTCGTGGAGTCGACGGGAACGGACGACTCCGACACCGCGGCGGAGGAGGCCGAAGAGACCGAGGAGACACCCGACACGGACGCCGAGGAGACCGCGGAGGAGCGGCCCACCCGCCGCCGGCGGCGCAGAGGCGGACGCCGGGCCCGCAACCGCGGCGAGGACGGCGAGGGCGCCGACACCGACACCGCGGACGGCGCGGAGACCGCCGCCGACACCGCTGACGACACCGGCGCCGACACCGCCGGGGAGACCGGGACCGACTCCGCCGGGGCGGAGGCCGACTCCACCGGCACGACCGAAGAGGCGGAGGAGGGCACGGGCACCAGCCGTCGCCGCCGCCGTCGCCGCCGCCGTTCGGGCACCGAGGCCGCGACCGAGCCCGAGCCCGACGACCCGCCCAACACGGTGGTCCGGGTGCGTCCCGCCCGCACCGAACGCACCGAACGCCCCATTGAGGACGAGGTCCAGGCGGTGCGCGGCTCCACCCGTCTGGAGGCCAAGCGGCAGCGCCGCCGCGAGGGGCGTGAACAGGGGCGCCGCCGCCCCCCGATCATCACCGAGTCGGAGTTCCTGGCCCGCCGCGAGTCCGTCAAGCGCGACCTGGTGGTGCGCCGCATCGGAGAGCGCACCCAGATCGCCGTGCTTGAGGACAACGTGCTCGTCGAGCACTACGTCGACCGCGCCGACCACAAGTCCTACGTCGGCAACGTCTACCTGGGCCGGGTGCAGAACGTCCTGCCCTCGATGGAGGCGGCCTTCGTCGACATCGGCAAGGGCCGCAACGCCGTGCTGTACGCCGGCGAGGTGAACTGGGACGCCACCGGCCTGGAGGGCCAGCCCCGCCGGATCGAGTCGGTGCTCAAGTCGGGCCAGTCCGTCCTGGTCCAGGTCACCAAGGACCCCCTCGGCCACAAGGGAGCCCGGCTGACCAGCCAGATCAGCCTCCCCGGCCGCTACCTGGTGTACGTGCCCGACGGCTCCATGACCGGGATCAGCCGCAAGCTTCCCGACAAGGAGCGCGCCCGCCTCAAGCAGATCCTCAAGAAGGTCATGCCCACCGGGGCCGGGGTGATCGTGCGCACCGCGGCCGAGGGCGCCAGCGAGGAGGAGCTGGAGCGCGACATCTCCCGCCTGGCCAAGCAGTGGGAGTCCATCAAGCGCAAGGCGAAGTCGGCGACCGCCCCGGCGCTGCTCAACAGTGAGCCCGACCTCACCATCCGGGTGGTCCGCGACATTTTCAACGAGGACTTCTCCAGCCTCGTCGTCTCCGGCGACGACGCCTGGGAGACCATCCGCGAGTACGTCGACCACGTCGCCCCGCACCTGGCCGACCGCCTCTCGCACTGGACCGAGGAGCGCGACGTCTTCGAGGCCTACCGGATCGACGAGCAGATCGCCAAGGCGCTGGAGCGCAAGGTGTGGCTGCCCAGCGGCGGCTCCCTGATCATCGACCGCACCGAGGCGATGACGGTCATCGACGTCAACACCGGCAAGTTCACCGGTCAGGGCGGCAACCTTGAGGAGACGGTCACCAAGAACAACCTTGAGGCGGCCGAGGAGATCGTGCGCCAGCTGCGGCTGCGCGACATCGGCGGCATCATCGTCATCGACTTCATCGACATGGTGCTGGAGAGCAACCGGGACCTGGTGCTGCGCCGCATGCTGGAGTGCCTGTCCCGGGACCGCACCAAGCACCAGGTGGCCGAGGTCACCTCGCTGGGACTGGTGCAGATGACCCGCAAACGGGTCGGCCAGGGGCTGCTGGAAGCCTTCTCGCACACCTGCGAGCACTGCAACGGCCGCGGCCTGATCCTGCACACCGATCTCGTCGAGTCCAGGTCCGGCGGAAACGGCGGGCGCAAGAAGAAGAACAAGAACGGCAACAACGGCGCGGACAAGGCCGCCAACGGCAACAACGGTGCGGACAAGGCGGCCGCCGAGAAGGCGCAGCCGGAGGCCGGGACCGTCCCGCAGACCGAGTCCGCGCAGTCCGCCGAGGAGGGCACGCCGGGCCGGACCGCCCGCAAGGCCAAGCGCGCCGCGGGTCCGCCGCCCGAACAGCAGCAGGATTCGGCACCCGCCGAGCCGAGCGCCGAGGAGTCCGCCGCGCAGGTGGCCCCCGTCCAGACGGCAGAGGCGGACGACGACCAGACCGAGACCGTGGCCGAACGCCCCCGGCGCCGCCGGACCCGGCGCAAGGCCGGAGTGGTCGTCTCCGAGACGGCGGTGGCCGAGGCCGGATGACCCGGTCCGCCGGGCGGGTCCGCCCGCCCGGCGCCGACCGCGTCGTCATCACCCCCCACGAGCGGGTGGTAGGCTGAAGAATGGTGCGTCGGCGCGCCCCACACGTTCGCGCGCCCGAGACCTCCTTTCGAAATCCCCTACCGCCTTTTCCGGGTGGTGAGCGGGTTGACGACTTGCGGTCGATTTTGAGCGCATTCTTTTCTGAAGCGAGCAGGAAGTGAGTTTCCCGGTGTACGCGATCGTGCGAGCGGGCGGCCGACAGGAGAAGGTCTCCGTCGATGACGTCGTGACCATCGACAAGGTGGCCGAAGAGGCCGGTGCCACGCTCAACCTGCAGCCGCTGCTTGTCGTGGACGACGGCAAGGTCATCAGCGACGCTGCCGAGCTGGGCGGCTACCAGGTCACCGCCGAGGTCCTCGGCGAGGCCACGGGCCCCAAGATCAACATTCTGAAGTACAAGAACAAGACCGGCTACAAGCGGCGTCTGGGTCACCGCCAGAAGTACACCCGGATCCGCGTCACCGGCATCGCCGCGAAGTAGCGGGAGGAGCGCGAGATGGCACACAAGAAGGGCGCGTCGTCCAGCCGTAACGGACGCGACTCCAACGCCAAGCGGCTCGGCGTCAAGCGCTTCGGCGGTCAGGTCGTCAACGCCGGCGAGATCCTCGTCCGTCAGCGCGGCACCCGTTTCCACCCCGGTGACAACGTCGGCCGCGGCGGCGACGACACCCTGTTCGCACTGGTCGCGGGCACGGTCAAGTTCGGAAACCTGCGCGGCCGCAAGGCCGTGAGCATCGTCCCGACCCCGGCCGCCAGCGAGTAGGCCCGGGAAGAGGACGCGTCAGCAGTAGCGTGAGGCGGGCCAGTGCCACTGGCCCGCCTCACGTGCGTTCGACCACCAGACGCACCGAGGAGCCAGCACCATGTCCGATTTCGTCGACGAGGCGGTCTTGCACGTCAAGGCCGGAGACGGCGGGCACGGCTGTGCCTCCGTCCACCGCGAGAAGTTCAAGCCGCTGGGCGGACCCGACGGCGGCAACGGCGGCCGGGGCGGTGACGTGATCCTGGAGGTCGACCGCAACACCGCCACCCTGCTGGACTACCGGCGCCGCCCGCACCGCAGGGCGGGCAACGGGACCCCCGGCCAGGGCGGGCACCGCGCCGGAGCCAACGGCGCCGACCTGGTCCTTCCGGTCCCCGACGGAACCGTGGTGACCACCCTGGACGGCGAGGTCATCGCCGACCTGGTCGGCCACGGCACCCGACTGGTCGTCGCCCGCGGCGGCCACGGCGGACTCGGCAACGCCGCACTCGCCTCCCCCCGGCGCAAAGCCCCCGGATTCGCGCTGAAAGGCGAACCGGGCGAGGCACTCGACATCCGCCTGGAGCTCAAGACCATCGCCGACGTGGGCCTGGTCGGTTTCCCCAGCGCGGGCAAGTCCTCGCTGATCGCGGCGCTGTCGGCGGCCCGCCCCAAGATCGCCGACTACCCGTTCACCACGCTCGTGCCCAACCTCGGCGTCGTCGAGGCCGGACAGACCCAGTACGTGATCGCCGACGTGCCCGGCCTCATCCCCGGAGCCAGCGAGGGCAGGGGGCTGGGCCTGGAGTTCCTGCGCCACGTGGAACGCTGCTCCACCCTGCTGCACGTGCTGGACTGCGCCACCTACGAACCCGGCCGCGACCCCGTCACCGACCTGGAGGTCCTGGAACGGGAACTGACCGTCTACGGGGAGCGCACCGGTGTCGACCTGTCCGACCGGCCGCGCCTCGTGGCGTTGAACAAGGTCGACGTGCCCGAGGCCCGCGAACTCGCCGAACTCGTCAAGCCCATGCTCGTCGAACGCGGCTACCGGGTGCTGCAGATCTCCGCGGCCACCCGCGAGGGGCTGCGGGAGTTGGCGTACGCGCTCGGCGAGCAGGTGGCCGCGGCCCGCGCCGCCCGGCCCGTCGAGGAACCCACCCGCCTGGTGCTGCGCCCGCGCGAGATCGGTGAGAAGGCGTTCCAGGTCGTCCCGATCGGCGACAACGTCTTCCGGGTCCTGGGCGACAAGCCCGCGCGCTGGGTCCGCCAGACCGACTTCACCAACGACGAGGCCGTCGGCTACCTCGCGGACCGGCTCAACCGCCTCGGCATCGAGGAGGCCCTCGCCCGGGCGGGAGCCACCGACGGCGCCGAGGTCCACATCGGCGACGAGGACGACGCCGTGGTCTTCGACTGGGACCCCACCGTCGACGCCGAGCAGACCGTCCTGGGACCGCGCGGCACCGACCCCCGGCTGGGCTGATCCCCTGAGCAGCGAAAGGACAGATGACGTGGGCAGAGGCGCCGGGCAGACACGGACGGCGATCCCCCGGGCCCGACGGGTGGTGGTCAAGGTGGGATCGTCCTCCCTCACCACCCCGGAGGGCGGGATCGACCACGACCGGATCCGCGACCTCACGGACGTACTGGCGGCACGCCGCACCGCCGGCACCGAGGTGGTGCTGGTCTCCTCCGGAGCGGTCGCCGCCGGCATGGCCCCGCTGGGCCTCACCCGGCGCCCCCGCGACCTGGCCACCCAGCAGGCCGCGGCCAGCGTCGGCCAGGGCCTGCTGCTGGCCCGCTACACCGCCGAGTTCGCCCGGCACTCGCTGACCGCCGCGCAGATCCTGCTGACCGCCGACGACCTGATGCGCCGCGCCCAGTACCGCAACGCCCAGCGCGCCATGAGCCGGCTGCTGGAGATCGGCGCGGTGCCGATCGTCAACGAGAACGACACGGTCGCCACCCACGAGATCCGCTTCGGCGACAACGACCGGCTCGCCGCCCTCGTCGCCCACCTGCTCCGCGCGGACGTGCTGGTGCTGCTGACCGACGTGGACGCCCTCTACGACGGCAACCCGTCCCTGCCCACCAGCAGGCGGATCAGCCTGGTCAACGGCCCTGACGACCTGGCCGGGGTGGACCTCGGCAGCGCGGGCAGGCGCGGGGTCGGCACCGGCGGCATGGTCACCAAGGTCGAGTCCGCGCGCATCGCCACGGAGGCGGGCGTGGCCACCGTGCTGACCTCGGCGGCCAACGCGCGCGCCGCGCTGGACGGGGAACAGGTCGGCACCTTCTTCGTCCCGGCGGAGCACCGCCGCCCCTCCAGCCGCCAGCTCTGGCTGGCCCACGCCACCGCCGGGCGCGGCAGCGTGGTCCTGGACCCGGGGGCGGTGCGCGCGGTGGTCACGGAGAAGGCGTCCCTGCTCCCCGCCGGGGTGGTCAAGGTGGAGGGCGACTTCAGCGCGGGCGACCCGGTGGACCTGCGCGACGAGGACGGCGTCATCGTCGCCCGCGGCCTGGTCAACTACGACGCCGCCGAGATCCCCGACCTGATGGGCCGCTCCACCCGGTGGCTGGCCCGGGAGCTCGGCTCCGAGTACAGCCGGGAGATCGTGCACCGCGACGACCTGGTGGTGCTCCACAACGGCGACGGAGACCTCCCCCGGGACTGAGCGCCGCCTCCACCGCCGCGGTGACCGGAGAACCTTGTCCGGACATGTGCCTTTGAGAGAGTCTTTCCGTTTCCCTGGCGGTGTTTTCCCTCGTCTTCCGTAGGCTTCCGGTACGCGCGTCCCGCGGCGGACGGGGCGTGCGAACGGCAGCCTGCGCAGGACGGACGGGGACTCATGGTCGAGGTCAGCGTGGTCGTCATCGTCTACAACGACCAGGACCGGCTGCCCACCGCGGTGCGGTCCGTACTGGAGCAGACGATGCGCGGCGTGGAGGCCGTGATCGTCGACGACCACAGCACCGACCGCAGTTTCGCGGTGGCCCGGCAACTGGCGGCACGCCACCCCGACCGGGTCCGGGCGTTCCGGCTGCCGCGCAACAGCGGAGGCTGCGGGCAGCCCCGCAACCACGGCGTGGAACGCGCCGCGGGCCGCTACGTCATGTTCCTCGACAGCGACGACGAACTGGACCGCGACGCCTGCCGCAACCTGGTGCGGGCCGCCGAGACCACCGGGGCCGACCTCGTCTCCGGACTGTGCGTCCGCGTCCGCACGACCCGCCGCGGCCGGGAGGAGAAACCCTGGTACCGCTGGATCTACCGGAACACCCGGGTGCTGGACTCCATCACCGACGACCCCGAACCGCTCGTCTGGGACACCCTCGCCACCAACAAGTGCTACCGGCGCTCCTTCCTCCTGGAGCACCGGCTGCGGTTCCCCACCGGGGTCGCCTACGAGGACCTGCTGTTCGCCGCCCGCGCCTACCTGGCGGCACGGCGCATCGCCCTCATCCCCAACACGGTCTACCGCTGGCACGTCCGCCAGGACCCGCACTCCAGGTCCATCACGCAGCGCCGCGACGAGATCGGCAACCTCGCCGACCGGCTCGCCATGCACCGCAGGATCGACACGCTGCTGGCCGAACGCGGACTCCACGAGATCCGACTCGCCAAGGACGTCAAGTTCCTCAAGCACGACCTGCTGCTCCACCTGCGCGACCTGCCGCTGCGCGACGAGGGGTACCGGCGCGCCCTCACCGGCCTGGCGGGGAACTACGTGGCGGGCTTTCCCGCCGAGGCCTACCGGCGGCTGCCGCCGCTCCAGGCGGTCTGCGCCTACCTGTTCTCCCGGGGTGATGCCGACGCCCTGCCGCCCGCGGTCGACGCGCTGGTCAACAGCCACAAGACCGCGGTTCCCCTGGTCGAACGGGAGGGACGCGTCTACTGGAGCGCCGACCACCTGGACGACCCCCTGGGACGGGAACTGCTCGACGTCACCGACCTCGGCCACCACACCAGGCCGCTGGGCCGGCTCGCCCCCCGCAACGCGCTGACCGGCCAGTCGGTCCAGGGGGGCCGGATGCGCCTGGCCGGACGCGTGGTCAACCCGCTGGGCCGCATCCCCGCCGCCTCCCGGCTGCGCGGCCGCCTGGAGCTCACCGCCCGCCGCGCCGGGCCGCGGACCCACTACTTCCCGCTGCGGCGGCTCGTCCACCACGGGGACCACCTCGCCTGGACGGCCGAGCTGGACCTGGGCGCCGCCTTCCACCCGATCGGCGTCGTCGACGACGTGTGGGACCTGCGCCTGGTCCTGGACGTCGACGGGACGCGGCTGCCCACCCGCCTCACCGTCGACGGCCCCGGCCTGGACCTCACCCCGCTCCCGGTGCGGCCGCTGCTGCCGGGCCCGGCCGCCGACCGGGTGGTCGCGGAGGTCTCCGCCAGGGGGCACCTCGCGCTGCGCGTCACGGCCTCCACCACCGCGCAGCGCCGCCTGCGCGCGGCCCTGACCGCGGCGGCCTCCGGTCCCGTCGGCCAGCGCGGCCGGGCCCTGCTCGCCGCGGCCCGCCGCGCCCCCCGCACCCTCGCCTCGGAGCGGAACAAGCGGTGGCTCTACCACACCGTGCTGTGCCGGCTGCCGCAGCGCCGGGGGCTCGCCGTCTTCGAAAGCCACCTGGGACGGCGCTACGCCGACAGTCCCCGCGCGGTCTACGAGGAACTGCGCCGCCGCGACACCGCGATCACGGCCGTGTGGTCTTACGACCGGTCCCCCGACGGCTTCCCCCGCGACGCGGTGCTGGTGCGCCGCTGGAGCCTGCGCTACCTGCTGGCGCTGGCCCGCGCCGAGTTCTGGATCGACAACCAGGGCTTCCCCTCGGGGCTGCGCAAACCCGCGCACACCACCTACGTCCAGACCTGGCACGGCAGCGCCCTCAAACGCATGGGGTTCGACGAGGCCGGGGTGCAGCTGCGGAGCCGGGAGGAACGCGCGCGGCTGCGGGCGGACCTCGACCGCTTCGACGCGTTCTGCGTGCGCTCCCCCCACGACGTCGACACCCTCGTCCGGGCGTTCCGCCTCGACCCGGCGGTGGCGCTGCCCGTGGGCTACCCGCGCAACGACGCCCTGGTGCGGCAGCGCAGGCGGGAGGAGCGGACCGGACGGCGCGAGCACCCGGTGATCGCCGCGGCCCCGCACCTTCCCGACGGCCGGGCCGTCCTGCTGTACGCCCCGACCTTCCGCGGCCGTCCGCGGCGGCGCCGCACCCGGGTGCGGCCGCTGTTCGACCTGGCGGCGTTCGCCCGCGAGTTCGGCGACCAGTACGTGCTGCTGGTCCGCGCACACTACCTGGAACGCATGGCGGTGCCGCCGTCGGCGGCCGGCACGGTGGTCGACGTCTCCGCCGAGCACGACACCACCCCGCTGCTCGCGGCGGCCGACGGACTCATCACCGACTACTCCTCGGTGATGTTCGACTACGTGCTGCTGGACCGCCCGATGGTCTACTACGTCCCCGACCACGACGACTACGTCCGCACCCGCGGCACCTACGTCGACCTGGCCGGGACGGCCCCCGGACCGCTGGCGCGCACCGAGGAGGAGCTGTTCGCCGCGATCAGGGAGCTGAAGACCGCCGAGGCCGACTACGCCGAGGCCCGCCGCGCCTTCGCCGCGCGCTTCGCCACCCACGACACCGGGACGGCCGCGCGCGCCGTCGTCGACCGGTTCCTGGACCCGGGAGCCCGCGGATGAGCGGCGGGACCGGCGCCGGACGCGACCTCGTCCTCGTCGCCAACAGCGTCGACGAACTGGGCGGGGTGACGAGCTGGACGCACCGGATGGCGCGGCTGTTCACCGAACGCGGGCACCGGGTCCGCGTGGTGGGCATCGCCCCGGCCCAGGTCGCGCAGGACGTCGGGGCGACGCCCTACCCGGTCACCACGCTGTACACGCGGCGGCCGCCGCCCGCGTGGCGGCCCCGCCGGCTGCGGGACCGCTTCGCCGTGGCCGCGCGGCTGCGGCAGGCCCGGCGGGAGGCCGAGCGGCGCGAGCGCGCCGCGGCGCTGTCGGCACTGCTGCGCGGTGTGGCACCCGGCGGGGTCGTCATCGTCACCCAGGTGTGGGCGATGGAGTGGGTCGCCCTGGCCGACACCGGTGGCCTGCACGTCGTCGGGATGACCCACGAGTCGTTCGAGGAGTCCCGACGCACCTCCCGGTTCGCCCGGGTCCAGCGGTACTTCCGCGACGTCGACCGCCTGCTCGCCCTCACCCGCGAGGACGCCGACCGGTGGATCAACCAGGGGCTGAACAACCTCGACGTCATGCCCAACCCGCTGCCGTGGCTGCCCGTGCGGCCCTCGCCGCGCACCGCGCGGACGGTGGTCAGCATCGGCCGGCTCGACGAGCAGAAACGCGTCGACCTGCTGCTGGAGGCGTGGGCGAGGACGGCCCCCCGCTTCCCCGACTGGACGCTGCGCGTCTACGGCACCGGCGCCGACGAGCGGGACCTCCGCGACTACTGCCGCGAGCTGGGCCTGGACTCCTCGGTGCGGTGGATGGGCGCCACCGGCGACGTGCCCGGCGCGTTGCGGGAGGCCTCGGTCCTCGTCCAGTCCTCGCGGGGGGAGGGCTTCCCCCTGGTGCTGCTGGAGGCGATGGCGTGCGCGGTGCCGTGCGTGGCCTTCGACTGCGCGCCGGGGGTACGCGAGATCGTCACCGACGGCGAGGACGGGCTGCTGGCTCCGCCCGGCGATACCCGCGCGCTGGCGGAGCGGCTCGCCCGGGTCATGGCCGACCGGGAACTCCGCGACCGGCTGGGGGAGCAGGCGCGGCGCTCCGTGGACCGCTACGCCCCCGAGCGAATCGTGCGCCGCTGGGAGGAGCTGTTCGACTTCCTGGACCGGTAGCGCCGGGCCCGGCGCCGCGGCCGCCCGCGCCCGGCGGACGGCCGCGGCCGGGAGGGTCAGGCGAGGGCGCAGGACTCGCCGTTGAGGGTGAACTCGGCGGGGTGGGGGTTGGAACCGCTCCACGAGCCGTTGAAGCCGACCTCGACGGTCGTTCCGGGCGGCAGGGAGCTGTTCCAGGGCAGCGAGGTGGCGGTGACGTCGGTGCCGCTCTGGGTCCAGACAGCGTTCCAGCCCTGGGTGATGCGCTGCCCGGCCGGGAAGGCGAAGGCCAGCTCCCAGGCGGAGAGGGGCTCGGTGCCGGTGTTGGTGATCCGGAGCGAGCCGGTGAAGCCGCCGTTCCAGTCATTGGTGGCGTACTCCACCAGGCAGGAGGAGCCGCCGCCGGAGCCGGCGAGGGTGGTGAAGGAGACGGAGCTGTGCTCGGAGACGTTGCCGTCGTTGTCCCGGGCCGCCACCCGGTAGGTGTAGGCGGTGGCCGCCCGCAGACCGGTCAGCGGGTAGCTGGTCTGCGTGGTCGAGCCGACCAGCACCGCCCGGTCGCCCTCCACCGCGTAGACGTCGTATCCGGCCAGTCCGCTGCCGCTGTGGTCGGTGGAGGGGCGCCACGTCAGGACCGCTCCGGTGGCGGTGACGTCGGTGGCGGCCAGGTCGGCCGGGGCGCTCGGCGGGGTCCGGTCCTCACCCGGCTCCTCACCCGGGTCCTCCCCGGCCTCCGGGGCGTTGCCCCACACGGGCTCGCCCGCGTCGTAGAGCACGATGTTGGGGGCGGGGGCGAGTTCGTCGCCGATCCCCTGGAAGGACCAGTCGTTGGAGGGGTCCCAGCCCTCGCCGCCGGCGATGCGGAACTGCACCTCGCGGCGGTGCTGGGACTGGCCGCCGGGGAAGATCTCCTCGCCGGTGCAGTCGATCTCCGCGTAGTACAGGTCGCCGGAGACGTGGTGGACGCCGTCGGGGGCGGCGCACTGGTTGTAGGCGGAGGTGACGGTGATCCCGTCGGGGTCGACCCCCTCGTCCAGGGTGAACCAGTACCGGAAGGTGCCCTCGTCCAGCATCCGGGCGGGCCAGGCCGAGCGGTTGCGGATCATCGCCTTGATCTCGGTGAACGTGGTGCCCGGGGTGTTGATCTGGGCCTCGACGAACATCTCGGGGCCGTCGGGCTCCTCCTCGGGCGGGAAGTCCGCCAGCGGGGTGCCGCCGTACTCGGCGACCAGCATGGCCAGGGCGCTGGAGAATCCGGCGTTGTAGTCGGTGGCGACCTCGTTGGCGACGTAGTCCTGCCGGTCGTCGGTGTAGGCGTCGTTCGGGGAGCCGGGGCCGCCCACCAGCGCCCCGTAGAGCACGTGCCGGTTGTCGGCGGGCGAGGCGATGCTGTCGGTCCACGAGCCGTGCGCGGTGCGGTGGTGGGGGTTGCGCGGCGGGTTGGCGCCGAAGCCCACCACGTAGCTGGAGTTGCGCGGGTTGTCGCCCAGGGCGTAGTTGATCTGCCGGACACCGAAGTCGTGGTAGCGCTGGCTGCGGACCGGGTCGTCGGCGACCGTCTCGGCGTGCACCAGCGCGGCGAACGCGGTGTTGGCGGCGTAGCGCAGCGAACCCCAGGTGTCGAGGACGGCCTGGCCGCCCGGCGAGTAGGGCACGCGCTGGCCGTTCACGCCGACCGTCCAGTAGTCGAGCCACCGGTTGGCGTCGTCGAGGTACTTCTGCTCGCCGGTCTCCCTGGCCAGCAGCACGTAGGCGCCGTAGGACTTGTCGTCCCAGGCGACCGTCCACCGGTAGCTGCGGATGTCGGTCTGCTGCTCGGTGGACAGGAAGTCGTACTCGTACTCGGCCTTGTCCAGGTAGGAGGCGTCACCGGTGGCCTTGTACAGCCAGTAGGCGCCCCAGACCAGCTCGTCCTGGTAGCCGGACCAGGAGTTGTAGAAGGACCCGGCGGGCACGCAGTCGGAGTACTCGCCGCGGTAGGTGTCGGCGAAGGCGTAGAGCTGCTCGGCGTGCTCCACCAGGGTGGCGGCGTAGGCCGGGTCGTCGTCGGCGAACACGATCGAGGAGGCGGCCATCGCCGCGGCGGTCTCGGCGGCCACGTCGCTGCCTGGGCAGGAGGGGTCGACCTTGTAGCTGGGGCGCTCCATCGGCATGACCTCGGCCGGACCCCACCACTTGTGGTCGGCGTCGCCGTCGCCGACCTGGGCGTACAGCACGTTGGGGGAGGGGTGGGCCTTGATGAAGTAGTCGTTGACCCAGCGCAGGTTGGACTTGAGGTGGGGCATCTGGCCGGAGAGCGTGTAGCCCTCGGGGCTCTCGATCGCGCCCCAGGCGAGCATGGTGGCGGTGAAGGCCATGGGCAGGCCGAACTTGACGTGGTCGCCCGCGTCGTACCAGCCGCCGGTCAGGTCCAGGCCCACGTCCGCGCCGTCGGTGAGCCCGGAGTCGCCGCGCCAGGAGACCCGGTTGTCCTCGGGGAGTGCTCCGGAGCGCTGGGCCTCGTAGAAGAACATCGACTTCTGGAGTGCCTCGGCGTAGTTGAAGGCCGGTTCGGCGTGGGCGGTCCCGACGGCCGCCGGGAGGGTCAGAAAACCCGCGGCCAGGGCCGCGGCGGAGCCCAGCGCGGTGAGGAGGCGGCGCGCCGGTCCGCGGCGGCCGCCCGGACTGGGCGGAGGGGCGGTGACGGACATGGGGGTCTCCAGGGGGATTCGGACGCTTCTGGTTGGGAGCGCTCCCAATTCTGGGGCCGGGTTTCCGGCAGACGACGTCCCAAGAATGGTGCGACGCGGTGACCGTGCGCGTCAATGGGTTGACGTGGGGTAGCCGGTCCCGCTCGCCTCCCGGGCGACGGACCCGCAGGGTGGCAGCCGTACCGCGGTCGCCTATACCGTTGTGTACGGGGCGGCAGCGGGCGCCCCGCGCCGACGCCGTCCGGCGCGACCGGGCCCCGCGGTCCCGAGCGGACCGCCGCCACGCACGCCGCCCCGTGCGGCGTGTTCGACCACCGACTGCAGAAAGCGAAGACACCATGACTGACATCGAGCGGGACGTCCGCGAGGTCGCTGAGCGCGCTCGGGATGCCGCCGCAGACCTCGCCCCGCTCAGCCGGGACGCCAAGGACGAGGCGCTCACCGCCGTGGCCGACGCACTCGGCGAACGGGCCGAGGAGATCGTCGCGGCCAACGCCGAGGACGTCTCCCGGGCCCGGGAGAACGGCACCAGCGAGGCCATGATCGACCGCCTCGCGCTCACCCCCGCCCGCATCGCCGCGATCGCCGACGCGGTCCGCGAGGTCGTCGAGCTCCCCGACCCGGTCGGCGAGGTCGTCCGCGGCAAGACCCTGCCCAACGGGCTGGAGCTGCGCCAGGTCCGGGTCCCGCTCGGTGTCATCGGCATCATCTACGAGGGCCGCCCCAACGTCACCGTCGACGCCGCCGCGCTCTGCCTCAAGAGCGGCAACGCCGTCCTGCTGCGCGGCTCCTCCTCGGCCTACTCCTCCAACACGGTGCTCACCGACGTGATCCGCCAGGCCCTGGCCGCGACCGCGGTGCCGGTGGACGCCGTGCAGCTGGTGCCCGGCAGGAGCCGCGAGTCGGTCAAGCACCTGATGCGGGCGCGCGGCCTGGTGGACGTGCTGATCCCGCGCGGCGGCGCCTCGCTCATCCAGACCGTGGTCAACGAGTCCACCGTCCCCGTCATCGAGACCGGCACCGGCAACTGCCACCTCTACGTCGACGAGGCGGCCGACCTCGACCGCGCCCTGGACATCGTGCTCAACAGCAAGGTCCAGCGCTGCTCGGTGTGCAACACGACCGAGACCCTGCTGGTCCACGCCGGCATCGCGGACGCCTTCCTGCCCAGGGTCCTGGCGGCGCTGCGCGAGGCCGGGGTCACCGTGCACGGCGACGAGCGGGTCCGCGCCCACGACGACGCCGTGGTGCCCGCCACCGAGGAGGACTGGGCCACCGAGTACCTCTCCCTCGACCTCGCCGCCCGCGTCGTCGACTCCCTGGACGAGGCCGTGGCGCACATCCGCACCTACTCCTCGGCGCACACCGAGGCCATCGTCACCGACTCCCAGTCGGCGGCGCGCCGCTTCGTCTCCCTGGTGGACTCCGCGGCCGTCATGGTCAACGCCTCCACCCGCTTCACCGACGGCGGCGAGTTCGGCTTCGGCGCGGAGATCGGCATCTCCACCCAGAAGCTGCACGCCCGCGGCCCGATGGGCCTGCCCGAGCTGACCTCCACCAAGTACGTGGTCACCGGCGACGGGCACGTCCGCTAGCCGCGTCGCACGGCCGGGCCGCGGCCCCCTGTCCCGCAGAGCGCCCGGGCAGGGGGCCGCGGTGGTTCGGGGCGACACGGGGTCAACCGTTCAGCCGTGCCTCCACAGCGGTCGGCCACCGGTCCGTGTGCGGGCACCGGGTGCGGATGTGCGCGAGCCCGGCCAGGGCGATGGCGTCAGGACCGTCGGAAGTCTTCCGGTGTCCGGGGTAGAGCCGTTCCAGATGCTTGGACGGGGCGGTGTCGCGGCCGCCGTCGACGAGCGTAGCCGGCCACCGTGCCACCGGAGCGCGTGGCTTCCTCGTTCAGCCGGGTCTTCCGGTGCCCCGCACCCAGGGAGTCGGTCCAGGGACGGTCGTAGCCCTCGCCGTGGAACCAGACGGTCTCGCTACGGAAGATCAGTTCGTCGTTGGCAGCGGGGACGAGGACGGCTTCGTAGCCGTTCGGGGCGAAGTCCAGCCTGATCCTGATGGCCGCGTCCCCCTTCGCGCCGTTGTGCAGCAGTACCCCGGCCCCGCCCGCCTGGCCCACGAACAGGTTGAGTTCGCCGTCCACGATCCGGCCGAGCAGCGCCAGTGCGGAGACGAAGTTGCTCTTGCCCGCTCCGTTGGCACCGACGAGGATGTTGAGATCACCGAGGTCGACCTTCGCCGAGCGGATCGATGTGAGTCCCTCGATGGTGATCGTCCGGATTCTGTGGGGGTCAGGGCACAACCCCAGACGTGTTGAGCTGAGAAGCAGGTGACGCGGGTGCCGGGCGGCCGCCGCGGGGGCCTTGTGCTCGCGGGCCCCGGTGGGCAAGGATCGTGGGAACGCTCCCACAGGCCTCGGGAGGCACCCATGAACGAACCGGTCGAACTGCCCGCCGTCCCCGCACCGCTGCACTGGTGGAACTCCCCCGTCAGCTACGCGATCGCGCCCCCCCGACCGCCTCGTCGTCGAGGCGGGGCCGGCCACCGACGTGTTCGCCGACCCGGGCGGGACGGCCCGGACGGCGAACGCGCCCGCGCTGCTGGCCGAGCTCGCCGGGGACTTCACCCTCGCCGCGCGGGTCGGACTCGACTTCCGCGCCACCTACGACGCCGGAGTGCTGTTCCTCCACGTCGACGAGGACAACCACGCCAAGCTGTGCCTGGAGCTGTCGCCCCGGGGCCGGCCCACGATCGTGTCGGTGGTGACCCGCGGCGGGACCTCCGACGACTGCAACTCCTTCGCGGTCGACGGCGACGTCCGGCTGAGGATCACCCGTACCGGCGGCGCGTACGCCTTCCACGCCGACACCGGGGACGGCTTCTGGCACCTGGTCCGCTACTTCGCGCTGCCCGGCCGCGCGCGGGTCGGCTTCCTCGCCCAGTCCCCCACGGGCGAGGGCCAGACCGTCTCCTTCGCGGAGATCACCCACACCACCACCCCGCCCGAGGACCTGCGCGGCGGGCAGTGACCCCCCGGAAGCGCCCCTAGCGGAGGAGGCCCGCCGCGCGCGCCAGGCGGCCCGCGCGGCGGCGCAGGGCCCGGTGGAGACGGCCGGCGAGGGCGCGGAGCCGCGGTGGCCGCTGCACCGTGACGGAGCAGCGGATCAGGCCCCGCGACAGCAGGATCCGCAGCGGAACGGGACGCTCCGCGGGGCCCACGGCGACCTGCCAGCGGCCCTGGCGGGGGACGGCGGGCAGGTCGGCGGTCAGCACCGCGTGGGGGCGGGCGGCCCCGGTCGGCTCGGTGCGCACGCTCGCGGTCCCCGCCACGTTCGCCCCGTCGCCCACCAGACGCAGCGGCAGGTCGACCGGCTCGTCGCCGGCGTGCAGGGCGAGCGGGATGCGCAGCCGCAGGCCGTCCCCGTTGCGCACGAGGGCGGGCCGCTCCTTCGTGGGGATGAGCGAGGCGAACTTCCGCCAGGTGGGGTCGGCCGTGACGACCAGGTGCCCCTTCCGGTTGTAGGCGGGAGTCACCAGGACCGGCGGTGCCCCGTCCACGCGCACGAAGGCGGGGACACGGCCCGCCTCCGCCCCGAGGGAGCGCAGCGGGCCGAGCGGGCGGTCGCAGCTGACCCCGCCCAGTTCGACGCGGGAGACGAACCACCACCGCCCCAGCAGGGGCGAGCCCAGGTTGCCGTGCGCCATGTCGAGTTCGACGGTCCCGCGCAGCCGTACGGTGAACCGGTCCGCTCCCGCCGGCTCCTCGACGCGGGTGAACGAGGTCGGCACCGTCACGTCCGCGCCGAGTTCCTTGTTGCGCGCGAAGGTCCGCAGCTTGATCCGATCCAGCGCCGCACCGACCTCGGCAGCGTGGCGCACCGGGGGCTCCGCGAGCGCCTCGGGGGGCAGGTCCCAGTGGACCGATCCGCCCGAGCGCACGAACTCCAGGGGACGCTGGTCGCTTGCGCGGACCAGGGTGCTCTCGACGTCCACGGACAGTGTCGCGCCGTCCCAGCGGTAACCGGTCACCGTGGTCCGCTGCGCCAGGTCGAGCTCGAACTCGGCGATCCGGCGGACGAGGTCGAACCGTCCGGTCCGCAGCGCGGCCGCGCGCAGCCGGGCGAAGGGGTTGAGCCTGGCGTCCACGCGCTCGGGGATACGGCGCCGGACCAGCGAGTGGGCAACGTTGTGCAGCGTGTCCGCGGTCGCCTGCGGCAGCTGCAGGTACTTGGCACCCTGCACCTGGCCCAGCAGTTTCGACCGGTACCACTGCGCGATCAGGGTGTCCTGGAACTCCCCGGGTTCGGTCTCGGCCTCGATGATGTCGATGATCCGCTCGACACTGCCGAGGTAGTCCGCGGGGTCGGGGGTGGCGAAGGAGATGTTCCCGAAGTCCTTGTGCCGCACCCAGTAGTAGCAGGTGTAGTCGTGCACCACCGAGACCGACCGGGCGCGCAGGTAGGCGGGGAGCATGAACATGTGGTCCTCCAGCCGGACCCTCCCCTCGGGGAAGCGCAGCCCGTGGGCGCGCAGGAACTCGGTGCGGAAGAGCTTGTGCACCGTGAGCGTGCTGAGCAGCAGGCGGTTGGCGCGCACGGTCCCGCCGGAGAGGGGCTTCTGGAAGATCTCCCGGGGCGCCCTGCGGCCGATGCCCGCCATCCGGCCGACGACGATGTCGGCGGAGTCCTCACGGGCCTTGGCGACCAGGCGTTCCAGCGCCTCGGTACCGAGGTGGTCGTCGTCGTCCATGAAGAGGAGGAACTCGCCCCGAGCCCGGTCCATGCCGATGTTGCGGGGGCGTCCGGGCCAGCCGGAGTTCTCGATGTGCACCACCGAGAAGTTCTCCTCGGCCGCCAGTTCGGCGTCGAGCAGCTCCCCGGTTCCGTCGGTGGAGCCGTCGTCGACGTAGATCACCTCGAAGCGGGAGCGCGGCAGAGTCTGGGAGCGCAGCGACTCCAGTCCTTCCAGCACCCCCCGGCCGGTGTTGTGGACCGGAATGACGACGGTCACGTCCATGGACATCGTTCCTCCCGCGGTGGCTGTCCGGCGAATTCGCCGACCGAGAATGCGGCGTCGAGAGCAGACACCGAGCTGACTGGTCTCCACACACTTACATCACTCGTGTCAACCGTCATTGGTTGACGGAATCGTGCATCCTTTCTCTATTCCGCAGAAACGGGTCGTGGCGGAGCGGAGCGCCGGGCCGGGGCGGAGTGGGGGGAGCCGGACCTGGAGAGTCCGTTCTCACCTGGGCATATGCCGAACGGAACGGAGGGTGGGGGACCGGGGCTGCGGGAGGGGGAACCGGACGCGGCCCTGGGCGTTTCGCTGTGTGAATTCTGTCACGGCCTATCGGGGGTGCGCTGGCATTCCGGTTTTCTTACCTGGATTTTAAATTTCCTATTCTTCTGAAAACGGAAAAGCCGGGTGTGCGGCGCACTTCCCGGCTTCGGATTCTGTGGGCCCGCCGTCCGGCCGGCTCGCGGCCGCGCCGGGACCAGCGGGGGATCAGGCGGAGCCGCGGCGTCCCGCCGGACCGTTCTTCCACCGGTCCGCCACCGTGTCGAAGATCTTGCCCCCGGTGGCCGCCGCACCGCCCACGACGTCGCGCAGCGTCCCCACCAGCGGGTCGGCGGTGCGCTCCCAGGCCTCCCGGTAGGACTGGGCGGCGCTGCGGGCCTCCTCGCCGATCCGGGCGTCGGCGTCGGTGTCGCGGCGCGGGTAGTCCCCGTCGAGGATGCGCCGGTAGTCGCCGTCCTTGATCCAGCGGTCCAGTTCGGCGAGCCGGACCACCGCGAACGGGTGGGTGTGCCCCTGGGTGATCAGCAGCTTCAGGAAGCCGTCGCGCACGTCCTCGGCCGCGTCGTACTCCCGGGCCTGCTCCAGGAACGCGTCGACGTTCATCTCGGCCAGCCGCGACCCCCCGGCCATCTTCATCAGCGCCCGCTTGGCCGCCTCCGGGTCCTGCGCGGCCAGCAGCCCGGCGCGGTCGCAGGACAGCTCCGACTTGCGGTACCACTCCTCCAGCGCCGCGACGATCGCGCGCAGGCCGACGTAGCCCAGCGGGATCCACGCGACCCGCGCCGCCAGCCGGACCAGCGCCAGCAGCATCGTGCGGTACACGGCGTGCCCGGACAGGATGTGGCCCACCTCGTGGCCCACGACGAACCGCTGCTCCTCGGCGTCGAGCAGGTCGAACAGCCCGGTGGTCATGACGATGAAGGGGCGGTCGCTGCCGATCGCCATGGCGTTGGGCTGCGGGTTCATCTGGATGTACAGCTCGGGGACCCGGTCGAGGTCCAGGATGTAGGCGGCGTCGCGCACGTAGTCGTGGACGTCGGGGAACTGGCGTTCGTCCACCCGCACGGCGCTGGCGAGGAACATCAGCCGCAGCGCCCGCTCGTTGAACAGGCCGGACAGACGTTTGAAGAGGTCGTCGAAGCCGCGCAGCGACCGCAGGGCGACCAGTGCGCCGCGATCCGCCGGATGCTCGTAGGCGCGGGAGGAGATGTCGCGGAGTCGGATACGGGCGCGGTCAGGAGTAGTCGGCATGTCTGCATGCTATGCGTGACCATTCCGTAATTCCATGCCTTGCGCGGGCACGGCGGCGCCTCTTCGGCGGGGCCGCGCGAAGCGGCCGGAACGGGGCGGACTACCCTCGGAACCGGAGGACCAGCCCCGACCACCGGGGACGAGACGAGAGCGTTGACCGTGCCCGAGGAGAAGACGACCACGCGGGGGAAGAGACCTCCGCGCCGCATCGGCATCATGGGCGGCACCTTCGACCCCATCCACCACGGACACCTGGTGGCCGGCAGCGAGGTGGCCCACCTGTTCGACCTCGACGAGGTGATCTTCGTCCCCGCGGGACACCCCTGGCAGAAGCAGCGCAGGGGGAGCCGGGTCACCCCGGCCGAGCACCGCTACCTGATGACGGTGATCGCCACCGCGGAGAACCCCCAGTTCCGGGTGAGCCGGATCGAGATCGACCGGGAGGGCCCGACCTACACCATCGACACCCTGCGGCAGATGCGCCAGCAGTACGGCCCTGACGTGGAACTGTTCTTCATCACCGGGGCGGACGCGCTGGGCGCTATTCTGAGCTGGCACAACGCGGATGAACTCTTTGAACTCGCGCATTTCGTAGGCTGTAACCGACCGGGGCACCGGCTCACCGACTCCGGCCTGCCCGAGGGCAAGGTCTCCCTGGTGGAGATCCCCGCCCTGGCCATCTCCTCGACCGAGTGTCGGGAGCGGGTCCGCAAGGGCGAGCCCATCTGGTACCTGGTGCCCGACGGCATCGTCCGCTACATCAACAAGACCGGGCTCTACCTCGATGACTAGGAGGCGGGGTAGCGGCCCATGAGAGGCAGCTAGCACCTGTGACCGCCACGGACCGGACCGTTGAACTCGTCGGCATCGCCGCCGCCGCAGCAGCCGACAAACTCGCCCAGGACATCGTCGCCTACGACGTCAGCGACCAGCTCGTCATCACCGACGCCTTCATGCTGTGCTCCGCACCCAACGACCGCCAGGTCAGGGCCATCGTCGACGAGGTCGAGGAACGCCTGCTGCGCCAGGCGGGCGCCAAGCCTGTGCGCCGCGAGGGCGAGCGCGACGGCCGCTGGGTGCTGCTGGACTACATCGACCTCGTCGTGCACGTCCAGCACGAGGAGGAGCGCGGCTACTACGGCCTGGAGCGGCTGTGGAAGGACTGCCCGGAGATCGCCCTGCCGGAGGGGGCCCGGGGAGCCGACCGTGTCGTGGACGGCCCGGACAGCCGTTGAGCCGCCGCACCATCCGCAGCCTCTTTTTCGGACAGGAGTGAGCCTGTGGCCGAGACACGCCGTGTGATCTGCTGGCGCCACGGACAGACCGACTGGAACGTCGAGAACCGTTTCCAGGGGCAGCTCGACATCCCCCTGAACAAGACGGGCATCGCCCAGGCCGAACGGGCCGCCCAACTGCTCGCCCTGCTGCGCCCCGACGCGATCATCGCCTCCGACCTGCGGCGGGCCTCCGACACCGCGCACGCCCTGGCGCGGATCACGGGACTGACCGTGACCCACGACCCCGCGCTGCGCGAACGCTTCGGCGGCCCGTGGGAGGGGCTGTCCCGTGCCGAGATCGCCGCGGGCTGGCCCGAGCAGCTGCCGACCATGGACATCCCCGGCGGGGAGGACATGCCCACCGTCGGGGCACGGGTGGCCGAGGCCATCGAGCGCGGCCTGGAGAAGGTGCCCGAGGGCGGCACGCTCGTCGTCGCCAGCCACGGCGCGGCCCTGCGCGCGGGGATCCACACCATGCTCGGCCTGCCTCCGGACCAGCTGGAGGCTCTGGGGTCGCTGAGCAACTGCTCCTGGTCCGTGCTCGGCCCCCGCCGCCTCGGCGGCTGGCGCCTGCTGGAGCACAACGCGGGCACCCTGCCCGAGGACAAGGTGCTGGGCGACGACCGTTAACCGTTTCGACTAACGCGGAGAATTCCGCTATCGTTCTGGGAGTCGGCGGGCAGCGGCCCGCAGACTCCGCAAGGGGCTATGGCGCAGTTGGTAGCGCGCTTCCATGGCATGGAAGAGGTCTGGGGTTCGAATCCCCATAGCTCCACAGCGTTCGACACGAACAGAAGCCGCCCCGCCTCCCGGCGGGGCGGTCGTGTTTCTCGGAGCCGGACGGAAACCGCGGCCGGGCCACGCGACGGCGAGAGCCCCGTCCCCGACGGAAGAGAGCCGAAGAGCGCGGCCCGCACGCGGGCCCACCGTCGTCGCGGCCCTCCGAAGCGCCGGCAGCGACCCCCGCTTCCCAGCCGCCACGCGGCCGCCCCGTCGCCCGTGCTGGTAAGCGCATTCCGTGCGAGTTTCCCGGTGGGGTCGCCGTCGCGGGCGGAGGGCGGCGGGCAGGGACCGCCCGAGAGGTCGGACCGGTGCCCGTCGCGGTGCGGTGGCGCGGTCCACGGTGCCCACGGCCCCCTCGGCGCCGTCTCCCGGGGCCGCTCCTGGGCGAGGGGCGCCCGGGACGGACCCGGGGCGACCGGGGAGCGGGGCCGGGGCGGCGGGAGGGGGCCGGCGCCGCTCACCCGCCGGAGCCGCTGGTCCCGGCGGGCGAGCGGGGGCGGGGACACGGGCTGCCCGCCGCGCGCGGCACGGGATGGACGGAGCACCCCCCAAGATCCGGTAGAGTTGTTCCTGCCGCAAGGGGCTATGGCGCAGTTGGTAGCGCGCTTCCATGGCATGGAAGAGGTCTGGGGTTCGAATCCCCATAGCTCCACGTCGAGGCCCGCGAGGTCGACGGACTCCGTCCGTCCCCCTCGCGGGCCTGTTGCTTTTCGGGGGCCTCCGGGGCGTTCGCCGGCCGGCTCGCGGACGGTGCACGGGAGCCGGTCCGACCTCTCCGGCCGGAGGGGGCCGCGTTGTCTCCGGGCCCCGCAGAGCGGCGGGCGCGCCGCGGCCGGTCCCGTACGCCGGGAGGCGCCCACCGGTGACGGCTTCCCCGCCCCCACCGTGCCGCCCCGGCCGCGACAGGGCGCCCCGTGCGGCCCGCCGCGCCCTCGACGGGCGCTCCGGGCCGGCGGCGCGGTGGAGGCCACCCGAATCCGAAATTTTCGGGAGTCGGGGAACCCGCAGGACACAGCGGTGAGGGACAGCCGAAACAGAGAGTTTCCCCACACTCGGGCGTCCCGTCCCCCTTGACACGGAAAGCGCTTTCTCTATTCTCAAGGAAAGCACCTCGGTGCTTACGCTCTACTACGGAAGGTGAGCAGTGGGACGATCCATTGCGCGTCGACTCGTGTCGACGCTGGCCACTGCGGCCCTGGTGACCGCTGGTCTGGCCCTGCCGATGGCCTCGGCGTCGGCGCAGACCGGCAGCGCCACGGGTTACGCGGCCCAGAACGGTGGCACCACCGGCGGCGCGGGCGGACAGCGGGTGCGGGCCACCACCGGGACCCAGATCCACCAGGCCCTGTGCGCACGGCCCAGCACCAGCACCCCGATCATCATCGAGGTCGAAGGAACCATCAACCACGGCAACACCTCCAAGGTGTCGGGAAGCGGTTGCGACACCGCCGACGACGTGATCGAGCTCAAGAAGGTCAGCAACGTCACGATCGTCGGCGTCGGCCGCGGAGCCGTGTTCGACCAGCTGGGCATCCACATCCGGGAGTCCAGGAACATCATCATCCAGAACGTGACCATCCGGAACGTCAAGAAGTCCGGCTCTCCCACCTCCAACGGCGGTGACGCCATCGGGATGGAGAAGGACGTCCGCAACGTCTGGGTGGACCACGTCACCCTGGAGGCCTCGGGCGGGGAGTCGCAGGGCTACGACGGCCTCTTCGACCTGAAGAACAACACCCAGTACGTCACCCTCTCCTACAGCATCCTGCGCAACTCCGGCCGCGGCGGCCTGGTCGGGTCCAGCGAGAGCGACCGCTCCAACAGCTACATCACGTACCACCACAACCTGTACGAGAACATCGACTCGCGTGCCCCCCTGCTGCGCGGCGGCGTGGCGCACATGTACAACAACCACTACGTGGGGCTGAACAAGTCCGGCATCAACTCCCGTGCCGGGGCCCGCGCGAAGGTGGAGAACAACTACTTCAAGAACTCCAAGGACGTCCTGGGCACCTTCTACACCAACGAGAGGGGCTACTGGGAGGTCCGGGGCAACATCTTCGACAACGTGACCTGGTCCAGCCAGGGCAACGAGAACTACCCCGCCGGCCCCAACCCGCAGTCCACCACGTCGGTGAGCATCCCGTACTCCTACCGGATGGACGACGCCGGCTGCGTGCCGCAGGTCGTGGCGCAGACCGCGGGCGCCAACAAGGGCAACCGGGTCTCGGACGGCAACTGCCGGTCGCAGGACCCGGGGCCGGGCGATCCCGGCCCCGGTGACCCCGGTCCCGGCGACCCGGGCCCGGGCGACCCGAACCCCGGCGGCCCCAACCTCAGCCTCGGGGCCGGCGCCGACGGCTCCAGCAAGGCCAGCGGGACCAGCTACGGCAACGTCATCGACGGCAACATGAGCACCTACTGGTCGCCGAGCGGCTCGACCGGTCGCATCTCGGTCAAGTGGGGCTCCACCACCACGGTGTCGGCGATCAACATCCGCGAGGCGGCCGGGGCCGAGGGCAACATCGGCTCCTGGCGGGTCGTCAACAACGACACCGGAGCTGTCCTGGCCACCGGCAGCGGAGCGGGCGTCATCACCTTCGCCCCGACGACGCTGCGCAAGATCAACTTCGAGATCACCAGCTCGAACGGCACACCGCGCGTCGCGGAGTTCGAGACCTACGGTTAACCGCCGCACGACGGCGGAACCGGCCCGGCCGAGTCCGGGACCGGCAGGGTGGCCCCGGCGGTCCGATCCGCCGGGGCCACCCCCGTGCGCGCTCCCCGGTGGCGGCCGACGCCCGCCCGGCACGGACGCGGCGCGGGGAAGGGGCGCAGCCCCCGCCGCCGGCGGCGGGGAGACGCCGACGGGCGACCGGCGGGCCCGGGTCCGCTGTGGACAACCGGCGGTGCGCGGTCCGCAGGAGGGGTACTGTCGGTGCGTGTCTGATCTTCCCGACGTCGAAACACTCCTCGACGCCGCCGTGCGCGCGCTCGACGGCACCCGGCGCGACGGCCAGGTCGCGATGGCCCGGGCGGTGGCCGAGGCGGTCGAGGCCGGCGAGCACCTCGTCGTGCAGGCCGGCACCGGAACCGGAAAGTCCCTGGGCTACCTGGTTCCGGCACTGCGCCACGCCGTCGCCGAGAACACCACGGTCGTGGTCTCCACCGCCACTATCGCGCTGCAGAACCAGCTCATCGGACGCGACCTGCCGCGCCTGACCGAGGCCCTGGAGCCGCTGCTGGGCCGCCGCCCCGTCTTCGCCATCCTCAAGGGGCGGCGCAACTACCTGTGCCGCCACCGGCTGGAGGGGGCCGCGGCGGGCCCCGAGGAGACCGAGCTGTTCGACCCGCACCTGCTGTCCTCCCTCGGCCGCCAGGTGCGCCGCCTCCACGAGTGGGCCGAGGAGACCCCCACCGGCGACCGCGACGACCTGGTGCCGGGGGTCAGCGACCTGGCCTGGCGGCAGGTCTCCGTGGGCGCCAACGAGTGCATGGGGGCGCAGCTGTGCCCGTTCGGCGACGACTGCTTCGCCGAACTGGCCCGCGCCGAGACCGTCGGCGCCGACGTCGTCGTCACCAACCACGCCCTGCTGGCCATCGACGCGGTCCAGGGCTACCGCCTGCTGCCCGAACACGACCTGCTGCTCGTCGACGAGGCCCACGAGCTCGTCGACCGGGTCACCGCGGTGGCCACCGGCGTCCTCAGCGACCGGAGCGTCGGCGTCGCCGCGAAACGGGCCGCCCAGGTCTGCGGCGTCGAGCTCACCGAGCAGCTCGCGGAGGCCGCCGACGGGCTGGCGCTGATGGTCGCCGACACCCCGGTCGGCCGTCTCGACCACCTTCCCGACGCGCTGGCCACCGCCGTGGCGGCGGTCCGCGACGCCGCGCACGCCTGCCTCTCCGCGCTCCCCGAACGCCCCAAGGACGACCCCGACGCGGCCAGCGCCCGCCGGCTCGCGCTGGCCGCGCTGGAGGAGGTGCACCGCACCGCCGAGCGGATCCTCGCCTGCGTGCAGCAGCCCCTCCGCGAACGGCGGGACGTGGTGTGGCTGGCCAGGGGGGCCCGGCAGACCCCCGGGCTGCGCGTCGCCCCCCTGGCCGTCGACCGGGTGCTGCGCCAGGCACTGTTCACCGACCGCACCACCGTGCTCACCTCCGCCACCCTCGCGCTCGGCGGCTCCTTCGACCTCATGGCGCGGCAGTGGGGGCTGGACCTCGCCGCCGAACCCCACGGGGCCGCCCAGGGGGCCGGGGAACCCGCGGAGGAGCCCGCCGCCGAGGAGGAGGGGGAGCGGCCCCGGTGGCGTGCCCTCGACGTCGGATCGCCGTTCGACCACGCGCGCAGCGGGATCCTCTACGTCGCCCGGCACCTGCCGCCGCCGGGACGGGACGGCCTGCACCCCGCCTACCTCGACGAGATCGCCGAGCTGGTCGAGGCCGCGGGAGGACGCACCCTCGGCCTGTTCTCCTCCACCCGCGCGGCCGTCCAGGCCGCCGAGGAGCTCCGGGAGCGCCTGAAGTACCCGATCCTGTGCCAGGGGGACGACTCCACCGGCCAACTGGTCAGAGAGTTCGCCGAGGACGAGGCCACCTGCCTGTTCGGCACGCTCTCCCTGTGGCAGGGGGTGGACGTTCCGGGGCCGTCGCTGCAACTGGTCGTCGTCGACCGCATCCCCTTTCCCCGCCCCGACGACCCGCTGTCCTCGGCGCGCCAGCGCGCGATCGGCGCGGACGGCGGCAACGGGTTCCTCGCGGTCGCGGCCACCCACGCCGCGCTGCTGCTGGCCCAGGGGACCGGCCGGCTGCTGCGGTCGGTCCACGACAGGGGGGTGGTGGCGGTGCTCGACCCGCGGTTGGCCACCGCCCGCTACGGCGCGTTCCTGCGCGCCTCGCTGCCGCCGTACTGGGGGACCACCGATCCCGAGGTGGCCCGCGCGGCCCTGCGCCGGCTCGACGAGGCGGCGTCGCGGGCGGCCTGAGGCCGCCGTACGGCGGTCAGCGCGACGAGCGGAAGCCGAACAGGCGGACCGCGTAGCCCGGACCGTCGTCGGAGGGCTGGATGTGCCAGCGGTCGCCGTGCTCCCCGGTGGTCAGCTCGTACCACACCAGGTCGATGAGCTTGAGCCGGGCCACGATCGAGGAGTTGGGATCCAGCACGAGGGAGTACGTCCGGTCGCTCAACCGCTGGGTGATCATGCCGACGGGCTGGCTGTCCCAGATCGCGGGGACCGGGGCGTGGCCGACCTCCACCCCGCACAGGCGCAGCTGCTCCACCTCCTCCTCCAGCGCCTCGGCGGCGAGCGCGTCGTCCAACCGCAGCGCGTCCTCCAACTCGTCGCGGTCGTCGTCGTCGCGCATGTAGGCGTGGTAGGTCCGCCGCCCGCAGGAACGGCACAGCCGCCACACCACGCACCGGACCGCGCCGTAGGCCGACTGGGCCTCCCCGATGCCCCGGTGCGGGCTGACCAGGCGGATCGCCCCGCAGTCACAGCACAGGGCGGTCAACTCCTGTTTCATCCTCACGATCCCCCTCCCACGAGTGAGTATGCGACGGGCCTCCCCCGCGGGGGAACCGATTCCGCCAGGAGGTTCCTACAAACTGTCCCCACCGCTGTCCAAAAATTCCTTCTCGCCCCCATTGCCGGTTTGTTGGGCTTGAACTGTGGTGGTGCGGAAGAGTAGGTTGCCGCCCGTTTCGCCCCCGTCCGGCGGTGGTCACTCCGGTTCGGGCTGCTTCGTGTCGGCCGCGGAGGACCCCCCGGGGCGGGGCCCGTTCCCGGCCGGGGAGTCGGGGGGAGGCTCCCCCTGCGGCTGGTCCTCGGCCGCCCCGGCGGCCAGCAGCGGGTGCTCGGCCACCTCGTAGCGCCTGATGTAGAAGCTGAGGAAGGTCTGCATGCTGGCCCCGGCGGGCAGGGCCAGCAGCGCCCCGGGTGCGCCCAGGATGGCCACGCCGGCCAGCACCGACCCGAACGCCACGGCGGGGTGCATGTCCAGGGTGCGGGCGGTGATGCGCGGCTGCAGGAGGTAGTTCTCGAACTGCTGGTAGACGGTGACGAACACCAGCACCCACACCGCCGGCCACAGCCCGTCGAGCAGCGCCACCAGCACCGGCAGCGCCCCGCCGATGTAGGTGCCCACCGTCGGGATGAACTGCGACAGCACTCCCATCCACAGGGCCAGCGCGAACGCGAACGGGATGTCCATCGCCGCCAGCAGCACGTAGTGCGCGACCGCGCAGATCAGGGCGAGCAGCGCCCGGGAGTAGATGTAGCCGCCCGTCTTGTCGATGGCGATCTCCCAGGCGCGCAGCACCTCCCGCTGCGTGCGCGGCGGCAGCACCGAGCAGAGCGTGCGCCGGAACCGGGGGCCGTCGGCACACAGGTAGAAGGTGAACAGCGCGATCGTCAACCCGTCGAACAGCAGCGCCAGCACCGTGGAGCCCGCCCCCACCACGTTGCCCGCGAGCTGCGAGGCGTACTCCTGGACCAGCCCGCTGACGCTCGTCAGCTCGCTCAGCAGCGTCGTGGGGGAGAAGTCGGTGTTGAAGGTGCTGTTGACCCAGGACAGCAGCGACCGCGTCATCCGGGGCAGTTCCGAGACGAACGCGACGACCTGGCCGACGAGCATCGACCCCAGCACCGTCAGGAACAGCACCAGTGTCCCGCCCGCCACCAGCATCACCGCCCCGGTGGCCAGGCCGCGGGGCCAGCGGTGCCGGTGCAGCCAGTTCACCGCGGGCTCCAACGCCAGCGCCAGGAACAACGAGATCAGCAACAGCAGCAGCAGCCCCTGCAACTGCACGAACAGCCACCAGGCCAGAGCCGCGAGCGTCACCACCCACACCACCAGCAGCAGTGCGCGCAGCAGCCACGGCGGCATCTGGGAGCCGACGGGGCCGTCGGGCGGGGCGGGACTCCCGGAGGGCGGGCGGTGCCGCACGGATTCGGGCTCGGAGGCACTCATCAGGGGCGCCACCCTTCGTCTCACAGCGGGGAACGAGAATCAGTCGTCGAGGGAGAGTCGGCGCTTGTTGCGGGCGGTCCACTCCCGCATGCGCTTGGGGTAGCCGACAATGTTCACGTCGTAGGCGGGAGCGGCGAGCCGGTGGGCGACCCGGCGCAGCACCTCGGGGGAACCGACCCGGCGGCGGATCCACTCCCCGTCGTGGGCCACCGCCACGGCAGTGGTCCCGGTGGCGAAGGTCTCGGGCTCGACGTAGAACTCCACACCCGTCCGGCTCTTGGCGAACTCGATCAGCGCCTTGACGTCGGAGTCCTCAGCCGGGCGGTCGTAACGCACCTTCCTGCCCCGGCGCTGCGCCCTGCGCAGCCCGAAGCGGTCCAGCCAACCCATACCGTACTTCTCCTGTCGGTGTCTGCCACAACAAGCCCCCGAAACTCCCCCGTGATCCGGTGCTGTCGACTTTACAAGGACACCGTCAAGGTCCCCGTGTCCATCGGTCCTCCCGGTGACCTCCTTGATACTTTCGGTGGCTGATCCGGAGGGTGGGAGCACCGCATGACGCTGTGGACCTGGGCGGAGGAGACCGCCGACAAGACACGGGCCGACGGACACGAGCAACTGGCCGCCGCACTGGTACGCCTGCCGGAGCTGGCCGCGCTGGGCGACGCCGACCGTATCGCCGCCGAACTGCCCGCCGCGCTGCGCGCCGCCGCGGAACCCGGGGCGCCGCCCTGGGCCGCACACTACCTGAGGCACTGGCACCTCGGCGCGCGGATCGTCCACCAGCAGGCGGGAACGGTCGCGCTGGCCGAGGCCGCGGAGCTGGCCCGTGCCGCGCACGCCGACCCCGCCCACTGCCCGCCCGGCGCCTGCCCAGCGGTGAACGCGGCCGCCTGCCACGCCAACATCGACGGCCCCGGCCGCGTCGTGCAGCGCGAACTCCTGCTCACCGAGGCGCTGGAGCACGCCGAACCCGGCACTCCCGCGCACGTGTCGCTGACCGCGGCCTTCGCCGATCTGCTCGGCGACGCGGGACGCCCCGGCGAGGCCCTCGAACTCCTCGACACCCAGGACCGGAGGGTGCGCGGCGAGGCGGAGTGCGCCCTGGCCCGGGTGCGCGCGCTGCGCCTGCTGGACCGCGACAACGAGGCGCTGTCCGTCCTGGACCGGCTGAACAGTGAGACCGCGGTCCTGCGCGGCCCCGAGGCGGCCCGCGAGGACGTGGGCGACCGGGTCCGCTTCGAACGCGCCCGCCTGCTCGCCTGGCTGGCCCGCGCCGGGCGGCGGACGGTGGACGACGCCGCGGCGGCCCTGCCGCCGGTCGACCGGGCCCAGGCCCGCCCGTCCCTGCGGCCGCTGTGGGCGGAGGCCGTCGAGGACCTGGACGCGGTGGGCGCGGGCGGCAACGACTGGCGGCTCGGCGTCCGCCTCACCGGCTGGGTCCGCCACCTGGAACGGGTCGGGGCCCACCGCCCCCGCCTGGAACTGGCGCTGCGGGCGGCCCGGCTCGCGCTGCGCCGCGGCGCCCGCTGGACCGCGCGCGGCATGGTGGAGCAGGCCCAGGCGGCCGCGGTGCACCTGCGCCGCGACGACGAACTCATGGCCGACCTCGCCGAGGTCCGCGACGGTGTCCGCGCGCTCGGCCTGCCGTCCACCCCCGTCCCCGCGCCGCGCATGGGGTCCTGGCTGTGGAGCGACCAGGGCCGGGGGCTCGGCCCGGAGCAGCGGGCCGACCTGCTCCTGGCTGCCCTGGACGCCTGCCCCGGCGACACCGCGCTCCTGGGCCACCTGGGGCACGTCGGGCGCGAACTCGACCTCGCCCGGTGCGCGGCCCGGGAGCAGTGGGCCCGGGTCCGCGCCCTGCCCGCCGACCTCGACGCGGCCCTCGGGCTGCTGGAGTCGCTGCTGCACGACGAGGACACCGAGGGGGTGCGGGAGCTGGTCCGCCTCCTGGCCGGCGCGGCGGCACGCGCCTGAGGACCGCCTCAGGCGCCCCTGACCTCCACGGTGCGGCCGTCGGGGTCGCGGACGGTCCGCGGCTGCGGCGGCGCGCCGGGAACGGTGAGACCGATCCGGAGCCGCCCGGTCGGCGGGCGTCCACCGCTCGGGTAGAGCTCGACGACGGAGCCGTCGGCGAGGACCGCGGCGTAGTGCTCGGGGCCGGTGCCGTGCTGTTCGGCAACCAGGTCCAGTCCCAGGCCCGCGTAGAACTCGCGGCACTCCGCCAGGCGGTCGGTGTAGATCACCAGCAGGTTCAGTGCGGTCACGCGGCGGCCTCCGTGGTCAGCAGTGCTCCGGCCCGGTAGGCCAGCGCGGCTTCGGGCAGCCGCGCGGGACGGCCGCTGGCGTACACCCGCAGTTCCCCGGTGCGGGGCGCGTCGGGGCGGGGGGCTGCGCCCAGCCGCCGCAGGGTCTGCGCGGCGACCGCGTCCGCGGCGGTGAACAGCGTCACCCGTTCGCCCAGCGCCGCCGTGATGGCCTCGCCCACCAGGTCGTAGTGGGTGCAGCCGAGCACGACCGCCGACACGTCGGCCGGGGTGTGCGCGGCGGCGCGGTCCACGGCCTCGCCCACCGCGACCGGGTCGGCGCGCTCCACCGCGTCGGCCAGCCCCGGGCAGGCGACCGGGGTCACCTCGACCCCGCGCGCGAACCGGTCGATGAGGTCGCGCTGGTAGGGGCTCCCAGTGGTGGCCGGGGTCGCCCAGATCGCGAACGGCGCGCCCCGGTCCGCGGCGGGTTTGACCGCCGGGACGGTGCCGATCACCGGGATGCGGGGCTCCAGTTCGGCGCGCAGCGCCTGCAGTGCGTGCACCGAGGCGGTGTTGCACGCCACCACGAGGGCGTCGGGGCGTTCACCGAGGACCGCCCGCGCCCCAGCCAGGGCCCGGCCGACGATCTCCGGCACGCTGCGCGGCCCCCAGGGCATGTGGTCGGGGTCCATGGAGAGGATCAGGTCCGCGTCCGGGCGGACCCGCCGCAGTGCGGCCGCGGTGGAGAGCAGACCGATCCCCGAGTCGACTAATGCGATGCGCACGCCAGCCGATGATATGCGCAAAACCGGGAAACGCCGCGTAACGTCCCCGGGGCCGCCGTGGCGCGGAGTTAGGGTGATCCCACACCGGCGCCCCGGCCGCCGCGGGCCGGACCCGAAGCCACACGGTTTCCCGCGGGACACGCGGGTGAGAAGTGGGTGAACAGTGATCCGACAGCCTTCCGTGTCCAACCTCGCCGATCACACGAACGCGGTGTACGAACTGCGCCGCGCCTACGCGAAACTGCCGGCGGACACGCCGGTACGCCTGGCCAAACCGACCTCCAACCTCTTCCGCTTCCGGAGCCGCGACGCCGCCGCCCGCCTCGACGTCAGCGCCTTCACCTCGGTGATCAGCGTCGACCCCGACACCCGGACCGCGGAGGTGGGAGGCATGACCACCTACGAGGACCTGGTCGCCGTCACCCTGCGGCACGGGCTCATGCCGCTGGTGGTGCCGCAGCTGCGCACCATCACCCTGGGCGGGGCCGTGACCGGGCTGGGCATCGAGTCCTCCTCCTTCCGCAACGGGCTGCCGCACGAGTCGGTGGAGGAGATGGAGATCCTCACCGGCAGCGGCGAGGTCGTGGTGGCCCGACGCGACAACGAGCACCGCGACCTGTTCCACGGCTTCCCCAACTCCTACGGGACCCTCGGCTACGCCCTGCGGCTGCGCATCCGCCTCGAACCGGTCCGCCCCTACGTCCACCTCCGCCACCTGCGCTTCGACGACGCCGCGCAGACCATGACCGCGCTGGAGCGGATCTGCGCGGAGCGCTCCCACGAGGGCGAGGCGGTCGACTTCGTCGACGGGGTGGTCTTCGCGCGCGACGAGCTGTACCTGACCCTGGCCACCTTCACCGACCGCGCCCCCTGGACCAGCGACTACGGCGGAACCGACATCTACTACCGGTCGATCCCCCGCTACGCGGGCCCCGGCCCCGGCGACTACCTGACCGTGCACGACTACCTGTGGCGGTGGGACACCGACTGGTTCTGGTGCTCGGGCGCCCTGGGCGTGCAGCATCCCGTGGTGCGCCGCCTGTGGCCGCGCTCCCTGAAGCGCTCCGACGTCTACCGCAGGCTCGTCGCCCTGGACCGGCGCACCGACTTCAGCCGCCTGCTCGCCTACTACCGGGGGCAGCCCCCCAGGGAACCGGTCATCCAGGACATCGAGGTGGAGGTGGGCCGCGGCGCAGAGTTCCTCGACTTCTTCCACACCGAGATCGGCATGTCCCCGGTGTGGATGTGCCCGCTGCGGCTGCGGGAGGAGCCCTCCTCCGGAGGGGAGGCGGAACCGGTCTGGCCGCTGTACCCCCTCAGGGCGCACCGGCTGTACGTCAACTTCGGTTTCTGGGGCATGGTTCCCGTCCGCCCCGGCCGGGGCAGGACCTACCACAATCGGGCGATCGAGGAGGAGGTGACCCGGTTGGGCGGGCACAAGTCGCTCTACTCGGACGCCTTCTACGACGAGGACGAGTTCTGGCGGCTCTACAACGGGGAGGCCTACCGCAAACTGAAGGCCGCCTACGACCCCGGGAACCGGTTGCTCGATCTGTACGCCAAATGCGTCGACAGCGGGTGAGAGGGAGAGGTATGCGACTGGCGGAGATCTTCGAACGGGTCCTCGGAGCCGACGCACCCGTCCGGTTCCGGGCCTACGACGGCAGCACCGCGGGAGACCCCGACAGCGAGGTCGGCGTCGTCGTCCGCCACCCGGCGGCGGTGAACCACCTCGCCCAGGCCCCCGGAGCACTCGGCCTGACCAGGGCGTACGTGGCGGGCTACCTCGACGTCGAAGGCGACATGTACACCCTGCTGCGGTCCGTGGCCGACCTGGTGCTCAGCGAGAAGCCCCGGCTGTCCGCCGCGGAGATGCTGCGGATCGCCAGGGGCGTCGGCTGGGTCAAGTTCGTCAACCGGCTGCCCCCGCCGCCGCAGGAGGTGCGCGGCTCCCGGCTCGCCGCGCTGGGCCTGCGCCACTCCAGGGACCGCGACGCCGAGGTCATCCAGCACCACTACGACGTCTCCAACGCCTTCTACGAGCTGGTGCTGGGCGAGTCGATGACCTACACCTGCGCGGTCTACCCGACGCCGGAGGCCACCCTGGAACAGGCCCAGTTCCACAAGTACGAACTGGTCTCCCGCAAGCTCGGACTCGCCCCCGGCATGCGGCTGCTGGACGTGGGGTGCGGCTGGGGCGGCATGGTGGTCCACGCGGCCCGGGAGCACGGCGTCAAGGCCCTGGGCGTGACCCTGTCCAAGGAGCAGGCCGAGTGGGCGCAGAAGCGGATCGCCCAGGAGGGGCTGGGCGACCTGGCGGAGGTGCGCCACATGGACTACCGCGACGTGCCCGACGGCGAGTACGACGCGGTCAGTTCGATCGGGCTGACCGAGCACGTCGGCAAGAAGAACGTGCCCGCCTACTTCGCGTCGCTGTACGGCAAGCTCGCCCCCGGCGGCCGGCTGCTCAACCACTGCATCACCCGGCCCCGCAACGACCTGCCGCCGTTCAAGCGCAACGGGGTCATCAACCGCTACGTCTTCCCCGACGGGGAGCTGGAGGGCCCCGGCTGGCTGCAGACGGCGATGAACGACGCCGGGTTCGAGATCCGCCACCAGGAGAACCTGCGGGAGCACTACGCGCGGACGCTGCGGGACTGGTCGGCCAACCTGGACCGCCACTGGGACGCCGCGGTGCGGGAGGTCGGCGAGGGCACCGCCCGGGTGTGGCGGCTGTACATGGCGGGATGCGTGCTGGGCTTCGAACGCAACGTGGTGCAGCTGCACCAGATCCTCGGGGTGAAGCTCGACGGAACCGACGCGCGCATGCCGCTGCGGCCCGACTTCGAACCGCCGCTGCCCTGAGCGGGCGGCACGCGGCCGGGATGCGCTCCCCGGAAGCGGGCATGATGGGGACATGGCTGCGACAGACGACGCCCGGCACCACAAGACCGTCGCTCTCGACCTCATCGACGCCTACGCGCGCGCCGACCGCCGGATGGTCGGGGAGCGTTCCGCGGGGATCAGCGCCGAGACGGGGGAGCGGGTCGCCTCCGAACTGAAGGTGTTCGGGGCCTTCCTCTCCCGCCGGGTGCGGGAGACGGGGGTTCCGTGGCGGCCCGCCGACTCCCGGGAAGCCGTCGCCCGCACCGTCGCCGACCTGCTGGAGCCCGAGATGGAGTTCGCGGTCGTCTCGGCCTGGGAGGCCTACTCGGTGGGGGAGCACGAGGCCGCCCGCGCCCGGGCGCACGGCGACCCGCTGGTGTTCGTGCACATGCTGGCCGCGTTCTCCGCGGCGATCGGCACCGCCGTCTACGGCCGCGAGGAGCTGCTGCCCACCCTGCGGCTGGCCGCGGAGCTGCCCGACTAGCGCGGCGCCGGGAGGACGGCGGGGCCTCGGCCGCCTCTTCGGGGCGAACCGCCCCGGAGGCGGCGGGCCGCGTCCTAGAGTGGACGGGAGCACCAGCCGCGGGGGGAAGCAGCGATGGACAGCCAGGCGGACGACCATCCCGTCGAACCGGACGATCCCTGGCCGCCGAGTCCGACCGGCGTGCCGATCCGCTGCAACGCCTGCCTGGACGTGCGCTCCTTCGAGGACCGGCACGCCCTGCGCCTCGACGAGTTCGGCCCCGGACCGCACTGCCGCACCTGCGGCAAGCCCATCGAGTTCCGCTGCACGGTCTGCGACGAGCCGTGGCGGCCGGTGCCCTGAGGGGGCTCTCTCAGTTCAGCTGCCAGATCGCCAGGTTCAGCGCGCCCGCGTAGGTCACCCAGGCCAGGTAGGGCAGCAGCAGGGCGGCGGCGGTCGTGCTGTGCCGACGGAACAGCACGACCGTGGCCGCCACCGCGATCCACAGCAGCACGAGCTCGCCGAAGGCCAGGGCGTAGCGCGCGGCGGTGAAGAACAGCGGCGGCCACAGTGCGTTGAGCACCAGCTGCACGGCGTAGACGGTCAGGGCGGCCGCGGCGCCCCGCCAGCCGGAGGCGCGCCACACCAGCCAGCCCGCCACGGCGACGAGCACGTACAGCACCGTCCACACCGGGGAGAACAGCCAGCTCGGCGGGGCCCAGGCGGGCAGCTCTACCCGGGCGTAGTCGGTGGCGGTGTCGACCGCGGTCAGACCGCCCACCAGGGCGGTGGCCAGCACCGCGGCCGCGAAGAGCGCCGCGGCCCCCAGCGACCGCGCGAGGGGCGGGCGGGCGCGTCGGACGGATCGTGTGGTCATGGCAGCCTCCCTGGCACGACTCGGTCAGGGAGAGCACTGCCTGGGCCGTGCGGCGGCAAACACCGCCGCACGGCCCAGGCGGGGGCAGCGCCGGCGGACGCCGGTCAGCGCAGTTCGCGTTTGAGGATCTTGCCGGTGGCGGTCATCGGCAGTTCGGTGCGGAACTCCACCAGGCGCGGGTACTTGTAGGCGGCCAGGTGCTCCTTGGCCCAGTCGACGAGCTCCTGCTCGGTGATCGTGGCGTCCTCGGTGCGGATCACGAACGCCTTGATCTCCTCGCCGTGGCTGTCGTGCGGGACGCCCACGACGGCGGCCAGGCTCACCTGGGGGTGCGTCATCAGCACCTCCTCGATCTCCCGCGGGTAGACGTTGTAGCCGCCGCGGATGATCATGTCCTTGGAGCGGTCGATGATGAAGTAGAAGCCCTCCTCGTCGCGGCGGGCGATGTCGCCGGTGCGGAACCAGCCGTCCCGGAGCACCTGCGCGTTGACCTCGGGGCGGTTGTGGTAGCCCTTCATCACGCAGTGGCCGCGCACCGCGATCTCCCCGGGGCCCTCGCCCTCGACGGTGGCGAAGTTCTCGTCGACGAGCTTCATCTCCACACCCCAGATCGGCAGGCCGATCGATCCCGGCTTGGCCTTGCGCTTGGGGTTGTTGAAGGACACCACCGGGGAGGTCTCGGACAGGCCGTAGCCCTCCAGGATGCCGATGCCGAACTTCTCCCTGACCTTCCGGGAGACCTCGGCGGGCAGGGACGCGCCGCCGGACACGGCGGTGTGCAGGGTCCGGGCGATCTTCTCGATGTCGTGGTCGCCCCGGGCGTTGAGCAGCCCCCAGTACATGGTGGGCACCCCGGCGAAGATGGTGACGCCCTCCTTCTCCATCAGGGACAGCGCCTCGTCGCCGTCGAAGCGCGGCATCAGCACCATCGTGCCGTGCCGGTACAGCGCCGCGTTCATCATCGTGGTCTGCCCGAAGATGTGGAACAGCGGCAGCACGGTGAGGAACACGTCGTGGTCGCCGGGGGCGTGGTCGAACAGCGCGCTGGAGGCGACCGCGTTGAACAGCAGGTTGTTGTGGGTCAGCTCGGCGCCCTTGGGCTGGCCGGTGGTGCCGCTGGTGTAGATGATCACCGCGGTGTCGTCGGCCTCGGTGCGGACCGACTCGAACTCGCCGGGCTGCCCGCCCAGCGCGGCCCAGAAGGTCTCGGCACCCTCGATCGTGGACTCGGTGGCCCCGGCCGTGGCGGGCAGGTCGATGTACACCTCGCACTCGGCGACCTCGTGGAACGCCTTCCAGGCGCGTTCGCCCAGCGGCAGCTCCGGGGTGCCGGTGAAGGCGAACAGCGCCTTGGCGCCGGAGTCGCGCAGGTGGTACTCGATCTCCCGGGGCGTGAGCAGGACGTTCAACGGGACGACGACCGCGCCGGCCTTGAGCGCGCCGAAGTAGACGAAGGGGAAGTACGGGACGTTGGGGCAGGCGATCGCGACCCGGTCCCCGGGGCGGATACCGCGGGACACCAGCAGGTTGGCCACCTGGTTGGCGATCATGTCGACCAGGGCGTAGTTCAGCCGCATGTCGCCGAAGACGATCGCGTCGCGCTCGGGTTGGTTGCGGGCGCCGTCCTCCAGCAGAACCGAGAGATTGAGCATCCTGTCTCCTTTGGGAGATGTGTCGTCCACCACTGTTCTACTGCACAGTAACTTATGGGGGAAGACAGGAGCCAGAACTGTTCTGCCCAGGTTGGGGATGGTTACTCCGCCCTGGTGAGCGTCACCGAGCCGGGCATCGAGTCGCTGAAGCCGAGCTCCGAGACACGCCAGGTGGCCCCGGCCACGTCGATCAGGTCGCCCAGGGTCACCGTCCACTCCTCGGCCTCGCCGTCCTCCGGCGCCACCCGGACGACCACGCTCGGCTCCGCCTCGTCGTGTCCGGTGACCTCCAGGACGACGGAGCCGCCGTCCTCGGCCGCGAGGGTGTGGGGGGAGCCCTCGACCAGCTGGATGCGGTCGTCGTAGTCGCCCAGCACCGGGGCCGGGCTCTGCACCGCGACCGTGTCGGCGGGAGGCTGCTCGCCCTGCGCCGAACACGCCGCCAGCGCCGCACCCACCGCGGCGGCCAGGAACACCCGGAGCACGGTGCGGACGTCGAACAGGGACATCTGGTCTCCTCCTGGGAAGTCCCCGCTGTCGGGCGGGGATCGGACTGCTGCACAACCGGGGCGGGACGGTCCGCCGACACCGCCCCGCCCACGCGCCGGCACGCCCCGCGGACGGGGCGACGACGGTCGCGGAACGGGACGGCCGCGCCCGCGCGGCGGGCGTTCGGACGCCGCACCTTCCGACCGGGACGCGGCGGAGCACGCCGAGCGGCAACCGGCGGGGCGGGGGAGAACCGGGAGCCGGCACGTTTCCGTACCGTGTCCACGGTAGTCGCTTCCCGGGGGCGACGCGTGGGACTTGCGCCCCTTCCGACAGCACACCGGGGTCGGCGCGCGCTTCGCCGGCGGCGGCCGGGAAACGGGGCGCCGCGGCGGTGTCGTCGCACGCTAACCTTGAGGGAAGGCATCCGGAACCGGCGGCCCCAGAGGTCTGCCGACGCGCCGGAAGGCTGGTCCACCAGTGGCAGGACGCCAGATCGGAACCCGCCCCAGGGCAACACCGGTAGAGGAACCATCCAACGATGACAGCGGTTAGCGGCGACCAGACGACGAGCGACTCCTACGACGCCCGGGCACTCCAGGAGAAGTGGCAGGCCCGGTGGGCGAAGGAGAACCCCTTCACGGCCAGCGAGGACCCGGCCGACACCCGTCCGCGGCGCTATGTGCTCGACATGTTCCCCTACCCCTCGGGTGACCTCCACATGGGGCACGCCGAGGCGTTCGCGATCGGCGACGTCATCGCGCGCTACCACTTCGCGCGCGGGGAGAACGTGCTGCACCCGATCGGCTGGGACTCCTTCGGGCTGCCCGCCGAGAACGCCGCCATCAAGCACAACTCCCACCCCGCCGAGTGGACCTACGCCAACATCGAGACCCAGGCCGAGTCGTTCCGGCGCTACGGCATCTCCCTGGACTGGTCCCGTCGGCTGCACACCAGCGACCCCGAGTACTACCGGTGGAACCAGTGGCTCTTCCTCCGGTTCTTCGAGCGGGGCCTGGCCTACCGCAAGGACGGCCTGGTCAACTGGTGCCCCAAGGACCAGACCGTGCTCGCCAACGAACAGGTCGTGCAGGGCCGGTGCGAGCGCTGCCACACCGAGGTCGAGCGGCGTGCGCTCAACCAGTGGTACTTCAAGATCACCGACTACGCGCAGCGGCTGCTGGACGACATGGAGCAGCTGGAGGGCGGCTGGCCGGAGCGCGTGCTGACCATGCAGCGCAACTGGATCGGCCGTTCCGAGGGCGCCGACGTCGACTTCCGGATCGAGGGCCGCGACGAGCCGGTCACCGTCTTCACCACCCGGCCCGACACCCTGTACGGGGCCACCTTCTTCGTGGTGGCCGCCGACGCGCCGCTGGCCGAGGAGCTGTGCGCGCCCGAGCAGCGCGCGGCCTTCGAGGCCTACCGCGCCCAGGTCAGCAAGCTCAGCGACATCGAGCGCCAGTCCACCGAGCGGGAGAAGACCGGGGTCTTCCTGGGACGCCACGCGATCAACCCGGTCAACGGCGAGCGCATCCCGGTGTGGGCCGCCGACTACGTGCTGGCCGACTACGGACACGGCGCGATCATGGCGGTGCCCGCCCACGACCAGCGCGACCTGGACTTCGCCCGCGCCTTCGACCTGCCGGTGCGGGTCGTGGTCGACACCGGCGAACCCGACCCCGCCGAGACCGGGGTCGCCACCCCGGGCGAGGGCGTCCTGGTCAACTCCGGTCCGCTGGACGGGCTGAGCAAGAACGAGGCCATCCCGCGCATCATCGAGATCCTCACCGAGCGCGGTACCGGAAAGGCCGCCGTCAACTACCGGCTGCGCGACTGGCTGCTGTCCCGCCAGCGCTTCTGGGGCACCCCGATCCCGATCATCCACTGCCCCGACTGCGGCGAGGTCCCGGTCCCCGACTCCGAGCTGCCGGTGCGGCTGCCCGAGAACCTGCGCGGCGCGGACCTGGCCCCCAAGGGGATCTCCCCGCTGGCCGCGGCCACCGACTGGGTCAACGTGTCCTGCCCCCGCTGCGGCGGCGCCGCCAAGCGGGACACCGACACCATGGACACCTTCGTCGACTCCTCCTGGTACTTCCTGCGCTACTGCTCGCCGGACCTGGACACCGCGCCGTTCGACGTGGAGAAGGTCGAGAAGTGGGGGCCGATCGACCAGTACGTCGGCGGCGTGGAGCACGCGATCCTGCACCTGCTCTACAGCAGGTTCTTCACCAAGGTGCTCCACGACATGGGCATGGTGTCCTTCACCGAGCCCTTCGTCCGGCTGCTCAACCAGGGGCAGGTCATCAACCAGGGCAAGGCGATGTCCAAGTCGCTGGGCAACGGCGTGGACCTGGGCCAGGAGATCGACCGGTACGGCGTCGACGCGGTCCGGCTGACCGTGGTCTTCGCCGGTCCTCCGGAGGAGGACATCGACTGGGCCGACGTCTCCCCGGGCGCCTCCCTGAAGTTCCTCAACCGCGCCTACCGGGTGATGGCCCAGGCCGGGGCCGCCTCCGCGCCGGGCGTCGACCCGGCCGCCGGGGACCCGGGGCTGCGCCGGGTCACCCACCAGACCCTGGCGAAGGTCACCGAGGCCGTCGAGGCTCAGCGGTTCAACGTCGCCATCGCGCGGATCATGGAGCTGGTCACCGCCACCCGCCGGGCGATCGACGCGGGCCCGGGGGCCGCCGACCCCGCGGTGCGCGAGGCCGCCGAGGTCGTCGCGATCACGCTGGGCCTGTTCGCGCCCTACGTCGCCGAGGAGGGCTGGGAACTGCTCGGCCACTCCGGATCGGTGGCGGTGGGCACCTGGCGCGAGCCCGACCCCGCGCTGCTGGTGCAGGAGAGCGTGACCTGCGTGGTCCAGGTGGCCAGCAAGGTCCGCGACAAGCTGCAGGTGTCGCCGGACATCTCCGCCGAGGAACTGGAGCGGCTGGCCCTGGCCTCGGAGAAGGTGCAGAACTTCATCGCCGGGCGCGAGATCCGCAAGGTCGTCGTGCGCGAACCCAAACTGGTCAACATCGTGGTCGCCCAGGGGTGACCACCACCGGCGTCGCCGGGGCCGCGGCTCGCCGCCGCGGCCCCGCGGTGTGCGGAAGAACGGTCGGACGTCCCGGCTGAGGAGAGGCGGCGGACATGGGCGAGGCGAGACGGCGGACCCTGCTGCGCTGGGCAGCCGTGGTGGGCGGGGCCGCCGCGGTGAGTACCGCGGCCGTCGTCGGCGGTCTGCTGTGGGACGCGCGCGGTCCCGCGGTCGAGGCCGCGGCCACGGACGCGCACCAGCAGCCGCCCGCCTGCGCGTCGGTGCCGGCCGCGGCGGTGGAGGCGGCGGCTCCCGCGGCGGTGCTGGAGGCGGACACGAGCGGGCCGCTGCCCCAGTCCGCCGAACGGACGTGCGTGTGGTCCTCACTGGACGACCCGGGCGCCGCTCCCCGGGTGCTCGTCGTCTCCTTCCGCACCCACTTCGGCGACGGGGACGGCCGGGTGAGCGGGGAGGAGCGGGCCGAGGCGGAACTGGCCGCCCTGGCCGGCGCGGGCCCGGCGGCCGCCGCGGGACTCCCGGGAGCGGACGCGCTGGTGCGTCCGGCGTCCGTCGGCGACGGGGCCGAAGCGGTCTTCCGGGACGGCAACCTCACGGTCCGGGTCTGGTGCGGGGGCCTGCCGGCGGAGGAGGCCCACGACGCGGCGACCGCGGTCGCCGCGGAGGTGGCCGCGGCCCTGTGACACCCCCGTCCGAAGGACGGCGGGACACCGGGCAGGGGCGGGGCCGGTCTTTGCGGACCACCGAGAACTTTACGGCCGAGAACGGCTTCTCACCGGGTGAGGAGTCCATCAGGTCACCGGCTCTCTGTGCCTGGCCGACCCTCCGAACCGACTAGTAGCGTTGGCTCGTCGACACCGGGGAGCCCACCTCCCCGGACAGCCCCGGACGAAGGGAAGTACATGGTCCAGCCGCCCTCCCCCGGCGGGTCCGTCGGTCCGCAGGAGAAGCCGCCCGGAAGCGGACGCGGCTGCGCGGCGGCCGTCCTGGTCAGCGCGCTGCTCGTGCTGGCGCTGCTGGGGTGCGTCGGGATCAGTCTGCTCGTCTGGCTGCGCGGCCCCGGAGGGGACTACGCACAGGCTCCCGAGTGCTCCCTGGTGGAGGGGAGCGGGGTGCTCGACGAGTTCGTCAACGGATACGAGGCCGACATCGACGGCCCGCTCGACACCGCGGGCGCCGACTGGTGGGACGGCACCCAGTGCCGCTGGACCACGACGGAGGACTCCACGGGGATGCCTTCGAGCGTGAGCGTGGCCTTCATCCGCAGCGGCAACCGTTTCGGTTACGGCGGGGAGGCCGCGGCCCGGGCCGATCTGAAACGCGAGTCGGAGGGCAACACGACGGTCGCCGTGGACGGTCTCGGAGACGAGGCGGTGCGGTGGTACGACGCCACCACGCTGCACGGGTGCGTGGCGGTACGCAAGTCCAACCTCATGATCTCCACCTGCTACGAGTCCAGCACCGACTTCGCGGCCAGCCGGGAGATCTCCGCGGCGGAGGCGATGCAGGGAGCAATGACCGTAGCCCGCGAGACCGTCGCAGCCCTCGAACAGGAGTGAACCCCGCAGTCGGCTCCGGTGCGGACACCGGAGCCGGTTCCCGTCAGCAACCACGCGGAACATCCGCCAGGTAGTCAGCGAGGACGCCCAATGACCCAACCTCCCCCCAGCGGCCCCCAGCCCTCGTACGGACAGCCCTACGGCCCTCCGCAGCCCCCCTACGGTCCGCAGTTCACCCCCCAGTACGGGCCGCCGGGAGGCTATCCGCCTCCGGCCAAGAAGGGCAACGGCTGCCTGATCGCCGGCGTCCTCACGGGCGCGGTCGCGGTCCTGGCCGTGGCCGGGATCATCGTGTTCTTCGCTCTGCGCAACAACAGCGGCGAACCGGGCGGCGGATCGGGCACCGTGGCCGAGGGGACCCAGGAACCCGACGGCGACGAGACGCAGGAGCCGGAGGAGACGACCCCGCCCCCGCCGCAGGGCGAGTTCACCGAAACGCCCGAGTGCGACGCCGTCGAGCCCGACGGGCTGGATGAGTTCGTTCCCGGCCACACCCTGTCGATCGACGAGGTCGACACCGGCGACCAGGAGTGGTGGGAGGGGTACCACTGCACCTGGGACAACGCGGACTCCTCGGGTGACGGAAGCTACTACTTCCTCACGGTCGTGACCAACGACCCCGATGAGTACGACACCGTCGACGACCTGGACTTCTACGCCGGCGACCACGAGACGGAGAGGGTCTTCGGGCTCGGCGAGGGGGCCGTGTCCTGGTACGACGACTCACGAGAGGTGGGCTGCGTGGCCACCTACATCGAGAACCTGTCGATCTCGTCCTGCTACGACGAGATGAGCGACGGAGAGCCGCTCCCCGAGGAGGAGGCGATCGAGAAGGCCGAGATCCTGGCCGAGGCCACCCTGGAGAAGATCGGGGGCCGGTAACCGGTGGGGTCCCGGCACCGCAGGAGGGCTTGCGGAGCCGGGGACGTTTCCGGCAGCCCCGGGGCGCCTCCCGCCCGGACCGGCGGGGAGGCGCCCCGGGGCCTTTTCCGTCTTCCGGGCGGCCACCGCCGGGCGCGGACCGCACAGGGGTGCGGGACGGGGCGGAGCGGCGGTCCGGGAGCGGGGGAGCGGCTGCGCGCGCCGGCAAACGGCGGGGGTGGGGCCGCCGTCCGGGCGTAGATCACGGGACCGTACCGAAACGAGGCGAAGTCGTTATACCTTGCGGAGTACGGTGACGACCTTGCCCAGGATGGTCGCGGAATCGCCGTTGATCGGTTCGTAGGCGCTGTTCCTGGGGAGCAGCCACACGTGTTCTCCGTCACGCTTGAACACCTTGACGGTGGCCTCGTCGCCCAGCAGCGCGGCCACGATGTCGCCGTTGTTGGCGTCGGGCTGCTGGCGGACCACCACCAGGTCGCCGTCGGTGATGGCGGCGTCGACCATCGAGTCGCCCACGACGGTGAGCATGAACAGCGGGCCCTCGCCGACGAGCTGGCGGGGCAGGGGGAGGACGTCCTCGACGTACTCCTCGGCCAGGATCGGACCGCCCGCCGCGATGCGGCCCAGCAGCGGGATGCCGACCGTGTCGGGGGAGCCCGTCCCCGCCACGCCGCCGAGACCGTTCCGGGAGTGGACGGGGGTTTGGTCCGGAATGCGAATTTCCACCGCCCTTGGGCGATTCTGGTCGCGGTGAAGGTAGCCCTTGCGTTGCAACACCTTCAACTGGTGCGCGACACTTGAGGGGCTGGACAGTCCCACCGCGTCACCGATCTCCCGGATCGACGGCGGATATCCCCGCTCACGCACGTAGCGGTGGATGACGTTCAGGACACTCCGCTGGCGTTCGGTGAGTGTCGGAGCGGCGTCCGTCCCCTTGGTGGAGGTCCCCACGGAGTCATCCGTGCGGACCGGGCGGAGTGCGGAGACGGAACTCTCCTCCGCACGGGGCTTCTGCCCTCCGTGGTTCTCCTCCGGCACGTCCGGCCTCCTCGGCGGTCGGTGTCCTCGGTTGTGGACTGTCGGCTTGCTGTGACGTCGATGCTCGTTCCGAGTGGTTGAGGGCGGCGGTGTGACACGACCGACACCAGTGCTCTACCGGAGCGAAACACAGTCCACGTTAGTCCTTGCACAAGGCAATATCAAACAAACGTTCGAGATGGTGCTGAAAAATTTCCCGGAATGCGGTAGTAATCGAACGCCAGTTCTGGTGGGCGGAGGTTCGAAGGGGAGGACGATGTCCCAGACCGCGCTGCCGTATGCCCCCACGCCATCCGCCGCTGTCCGCGCCCCCCGCCGATCCGCGGGCGATGCGGATGCGACCCGCGGCGGCCCAGGGGCCGATCCCTACGACTGGTCCCAGGAGGTCCCGGAGTGGACCCCCGACTCCGCGCCGACCGGTCGGCGGGAGACGGCCGTCCCCGGCCGCCGCCGGCCCCGGCCCGTCCCCGCCGGACCGCCCCGGCTGACCAGGCGGGGCCGGATCGTCCTGTGCTGCCTGCTCGGCACGGCGGCCGCGGCGGGGTGCGGCCTCCTCGCGGTGACCCTCGTGACCCTGGGGGCCTCCACCGCGGACGCCTCCACCGAGAACTTCCTCCACCTGCCGGAGCGGTCCCACACCGTCGTCGTCAACGAGGGGGACACGCTCTGGGAGATCGCCGAGCGGGTCCGCCCCTCCGAGGACCCGCGCAAGACCGTGGACGAGATCGTCGAACTCAACGGACTGACCGGGCCGGTCCTCGAACCAGGCCAGGAGCTCCTGCTGCCCGCACACTGAAGAGCCCGCGCCCTCCTCCGCCCGCGCCGCCGCGGACACCCTCAGCCACGCTCCGTCTGCGAGCCGGTGACCGTGAGTGGCGACACGCCGGGGGGAAACGGCCCGAGTTGCGCCCGGGACTCCGTCGCCGTAGGTTAGCGACCACTAAATCTGGTGTCTGTGTGGGTGAAACCATCCACAAATTGTGGTTGTCCGGTGTCGACCTGGGAAGGAAGAAGATCGGTGCGCTGCCCCTTCTGCCAGAACCAGGACACCCGGGTGATCGACAGCCGCGCCGCCGAGGAAGGCGCGGCGATCCGACGCCGCCGCTCCTGCCCGGCCTGTGAGCGGAGGTTCACCACCCAGGAGACCGTGCTGCTCATGGTCGCCAAGCGGTCGGGCGTCACCGAGCCCTTCTCCCGCAGCAAGATCATCGCCGGGGTCCGCCGGGCCTGCCAGGGCCGTCCGGTCACCGAGGACGCCCTCGCCGTCCTCGGACAGCGGGTCGAGGAGGCCATCCGCAGCCGCGGGGCCGCCGAGGTCCCCTCCCACGAGATCGGGCTGGCCATCCTCGGGCCCCTGCGCGACCTGGACGAGGTCGCCTACCTGCGCTTCGCGAGCGTCTACCGCAGCTTCGAGTCCCTGGAGGACTTCGAACAGGAGATCGCGGAGCTGAGGGCGGAGCGCACCGCGCCGCAGAACTGACCCACCGACGCCGCCACGGCGTCCCCGCAGACCACAGACACGCAGCGGTGCCGCCGTCGGCCACGGCGCGGGCGACGGCGACCACCATCGGGTACACCTTCCACCAGAGGGGGAGCGAAGCGAGATGACCGAGACGGCGAGCGGCTCTGCCACGCGCAAAAGCAGGAAATCCCGCAAGGGGGTGAGGATCCAGCGCGTCTTCACCACTCCCGGAGTCCACCCCTACGACACCGTCGAGTGGGAGCGCCGCGACGTCGTCATGACGAACTGGCGCGACGGCTCGGTCAACTTCCAGCAGAACGGGGTCGAGTTCCCCACGAGCTGGTCGATGAACGCCACCCAGATCGTGGCCAGCAAGTACTTCCGCGGCGCGCTGGGCACCCCGCAGCGCGAGTGGAGCCTCAAGCAGCTCATCGACCGGGTCGTCAACACCTACACCGCGACCGGCCGCGAGCACGGCTACTTCGCCTCCGACGAGGACGCCGAGATCTTCGACCACGAGCTCAAGTACGCCCTCGTCCACCAGATGTTCAGCTTCAACTCCCCCGTCTGGTTCAACGTCGGCACCTCGTCGAAGGCGCAGGTCTCCGCCTGCTTCATCCTGTCGGTGGACGACACCATGGAGTCGATCCTCGACTGGTACAAGGAAGAGGGGATCATCTTCAAGGGCGGCTCCGGCGCGGGCGTGAACCTCTCGCGCATCCGCTCCAGCAAGGAGCTGCTCTCCTCCGGCGGCACCGCCTCCGGCCCGGTCTCCTTCATGCGCGGCGCCGACGCCTCCGCCGGGACGATCAAGTCCGGCGGCGCCACCCGGCGCGCCGCCAAGATGGTCGTCCTCGACGTGGACCACCCCGACATCGAGGAGTTCGTCGAGTGCAAGGCGCGCGAGGAGCGCAAGATCCGCGCGCTGCGCGACGCCGGCTTCGACGTCGACCTGGGCGGCGCCGACATCGTCAGCGTCCAGTACCAGAACGCCAACAACTCCGTGCGGGTCTCCGACGAGTTCATGCGCGCCGTGGAGAACGACTCCGACTTCGGCCTGGTCGCCCGCACCACCGGGGAGACCGTGGCCACGGTCCGGGCCAAGGAGCTGTTCCACAAGATGGCCCGGGCCGCCTGGGAGTGCGCCGACCCGGGCATCCAGTACGACGACACCATCAACGACTGGCACACCACCCCGGAGAGCGGCCGGATCACCGCCAGCAACCCCTGCTCGGAGTACGTCCACCTGGACAACTCCTCCTGCAACCTGGCCTCCATCAACCTGATGAAGTTCCTCGACGACGACGGCTCCTTCCGCGTCGAGGAGTTCGAGCGGCTCACCGAGCTGGTCATCACGGCGATGGACATCTCCATCACCTTCGCCGACTTCCCCACCGAGAAGATCGGCGAGACCACGCGCGCCTTCCGGCAGCTCGGTATCGGCTACACCAACCTGGGCGCGCTGCTCATGGCCACCGGCCACGCCTACGACTCCGACGGCGGACGCGCCGTGGCGGCCGCCGTCACCTCGCTCATGACCGGTGTCGCCTACCGGCGCAGCGCCGAACTGGCCGGGGTGGTCGGCGCCTACGAGGGCTACGCCAAGAACGCCGAGGCCCACAAGCGGGTCATGCGCAAGCACGCCGCGGCCAACGACGCGCTGCGCACCGTCGGCGAGATGGAGAAGCCGATCCACGCCGCCGCCACCCGGGCCTGGCAGGAGTGCCTGGAGATCGGGGAGCGCAACGGCTGGCGCAACGCCCAGGCGAGCCTGCTCGCCCCCACCGGGACCATCTCCTTCATGCTCGACTGCGACACCACCGGTATCGAGCCCGACTTCTCCCTGGTCAAGGTCAAGAAGCTGGTGGGCGGCGGGTCCATGCAGATCGTCAACCAGGGCATCCCGCGGGCCCTGCGCACCCTCGGCTACCACGAGGAGCAGATCGAGGCCATCGTCAACCACGTGGCCGAGCACGGGCACGTGATCGACGCGCCCGGGCTGCGTCCGGAGCACTACGAGGTCTTCGACTGCGCCACGGGCCAGCGCTACATCCGGCCCATGGGACACGTGGACATGATGGCGGCGGTCCAGCCGTTCCTGTCCGGCGCGGTCTCCAAGACCGTCAACGTGCCCGAGGAGGCCACGGTCGAGGACTTCGAGCGCCTCTACTTCGAGGGCTGGAAGAAGGGCCTCAAGGCGCTGGCGGTCTACCGGGACAACTGCAAGGTCGGCCAGCCGCTGTCCACCGTGAAGAAGGAGGAGGGGGAGAAGGCCGAGCAGGCGCCCCGCACCGTCGAGGTCCGGCGCCCGGTGCGGCGTCGGCTGCCCAAGCGGCGCCCCAGCCAGACCGTCTCCTTCACCGTCGGCGGGGCCGAGGGCTACATCACCGCGGGCTCCTACCCCGACGACGGCCTGGGCGAGGTGTTCCTCAAGCTCGGCAAGCAGGGGTCCACCCTGGCCGGGATCATGGACGCCTTCTCCATCGCGATCTCCATCGCCCTGCAGTACGGGGTGCCGCTGGAGACCTACGTGGAGAAGTTCACCAACATGCGCTTCGAACCGGCCGGGATGACCGACGACCCCGACATCCGGATGGCGCAGTCGGTGGTGGACTACATCTTCCGCCGCCTGGCCCTGGACTACCTGCCCTACGAGGAGCGCGCGGCGCTGGGCGTGCTCTCCGCCGAGGAGCGCGCCGCCCAGGCCGCCGGCGAGGACCCCGCGCAGGTCGCCGCCCAGGTGGTCACCTACGCCCAGTCCGCCCCGGTCGCCGAGAGCGGAGCCGACGCGCTCGCCGTCCCCCGGGAGTCCGAGCCCCGTACGACGGTGGAGTCGGCCGAGGCCCGGCAGGGCTTCAGCACCGACGCGCCGCTCTGCGTGAGCTGCGGCACCAAGATGCGGCCGTCCGGCAGCTGCTACGTCTGCGAGGGCTGCGGCTCCACCAGCGGCTGCAGCTGACCCCGGGCGCGTCCGCGCGCCACCCGCGTCCAGGGGAGGGGGCGACCACGGGTCGCCCCCTCCCCTGCCGCCGACCGGGACCGCTCGCTGCGGGGCGGGTGCGTCGAGTACTCGACGCACCCGCCCCGCAGCGGCATTCTTGGGGTGAAGACAGGGGGTCTCATGCTTTCCGTTCGCCGCGACAGCCGCACAGAGGCACGCAGACACTGCGAAGCGCTCCTCGACGCGGCGGAACAGGGCCGTGCGGCCACGGTGCGCCGCGACACGGTGCGCGCCGCGGTCGTCGACGGGGAACGCCTGCGGCACCACCTCGCGACCGTGACTCCCGCCCGTGCTCAGGTGGTCCACGGAGCAGGGGGTGGTCCGTCCTCGTTCCGGGGCTGCCGATCGCCGCGGACGGCGCGACCCTTGACGAGGCGCTCACGGAGATGGTCGATGCGTTGCGGGAGTACGCCGAGGACTGGCAGGACCATCTGCTGGGCGCCCCGGACCACCGCGACAACGGGGGCTGGTGCAGTTGATCAGCCTCAGTGACGACGAGCAGTTGCGTGACTGGCTGGCGCGGCCACGGTCGAACCGGAGGACGCGGACGGCCGGGGCGGCGCGACCGCGTGTTTCCACGTCCGTCCCGGAAGGAAGCAGAGGCGTTATCGGACGGTCGTTTTCCCGTGCCCCGATCAACCGCAACTACGTGGCAGGATTCCAGACCTACCGACAGAACAGCGGAACCGTGAGGAGGCGGACCGCGTCCGAAAAAGCACGTCCCCAACTGAGCGAAAGGAGTCCTCGCCCATGTCCTTCGCGCAAACAGTGCGCGGGGCCGCGAGCGCGATAGCCCAAGGGGCCGATCCGCGCCAAGCGCTCGGCGACGCCGTCAACCAGGCGGCGGACCAGTTCGGACTCGATCCGGGAGACTTCCTGGCCGCCCGCGACCAGGGCGCCTCCGTGGGAACCCGGATCGAACAGCAGACCACCTCCCTGGCCAACGCGGGTGAGGCACTCAACCGGAGCCGGTACGAGTCCGGCCCCGACGGCCCGGTCCACGTCATCTGCCCGATGGTGATCCCGCGCGGCCGCACCGCGAGCGCGATGCTGCCCGTGATCCTGCTCGTCGTGCTGGGCCTGGTGGGCTCCCTGGTCACCCTGGCCATCCCGGGCGCCACCCTGGTCCTCTTCGGCCCGCACTACTGGCTGCTGGTCGTCGCCATCGGCGCCTTCAGCTGGTGGCGCCAGGGCATGGTCATGGTCCCCGACGGCTGCGTGGCGCTGATCAGCAAGTTCGGAAAGCTGGAGCAGATCGTCGGCCCCGGCCGGGTCACCCTGTTCAACCCGTGGAAGCGGGTCTCCTACATCGTCAACACGACCCGGGAGTACCCCTTCAACGCCCCCATCCGCGAGGCCCCCACCAAGAGCGGCGTCAAGGCGTCGGTCGACCTGTTCCTCCAGTTCCGCATCGAGGACCCCGTCGAGTTCGTCTTCACCCTGGGCGCGGTGCAGGGATTCCAGGACAAGCTCAACAACGCCATCAGCGAGACCACCCGCAGCCTCATCTACGAGCAGCAGGCCTCGGAGATCTACGACCTGGTGGGCGAGAACACCGCCCGCCTGCTGGACCAGCTCAACCAGCAGTTCCTGCCCGCGGTGCGGCTGACCAACGCCAACATCACCCACGCCGAGCCGTCCAGCCAGGAGTACCGCATGGACCTGGCCGCCCCCGAGATGGTGCGGGTGGCCAAGGAGGCCTACACCTACGAGTACCAGCTCCAGCTGCGCAAGGAGCAGAACGAGGGCGACCTCAACAAGGAGCTCGCCTCCCTCACCGAGACCCTCTCCGCGATCCAGGCCGACATCGCCCAGTACCAGGCGCAGATGGACACCGCCCTGGAACGCGAGACCAACCGCGCCCGCGCCCTGGCCCGCCAGCGGTTCGTCGAGGCCGAGAGCACCGCGCAGGCCAACGCCGCGCTGCTGGAGGCGCAGGCCCTGGACATCCGCGCGGTCAGCGCGGCCGAAGCCCCCGAGATCCTCAACTACCGCTTCCAGCAGGACCTGCTGGACAAGCTGGAGGCGGTCGCCGACAGCCTGCCGCAGCTGGTGCAGATCGGGGACGGGGAGACCGCCATCGACTTCCTCCAGGTGGCCCAGCAGCTCATCGGCGGCGCCGACCAGGTGCTCTTCTCCGAGGAGGACATCGCGGCCATCCGCGTGCGCCTCGCCGAGATCGAGGAGCGCATCGCCGCCCGCGAGCCCGAGATCGTCGCGCTCCTGGGCGAACAGGACACCGCCGAGGCCGTCCAGCCCGACCCCGGCGCCTCCGATCCGGGAGCCGACCGGGTCGAGGAGATCCGCCAGTCCGTCGCCGAGCCGGGCGCGGAGCAGCCCGAGTCCCACCCGTGGGGAGGCCAGTGATGAGCCAACCGACCGGCCGCGGCAACTCCACCATCAAGGAGTCGCTCGCTTCCTGGGGCGACATCGCCCGCCTGCTGCGCGGCGGCGACCAGGGCTCCCTGGTCCCCGTCGTCATCCCCCGCGACAGCCGGGGACTGAAGTGGATGACCCTGGTGTGGGTCGGCCTCTACCTGATCCTGCTGGCGCTCGTGGCGGTGCTGGCCACCGGAGGGCTGGTCGGGACCGCCATCGCGATCCCCGCCCTGCTCCTCGGGGTCGCCTCGATCGCGCTCGCCCTGCTGTGGTGGTGGCGCTCCTCCATCGTGGAGATCGAGCAGGGCACCACCGGCGTGCTCACCAAGTTCGGAGCCATCGTCTCCGAGCTGGGGCCGGGACGCCACTACCTGTGGCACCCCTGGACCAGGGTCGACTTCGTCGTCGACACCTCCACCGAGATCCCCTACAACGCGCCCGTGCTGGCCTGCCCCACCAAGGAGAACGTGCCGCTCAAGTCGATCGAGTTCTTCCTGAAGTTCCGCATCACCAACGCGGTCGCGTTCGTACGCACCATCGGCGCCAGCAACTTCGACCTGGTGCTGTCCAACGCGGTGCAGGACGCCATCCGCCAGCGCAGCCGCCGGGTGCAGACCGAGAACGCCTACGACCTGCGCGGCTCCGACGTGGCGGACATGCAGGAACTGCTGAACCGCCAGCTCAGCCGGTACGGCGTGCAGATCATGGGGTGCAACATCCCCGACGTGCAGCTGCCCAACCAGTACCAGCAGCACCTGTCCACCCGGGAGCGGGTCGCCAAGGAGCTGGTCGCCTACGAACAGGAGTGGGAGCTGACCCGCAAGCGCCGCATCGACACGCTCCTGATGGACATCGAACGGTCCAAGAAGACCCGGGACGCCAAGATCGTCGAGGTCAACGCGGCCCTGAACCGGGCCCGCCAGGACGTGGCGCAGATGCTGGAGGAGCAGGAGACCGAGGCGCAGCGCGTGCGCTACGAGATCGAGACGCGCGGCCGCACCAACCTGGTGGCCGCCACCCACGAGGCCACCGCCCAGCGGCGGCTCGCCACCGCCTACCGGGACAACCGGGCGATGCTCCGCTACGAGCTGGCCCGCCGCCGCCTGGACGTGGGCGCCAAGCTCGCCGAGCGGGCCCCCAAGCCGGTGGTGGTGCGCACCGACTCCGGCTCGGGGGACGCCTCGGCGCTGTCCACGCTCCTGCTCGCCCAGCTCCTGCCGGGGCTCACCGACCAGCGCCGTCCGCGCGGCCTGGGCGGCCTCTCCGGCGGCCGGACCGCGGAGGCGGACACGGCACAGCAGGCGCAGGAGGGCGCACCCGCCTCGGTGGCCCAGTACCAGCAGTGGCTGCGGGAGCAGCAGGGCTCCTGACCCGACCGCAACACCCGACAGGGGGGCCGTCCACGTGGACGGCCCCCCTGCGGCGTCGTTTCGGCCCGCGGCCGGTCAGTAGTCGGTCCAGGAGTACCAGTCGCCCGTGATGTGCTCGTAGACCAGGTTGCCGTGGCCGGGCACGAACACGTCGGTCGGCAGCTCCTCGGGGCTGTAGGCCAGCCCCGACTTCTTGAGGACCCCGGCGTCCTCCACCGTGAACAGCGTCACCCCTTCGCGTTCGGTGACCTCGCTGATCGGGTAGAAGCCCGTCCACCGCTCCTCGGGCAGCAGCACGGTGGAGGCGTCGGAGGTCTTCCGCAGTTGCAGCAGGTCGACGGCTGAGGCGTCGACCCGGGCCTGCAACGGCACGTCGGCCAGCGACAGCACGACGGTCACGAGCGCGACCAGCGGCGGGGTGATCCAGCGCAGCCAGTAGTAGCGGATCATGGGCCGGGCCACGGTCATCGCGATGCCCAGACGCAGCGCGCCCATGGTGGCGAGGAACGCGCCCCCGCCCAGGCCGAGGACGAAGCTGGTCAGGTGGCCGCCGGGCACGCTGTCCTCGTACAGCAGCACCAGGGCGACGATGACGCAACTAGGCAGGTAGAGCGTCCCCGGGGGACGGGAGGCCCAGGAGATGAGCCGCTGCGCGAGGGTCGGCTTGGGCGCGATGGAGATCAGTTTGGCGACCGATTCCTCCCCGGTCCCTGGCTGTCCACCCTGCGGTGCGGATCCAGTGGGCTCGGGAGTGGCGGCGGACATGAGGAGGCAGCCCCCAACGGACGAAGAGACGCTTGGAAACGGACGTGCGGGCCCGACACTCCCGCGGGCGCGGCAGCCGGACGGCGGTCCGCGCGGCGGAGGCCCGAATCCCTCCCAAGGATAGGGGAACCTCGGAACCCCACGGCGCGATACCGTGCGGTAGCGCGGATTCCCGCTACCCTTGGCCAAATGGCGAAGGCATCGGCAACCATCCCCCCGCCCACCTACGACCTGGAGCGCGGACTCGCCGCGGCCGGGGCGCGGGTGGTCGCGGGAGTCGACGAGGTGGGGCGGGGCGCCTGGGCCGGACCCGTCCTGGTGTGCGCGGCGGTCGCCGACGGCTCACCGCCCCCCGAGGGGCTCACCGACTCCAAGCGGCTCACCCCCCGGCGCCGCACCGTCATGGCCGAGCAGGTCCGCGCCTGGGTCCGCGACCACGCGTTCGGCCAGGCCACCCCGGCGGAGATCGACGCACTCGGCATGACCGAGGCGCTGCGCCTGGCGGCCAACCGCGCCCTGGAGGCCCTGTCCGCACGCCCCGACGCGATCATCCTGGACGGCAGGCACGACTACCTCGGCGCCCCCTGGACGGTCCACACCCGGGTCAAAGCCGATCTGACCTGTGTCAGCGTCGCCGCGGCGTCGGTGCTCGCCAAGGTGCGCCGGGACACGCTGATGGCGGAGCTGGACGCCGAGCACCCCGGCTACGGGTTCGCCACCGGCGCGGGCTACCCCTCGCCGACCCACCGGGCCGCGCTCGCCGAGCACGGCCCCACCCCCCACCACCGGATGTCCTGGTCCTACCTGGACCGCCTGCCGCGCTGGCGGCACCTGCGCGTGCCGCGGCCCCCCGCCGAGGACGGCCAGCTGAGCCTCCTGGAGTGAGGCCGGCGGCACCGGGCGCGGACGACGCCGGGCCGCGACACGCGCGGCGCCGCCTACGAAATACCCGCCGCAAGCGGCAGTATGGAACGCGACCCGGTACGAGTGTCCGCGAAGCAGGGCGCACAGGGGCATATCGCGAAAGGGGCAGCGATGGGGCGCCAGACCGAACCCCGAGCCGCACAGCGACCCAGGACGGTCTCCACGGAACGCCTCCGTTCCGTCTACCGCCGCGTCCCGCTGCGCACCCGGCTGCTCGTCGGGCTGGGAGCGGTCGCCGCCGCCGCGGTCGTGGCGTTCGTCGGGCAGTTCCCGGTGTGGCTGGCCGTCACGGGGACGGTCCTACTGCTCGGGCTGTTCGCCGCGCTGATGCACTCCGCCGCGGCGGTGGCCGTCGCCGCGGTCTGCGTGGGCTGGACCGTGCTCGCCCACCTGCTGCTGTCCATCCCGCTGCACGGCGACCCCGTCCTGCTGCTGGTGCCGCTGCTGCCGCTGCCGGTCGCGTTCGCCGCCGCCCGCAACACCGTGTTCCCGATGTGGCACACCACCCTGCTGGCCCTGCTGGGCGGACTGATCGTCGGCTTCGGCGTCGCGCTGGCCCACATGGTCGTCCCGGCCGTCCCGGCGGGAGCGGGGGGCGCGGCGCTGGTCCTGGCGACGGGAGCGACCCTGCTGTGGCGGGTCGTGGCCGCCCGCCGGCTCACCCGGGAGCTGAGCCGCTACCGGCAGGGGGACCGCGCCCCCGCCGCGGCTCCCGCCCCCTCCGCCGCGCAGCGGTCGCGTGCCCGCAGCGGGGGAGGCGGCGCGGGCGCGCCGCAGGCTCCCGCCGAGGAACCGGTTCCGGTGACCGAGGCGCTGGCCCGGCTGGAGGGCATGATCGGCCTGGAGCCGGTCAAACAGCAGGTCCGTGCGATCGCCGCCGCCATCGAGGCGGCCCGGCTGCGCGCCGACGCCGGATACAGCGTCGACAAGCCGCTGCGCCACCTGGTGTTCTCCGGACCGCCCGGTACCGGCAAGACCAGCGTCGCGCGCACCCTGGCCACGATCTTCCACTCCTTCGGGCTGCTGCCGACGGCGCGCGTGGTGGAGGCCCAGCGCGCCGACCTGGTGGGGGAGTACCTGGGCGCCACCGCCATCAAGACCAACGAGCTGGTGGACCGGGCCCTGGGCGGGGTGCTGTTCATCGACGAGGCGTACTCGCTGGTCAACGAGGGGGACGGGCAGCCCGACCGGTTCGGCGCCGAGGCCGTGCAGACCCTGCTCAAGCGGGCCGAGGACGACCGCGACCGGCTGGTCGTCATCCTCGCCGGATACGAGGCCGAGATGGACCGCTTCCTGGCCTCCAACCCGGGGCTGGCCTCCCGGTTCGCCACCCGGATCAGCTTCCCCAGCTACACCGCCGACGAACTGCGCCGCATCGCCGAGTCGCTGTTCGAGCAGCGCGGCGACGTCCTGGACGCCTCCGCCGCCGCGGAGCTGCGCAGCAGGCTGGACCAGGTGGTCCGGCACGGGGTCGTCGACGAGCTCGGCAACGGCCGCTTCGCCCGCTCCCTGGTGGAGAAGGCCGCCGAGGCCCGCGACGTGCGGGTGGTCACCCGGGACTCCTCCGGCAGGCGGCCCGAGGCCGCGGAGCTGGTCACGGTGCGCGCCGTCGACATCGCCGCCGCCTGCGAGTCGCTGACCGAGCGGCTGCCCGGCTTCGCCCCGGCCCCCGACCTCGCCGAGGCGCTGGCCGAACTGGACGCGATGGTCGGTCTGGAGCCGGTCAAACAGCAGGTCCGCGCCATCGCCGCGCAGTTGCGGGTCGCCCGGCTGCGCGAGGGGCAGGGGCTGCGCGCGCAGGCGCCGATGCGGCACTTCGTCTTCGTGGGGCCGCCCGGAACCGGCAAGACCACGGTCGCCCGCATCCTGGGCCGCGTCTTCGCGGCCCTGGGCCTGCTCAACCGGGCCGACGTGGTCGAGGCGGGCCGCGCCGACCTGGTCGGCGAACACCTGGGCGCCACCGCCATCAAGACCAACAAGCTGGTGGACCGGGCCCTGGGCGGGGTGCTGTTCATCGACGAGGCGTACTCGCTGGTCAACCCCGGCTACAGCGGCGGCGACGCGTTCGGTGCCGAGGCCGTGCAGACCCTGCTCAAGCGGGCCGAGGACGACCGCGACCGGCTGGTGGTCGTGCTGGCCGGGTACCCGGCGGACATGGACCGCTTCCTCGGCAGCAACGCCGGGCTGTCCTCGCGGTTCAACGTGCGGGTGGCCTTCCCCAGCTACACGCCGCAGGAGCTCACCGAGATCGCGGAGCGGACGGCCGCGCGCACCGGCGACTCCTTCGACGAGGGCGCCCGCGCCGACCTGGAGCGCGTCTTCGGCTACGTCTGCGAGGCGGGGTGGATCGACGAGCTGGGCAACGGCCGCTTCGCCCGGTCGCTGTTCGAGAAGGCGTGCTCCCACCGCGACCTGCGGGTCGCCGAGAGCCTCGGGGAGAACGCCGGCACCGCCGACCTGACCACGATCACCAGCGCCGACCTGCGCGCGGCCTACGCGGAGATCACCCAGCGCTGAACGGTCCGGCGGACGCCGGCGGAAGCGGGGTGGAATTCCTCCGGGAAAGCGGGGGTAGGCCCTGCTATGGTCCGCTCATGAGTCGTTCCAGCGAACCCATCCGACAGGCCGTCATCCTCGCCGGGGGGCAGGCCACCCGGCTGCGCCCCTACACCGACACCCGCCCCAAGGCCATGGTCGAGGTCGCCGACCGACCGATCATCGACTACCAGCTGGAATGGCTGGCCCGGCACGGGGTCGAACACGTGGTGGTCTCCTGCGGCTACAAGGCGGAGGTGCTGCGCGACCACCTCTCCGGGCGGGACCACCCCGCGATCAGCCTCCTGGTGGAGGACGAGCCGCTGGGCCGCGGCGGCGCGCTGCGGTTCGCGGCGTCCGGGCTCAAGGACGCCGAAGCCCCCTACTTCGCCCTCAACGGGGACGTGCTGACCTGGTTCCCCCTCGACGAGTTCACCGCCTACCACCGTGCCAGGGGCGGCCTCATCACCCTGGCGCTGGCCCAGTACCGCACCAGCTGGGGCATCGTGGACGTCACCGACAGCGGCCTGATCGAGGGGTTCACGCAGAGCCCGCTGCTGCCGTTCTGGATCAACGCCGGCGTCTACGTCTTCGAACCGGAGGCCACCGCCCTGCTGCCGGCCAAGGGCGACCACGAGTCCAGCACCTTCCCGGACCTGGCC